>JAYPEA010000035.1:0-17796 GCA_038125525.1 Burkholderiaceae bacterium | reverse complement strand
GTGGTGCCTCGAACCGGAATCGAACCGGTACGCCCGATTAAAGGCGGCAGATTTTAAGTCTGCTGTGTCTACCAATTTCACCACCGAGGCACGGGGGTGTAGGCATTATGCCTGTTGTTTTGGGGCCACCCACAAACTAGACAGCGCTTTGCTTTGTTTTCATAATTGCATGATTAAAAACAAAAAAAGCTCCCATGCAGACCCTAAAAATTCTGGTCACCAGCCAAAAAGGCGGCGTTGGCAAAAGCACCATTGCGGCCAACTTGGCGGCGTTTTTTCGCAAATCAAAAAACCTTGCCACCACCCTGATCGATTTTGACCCCCACGGGTCGTCAAGTTCGTGGGTTAACCGCAGTGCCCCGCTGGGCGTGGTGGTGCAGCATCACCCGTTGCCGGTTAACTTGGGCAAAAAGCGCGCTTTGCTTGAGGGGCGCACGCATTTGCGCCATGCCTCGCAGGCAAGCGCTGTGGTGATTGCCGACCTAACCTGGACGGACGCCACGGACGAAGAGATTTTGTACGACTACGACTTGGTGCTTACGCCGGTGTCGTTGTCGGCCATTGAGGTGGCGGCCACCATTACCTTTTTGCATCGGCTGCATTGGGTGTTTGACACCACCACCCGCCTGGCCCCGCAGTTGGTGATTTGCCCCAGCCGTGTGGATGACCCGGCCTTGATTGAGCCGTTGTTCACACAGCAGCGTTTTCCGATTAGCTTTTTGCTGGCCCCGCCCATCCTAACCAGCCCTGAGGCGCGCAGTTTGTTTGAAAAAGGCTACCTCATTGATTTGCCCGATGGTGCGGGGGGCTCGTTTGTGAGCTTTGCGCAGGCGGTGGCCGACGCGGGGCAACGCCAGGTGCAGCGGCGTGCGCAGGCACCAAAAAACCCGCGTATCAACGACATTCAGCAAACCCACGGCGCCTCAGACGTACTCAACCGCTTCATGAAGCAGCAAAACACCCGTACCACACAGGCCAGCCAGCCGCGGCCCACGCCGGCGAGCACCGTGCGCCCGGCGCCGCCGGCGGTGAAGCAGGGGTTTTTGGACCGTCTCTTTGGTAAAGAGTAAACCGTACCGGTTGTCGTATCCTAAGGGGAAGGCGTTAGGCCTTCCCCTTTTTTTTGAGTCGTTGATATGCCCACCATTGAAGCCGCTGCCACCCCCGCCACGCGTTGGTCGATGTTCACACAGGGCCTTGGCCGGGCCGAAATTTTTAATGGCATGGTGGGGTTTTTGTACTCGTGCACCGGGCCACTGGCGATTATTTTGGCCGTGGGTACGCAGGGCGGGCTGTCGCCCGAGCAACTGGCGTCGTGGGTGTTTGGGGCGTTTTTCGTCAATGGCTGGCTTACGCTGTGGGCGTGCTGGCGCTACCAGCAGCCGCTGGCGTTTTACTGGACGATTCCGGGCGCGGTGCTGATTGGGCCGGCGCTGCAGCACCTGAGCTTTGCCGAAATCATTGGCGCGTACTTTGTTACCGCCGCGCTGATGCTTGCGCTGGGGTTGTCAGGCTACGTAAAAAAGGTAATGGCCTGGCTGCCCATGCCCATTGTGATGGCCATGGTGGCGGGGGTGTTTCTTAAGTTTGGGCTGGACGTGGTACGCGGCCTGCACGCCGATTTGATGCTTGCCGGGGCCATGACGCTGACCTTTGTGGTGCTGTCGGCACGCAAGGCGTGGGGCGACCGCCTGCCCCCCATTATTGGTGCCCTTTTGGTTGGTGTGCTCGTGCTGGCACTGGCCGGTAACTACAACGCCAAACTGGGCGCCTCATTGTGGGCGCAGCCGGTGTGGACGGCGCCCGAATGGTCGTGGCGTGCCATGGTGGAGCTGGTGATTCCGCTGTCCATTACGGTGCTGGTGGTGCAAAACGGCATGGGTATTGGCATTTTGCGTGCCGCGCAACACCAGCCGCCAGTTAACGCCATTACCTGCGCGTGTGGTGTGTGGTCGGCGCTGGCGGCCTGTGTCGGCTCGGTAAGCACCTGCCTTACGGGCCCCGTAAACGCGGTTCTGACCAATGGCGTGCCCAAGGCCAGGCAATGGACGGGCGGCATGGTGGTGGGCGTGTTGGCCATTGGCTTTGGTGCGGCCGCCCCACTGTTTACCCAGGCCCTGCTGGCCACACCCGGGGCCTTTATTACCACCTTGGGTGGGCTGGCCATGATTCGCGTGCTGCAAGGCGCCTTTGTGGCGGCATTCAGCCATCGCTTTACCCTGGGCGCGTTGGTCACGTTTTTGGTTACCGTGGCTGACTTGCCCATTTGGAACATCAGCGCTGCGTTTTGGGGCTTGGTGTTTGGCGCAGCCACCTCGTGGTGGCTGGAGCGAGCCGACTTTAAGACGCTGAATCAGCCGGCGAATCCGAATCCGTAAGTCGGTAGCGAAAGTCGCAGTGCGTGGCGCCTTGCATGAGGGTTTGGGTACGGGTAAGGGTAATGGCGGGGTTGTACCCAGTGCAAAAGCTGCCGTCGCGGTTGCACGACAGCAGCGGGCCTAGGTCACCCAAGTCCATGTCGCGGTACATCTCGGCGTAGCGGCAGCGGGTGACGTTAAAGTCAAGCCGCTCGGCGCTGGCGTGCAGCGTGTCGATGCGCAACGCGTCCTCACGCGTCCAGTTGGGCAAGATGTCGGCAAAGTCTTGCAGCGTAGGGGTGCGCCCTAAGGCCTTTGCAAACGCCTCACCCTGCGCCACGGCGGCTTGGCGCACAATTTGGTCAATCATCTCGCGCGCTTGGTCGCGGCCCAGCCGCTCAAGCAGCACGTGGTAAACGTGTTTGAGTATGTTGGCCTCTAGCCGTCGCTGCTCCAAAATTGGTAGCGCCGTCAGCGCAGCCTGGGCACTGGCGTTGTGGGTGGGCGGGGTGGAATTGGCAGGGGGTTGGCTCATGGTCAAACGCGGCCGCTACGCGGCTTAGCCTTGTTGCAGTACACCGCGCCAGCGTAACATGATGGCGCCACTGAGCACCAGCCCCAGCACCGCATAGGCCAGCGCTGTTGCACCAAAGCCCAGCACACTCACCAGCGAACCCGCGGCGGTTAGCCCAATGGGCAAGCCCCAAATGGCCAACATACGCAGCCCCATGACGCGGCTGCGATGCGAGGCTTCGGCCCCGCGCAACATCACCGCCGCTAAGGGCGTGAGGCACATGTTGGACATGAAGCCCACCACCACCAGCAGCGCAACCGCCACCAGCCACTGGGTGTTGAGCGCGTACACCGCACCCAGGGCAAACCACGTGAGCGTGGCCCACACCATGGTGCGCTTGGCCGGCCAACGCGAGGCGGTTAGGCTAAGCGTGACCGAGCCTAACAAACAGCCAAACGCAAAGCTCGCACTCAACACCCCCAAGCCCTGCTGCCCCACGGCAAACACATGCTTGGCCGCGTAAGGCAGCAGCCCCAAGTAAAACGGAAACGCCAGCAAATTCACCAAAAACGCCAAGGCAAACGCCACACGCAACAGCGGCCTTTGCCATACGTAGCCCACGGCGGCGCGTAAATCGCGCCCAACGGTTGCCACATGGGCACCCACCGACAAGCCCACGGGCATACCCGGGCGGGGCAAGCCCGCGTCGGGTATGGCGCGGGTTAGCACAAAGCTTAGGCCGTACAAAGCCACCACCACGGCGTAGGCAACGGGCAAACCAACCGCAGCGGCCGCGCCAGTACCCAGCAACGCGCCCACAATGCGCGCCGAGTCAAAGGTGGCGCGGGCAATGCCCAGTGCGCCCATAAGCTGCGCGGCCGGCTGGTGCTCGGCAATCACCACGTAGCGCATCACCATGTCCGACGGGCGCAAGGCCCCGCTAATGGCCGCGGCCACCAGCACCCAGCCGTAGGTGAGCGTATTCGTCATGGCCATGAGCCACACCGCCGTAGCCAACACACCATAAAACAAACGGGTTTGCCAAAACAGTTTGGCGTAGCCCAACCGGTCACCCAACACCCCCACCAATGGCGAGAACAATGAGCCCGCGTACTGCAGCGCGCCAAACGCTGCCAACGCCAGCACCGAGCCCGACTGCACCAGCACAAACCAGCCCAGCATAAGCATTTCCATCTCAAACGCCCACGAGGCAGCCAAATCGCCGCCCCACTGCAGACGAAAGCTCTTGATACGAAACGGTGCGAGTACGCCTACTGACACTTGTCTTTGATCCATTGCGGCACGGCAATTGACTGAATTTCGTCGCCGTTGGGGTTGGGTCGGATCACAAAAATCCGGGTCTCGGTGCCCTCGCATAGCAGCGTATCGCCCCGGTACACCTGGTGCAGCTGCTCAAACGTTTTGCGCCCCCACGAGGTGATTTGCGTGTGAATCACCAGCGATTGCCCGTAAGTGGCCGAAACATAAAACTTGGTGTGAATTTCTAGCAACGGGGTGCCGATCAGACGTGTTTCGTTGTACAACTCTCGCCACGGCGGCACGCCACAGGCGCGAAAGTAATGGTGCGAGGCGGCATCCATCCACTTTGAGAAGTTAGGAAAAAACACGATACCCGCTGGATCGCAATCGCCAAACATTACGTGAACGTGGTACTGGGTGACTTGACTCATGGGCTACCCCAATAAAGCAGCCCTCAGTCTAGCCGGTTGCGCGTTGGCGCTAAGCCCCCAAACCAAACCCTGGGGACACCCCGCCCAAGACCCACCCACAAGAAACTGCGAGAATCGGCCGTTTTGTTGCTTGGGGCTGGCGCCGCGCATGGTTGTTGCGAATTTAATCAGTCAAGTGGTGTTTGGCCTGCTGGCCATGGCCATCGCCCTGCCCTCCATGCAAGAGTGGGGCGCGCTACTTGATGCCAGCCAGGGGCAAGTGCAACTTACATTCAGTGCCTACGTGGTGACCTACGGCGGCCTGCAATTGGTCTACGGGCCATGGTCTGACCGAGTTGGGCGCAAGCCCGTGCTGGCCTTTGGGCTGAGCGTGGCGCTGGTGGGCTCGTTGGTGGCGGCCACGGCGGGCTCGATTGAGCAGCTCATTGTTGGCCGTTTGATTCAGGGCTGCGGCGCAGGTGCCAGCATGGTCATTAGCCGCTCCATGGTGCAAGACTTGTTTGCCCCGCACGAGCGTACGCGCATCATGGCGTACTTCGGCATGTCACTAGGGGTGTGCCCACCGCTGGCCACCATTCTGGGTGGATTCAATCATGTGCACTTTGGCTGGCAGTCCAACTTCATCATCGTGGCGCTGATGGCAGTGGGGCTCCTTGTGGCGCTTTACCGGTTTCCAGAGACGCGCAAGTCTGAGCCCAACGTGCCACGCCTGCCGTACCGCGAGGGTTTAAAGGCCTTAGGCAAAGACACCACCTACCTGCGGTGCTTGGTCATCATGGCAGCTGGTACGTCGGCGTTTTATTGCTTTTTATCGGGGGCCCCCACCGTATTGGGAAGCTACGGGGTGCTACCTGACGGCGTGGGCTTTTTTATTATGTTGGGGCCCAGTTCGTACGTGATCGGCAACTACCTGTGTACGCGCCTTTCTTCAAAAATTCAGCCGCTTCGTCTGCTCACGGTCGGCCATGGCATCACCCTATTGGGCGTGGGCGGCATGCTGGTGGGCGCGTGGTTGGGCTGGCACACCCCGCTGGGATTTGCGATTCCGATGATTGCCGTGGGTATTGGACACGGCTTGCTCATGCCCGTGGCACTGGCGCGTTCGGTGGGTGCGGTTCCGGCGGTGGCGGGCACGGCAGCGGCATTTGCGGGCACCACCCAACAAACGCTGGGCGGCTTGTCGGGCTATTTGGTGGGCATGATTGCGTTGGTTGACCACACCCAACTGGCCGCCCTGATGTTGGTGTTTACCCTGATCGCAGTATGGATGAACGCGCGTTTGTTGAAAGAAACGTGGTGATGTGCGCGTCACCCCTGCGGGTTTGCTTGCTTTTTCCCTTTTTGAAGGTACTATCAACCGTTGACGCACTTTTACCTAAGTGCGCATTGAAACCACAGGAGACCCTGAAATGACGATGACAGTTGGCAAATGGCGCCGTCGTGCCCTAACCGTGGCGTTGGCCACCGCAACTTCGCTGGGCGTAATGAGCACCGCCGCAGCCATGGACACCATCACCGCGGTGCATGCCTTCCCCAAATCGCTGATCTACACGAAGAGCTTTTTGAAGTTTGTTGACAAAGCCAACGCGGCTGGCGCGGGCGTGTTCAAAATTCAAGTTCGTGGTGGCCCCGAAGCCGTGGGCATGTTTGAGCAGCCCAAAGCGCTAACCAACGGCGTGGTTGACATGGTTTACACCCCATGTGCGTTTTACTCGGCCACCGTTCCCGAATGCGACGCGGTAAGCGCCAGCACGATCGACGGCCCCACCGCACGCCAAAATGGTGCGCTCAAAGCGCTTCAGGCCGCCCACGACAAGCGCATGGGTGCGCACTATCTGGGCTGGATCGACAGTGGCATTCGCTTTAACTTATGGTCGACCCAAGAATTCAAGACCGGCCCGGCTGGCGACTTGATTCTTGAAGGCCGCAAAATGCGCGGCAATGCCATTTATAACGCGTTCTTTACCAATGTACTGAAGGTGCAGGTGATTAACCTAAAGGCCACCGACGTGTACACGGCACTTGAGCGTGGAACGATCGACACCATGGGTTGGACGCAGATCGGTGTGATGGATCTGAGCTGGGACAAGTACATCAAGCATCGGCTTGAGCCCGCGTTTTTCTCAACCGATTTGGGCGTGATCATCAACGGCAAAAAGTGGGCGAGTTTGAGCCAAAAAACCCGTGACATCCTGACCCAAACGATTGCAGCCTACGAAAAAGAAAGCATGGCCGAACTGGGCGCACTGCGCACCAAAGAGCACAAAATGCTTGATGAAAAAGGGGTTAAAGTAACCACGCTGCCTGCCCTGGCCGGCGCCCGCTTTGTGGAAGGGGCGGCCAACGCCAGCCACCAGCGCATGAAGGAACGCATCCAGAAGATGGATGGCAACACCGCCAGCGCTGAAAACGTGATGAAGCTGTTCTCGCCACGCTAAGGCGCGCCGAGATGCAAGCCGAGCCCCCTCATCGGGCTCGGCTTATTTTTTAGGATCGTCACCCAACCATGTTGAGCCGAGTTCTTGACCGAGTCGTTGACCTGATGGCGTTTGTTGCAGGCTTGTTGCTGCTGGGCATGATGGCCATGATTATTCTGGACATTTTTGCCCGCGAAGTAGGCCTGTCGTTCTCGGCGCACTTCTTTGCCTTAACCGAGTACACGTTGCTCGTTATTCCGCTGCTTGGCGGCCCCTGGCTGGTGCGCGAACGAGCGCACGTAACCGTGGAGGTGCTGCTGGTGACGCTGCCCGAGAGGCTACGTCAAAAGCTGCTTACCGCTTTGTGCTGGTTGTGCATCGTGACGTGCCTGATCTTGGCGTATTTTGGTGTTCGCGTCACCCTTGACACCTACTCGGCTGGTGACATGGATATGCGCTCGTTTGACATGCCGCGTTGGATGCTGTTGGCGTTTATGCCCTTGAGCTTTGGCATGATGGTTCTCGAATTTTTTCGACTGTGGCTGCGTGGCGAACCGATCGCCAAAGTTGGCGCGGTTGATATTCCCAATCAGGAAAAATAAGCCATGGCCTGGTACGAAGCCTTTGGTTTGCTCATTGGCATGATTGTTGTGCTTATGCTGCTGGGCATGCCCGTGGCCATTGCTTTTTTGGCCAGTAACATCGTCGGCGCGGCCATCTTTATGCGGGGCGCCACCGGCGTGGAGCAGATGCTACACAACGGCTACGGCGCAATGACGCTGTTTGCGCTGGTGCCGATTCCCATGTTTTTGCTCATGGGTGAATTGTTTTTTTATACCGGCTTGGCCAATCGAATGTTCAACGCCATCGACCGGCTCATGGGCAATGTACCCGGCCGTTTGAGCTACGTAACCGTCGCGGGTGGCACGGCGTTTGCCACGCTATCGGGGTCAAGCATGGGGGCCACTGCCCTACTTGGCTCGACCATGGTGCCCGAGATGATGCGCCGCGGCTACAACAAGTACCTCTCGATTGGGCCCATTTTGGGCACAGGCGGTTTGGCCGTAATCATTCCGCCCTCAGCGCTGGCGGTGCTGCTGGCCACATTGGGGCAAACCGATGTGGGCGACTTGCTGATTGCCGGCATCGTGCCCGGGCTTATTTTGGCCACGGCTTACGTGCTGGTCATCTTTGCTTGGACCCGACTGGACCCCAGTGCCGCACCTGGCTATCAGGCGGGCAGTGTTTCTCTCGGCGAGAAACTCTTGCTTGTGGTTCGAGACATCATTCCCATGTTTTTGGTGGTGGTGGCTTGTATTGGCGCCATGGTCACGGGTATTTCTACGCCCACCGAAGCCGCAGCGGTCGGCTGTCTTGCGGTCATGATCTTGGCTGCGTCTTACCGTGCGCTCACCCTCAAAGCCATACGCGCGTCGCTGGCCGGCGCCATGCGCGTGACAGTGATGTCGTTCTTCATCATTTTGGGCTCGGCCACATTCAGCCAGTTACTGGCCTTCTCTGGGGCCAGTTCGGGTTTGATTGAATGGGCCACGTCTTATGAACTGGCTCCTTTGGCCATGTTGTTCATCATGATCGGCGTGATTTTGCTGCTGGGCTGTTTCATGGACCAGTTGTCCATGATGCTACTAACCGCGCCGATCTTTTTTCCGCTGGCGCAAACGCTTGGTTTTGACCTAACTTGGTTCGGTCTCATTTTGTTGCTGGCGCTCGAAGTGGGCTACACCACTCCACCCTTTGGCCTGCTGCTGTTTGTGATGAAGGGTGTGGCGCCCGATCACATCACCATGCGCGACGTGTGGCTTGCCGCGACACCGTTTGTTGCCTGCGTACTCGGACTGATTTTGCTGGTGATTTTTGTGCCGTCACTGGCGACTTGGTTGCCCGGTTTGTCGCACTAGCGCCGCTTCGCTGCAACCAGCATTGCCTGCGCGCGGCATGGGCTAGATGGTTAGGCTGCCCACGCTGCTTCCGCCACAAACGTAAAGCACCTGGCCGGTAACAAAGCTGGCATCGGAGTCGGTAAAAAACGTCACGGCCCGCGCCACATCGGCGGGGCTACCCAGCCGCCCCACCGGTATGGCCTGCGCCAAAGCGGCGGCTTTGTCGCTGCCTTTGGGCACCACGGCTTCGAACATTTCCGTCTCGGCAATCGGCCCCGGGGCCACCACGTTGACCGTGATGCCTTGACCAGCCAGCTCCAGCGCCCAGGTACGCGCCATGCCCAACATGCCAGCCTTGGTGGCGCTGTACGCGGTGCGCGAGGATAGGCCCAACGCCGCACGTGAGGACAGCAACACCACCCGCCCCTGCCCGCTGGCTTGCATGGCAGGCAAGGTGGCTTGCAAGAGTTGCACCGCGCAACCCAAATGCAGTTGCGCTAGGGCATCGAGGTCGCTCAGGTCAACGTTGGGCAGCATGGCGGCCCGAATCGCTCCGGCGTTGTGTACCAGGGTGGTGATGGCGTGCTCGGCCGTTAGGGTGCGCAAGGCCTCGGCCAGCGCCGCGCGGTCGAGCAAATCCACCGAGACGTGATGCAAATCGGCGTGCGTAAACGCCGGCGTGCGCCGCGACAGCGACCACACCGCCATGCCTTGCTGCAACAAGCGCTGCGCGATGGCCGCGCCAATGCCTCCGCTGGCCCCAGTCACAATGGCCGCGCGCTTCATGCGCGCTCAACCAAGGCCAGCACCCGCAGCGGACTGCCACTGCCCTTTTGTATTTTGAGTGGCGCAGCGAGTATGACGGCGCCCGCTGGGGGCAACAGGTGCAGGTTGGTGAGGCACTGCAGCCCGTAGCGCCCACTGCCGTGCATCAGGTAATGGCACGGATACGGTGGTTTGAGATGAAAGCCCTGCCCGGCATCGGTGCCAATGGCCTCCGAGCCAAAGCCAATCACGTCGCGCTCTTCAATTAAAAACCTTACCGCCTCGGTGCCCGGGCCAGGGGTGTGTTGCCCGGTTTCGTCAAAGTTTTGGTAGGCCTCGGGGTCGCTGCGTTGCGACCAATCGGTACGCATCAACAACCATGACTTGGGCTGCATGCGGCCATGCTTGGCTTCAAAGGCCAGCAAATCGTCCACCGTAAGCAGGTAGTCGGGGTTGGCTTGGGTTTGCGCCACGCAGTCAATCACATAGGCCGGCGCAACAAAGTGATCCACGGGTATGGTGTCCACCGAGTTATGCGGCAGATGCCGGCCCGATACCCAATGAATCGGCGCATCAAAGTGAGTACCGGTATGCTCACCACACGAAAAGTTGTTCCAGTACCAGCTGGGGCCACGCGCGTCGTACTGCGCCACTTCTTCAAGCCGAAACGGCCAACACTGGCCGTACTCGGGTGGCAAGCTGATTTGCGGAAACTCTGGCGTTAAGGTTTGCGTGAGGTCAACCACCTCAATGCGACGTTGCTGCATGGCCTGCGCCAGGGCCATGAGCACGCTTGGGTTTTGGCTCATCTTCCGTCTCCAGCAGCGATTTCTCGCTCGAGTATTTTGGGGTCTTCGCGCCAGCGCTGCAGCCACTCTTGGGCCACATCACCAGGATACACATCCTCGGTGCCGGCTTGTAACGCCTTCACAATGGCACGCGCCAATACGTCGGGGTTGAGTTTGGGTGGCGGCAAACTTTGAAACCACTCGTCCTCAATCGGGCCCGGAAACACGTTGATGACGCGTATGCCAAAGGGCCGCATTTCGGCGCGCAAGCATTGCGCCAACGAATACGCTGCGGCCTTGGATGCCGAATACGTGCCGTGCGCCGGAAAATTGGCCAGCGCATAAATAGACAGCACATTGACCCATGCCACCGCATTGGCCGGGCCATCGGCTGCGCGCCCTTTAAGCGCGGGGCCCAGCGACTGAGCCAAACGCAACAGGCCGAAGTAATTCAGGTCCATCTCAAAACGCGCGGCGTCGGTGCCCGCACGGTCGGCAATGCCGTGGGTGCGGTGCGCCTCGGCGTTGTTGATTACGATGTCCACCTTGCCCCCAATGCCGCCACTGACCTTGGCCACGTCGCGCTCATTGGTCAAGTCAAGCGGTATCAGGCTCACGCCGGGCAGCTGGGCGAGGTCGTCAAGGCCAGGGAGTTTTTTCCAGGGTTCGGCGTAACCCACCCAAATGGTTTGCGCGCCAGCGGCCACGCAGGCGCGCACCAGCGCTTGACCGGTGGGGGTTTTGCCATCGGTAATAAGGATTTTGCGATGTTTGGGGTCGCATCCCATTTCGCGCATCATGGGGGTCTCCTGCCAGTGAGGGGATGGGGTTTGCGGCACGGCAATCAGCACCGCTTGGCCGGCACGGTCGAGCCGGGCCAGCACGCGAACCGGTTGCATGGGGTTTTGCACGTCTTCGTGCAAGTGCACCAGCACCGATACCCCGACGTCTAAGGCCACCATGCCCAGGCGCCAGGGTAAGCGTTCGCGAAAAAACAAATCGTTGCTGTGCGCCAGCGTGGTGATGGCCAGTAACTGGCCCGCTCCGTCCTGACCTTGCCAGCGCAGTTCGGTGCTGGGGCAACGGTTGCAACTCTCGCGCGGCGGATACTGGTGCGCGCCACAGGCTTGGCAAACTTGCAACGCCAACTCACCACGCGCCGCCGCCGCCGTTAAGCCCAAGCCAATACGGCTACGCGCCGCCGGTGGCGGATGCATGGGCCGGGTGCGCAGCGCCGGGTTTTTGCGCTTGGGTGGGGGCATGGGCATGCTCATGCCGAGGCCCCCAGCAACAAGGCGCCAGTGCATAGACACCGGTCATAAGTGACCATGCCAAACCCCGTTACCAGCCCCAACGCTGCGCTGGGCACCGCCCGCTCAGGTGCTGCGCCGGTGAGCTGGCGCACCGCCTCGGTGAGGCCCAAAAAGCCACCAGCGGCACCAGCCTGCCCGCTGGAGAGCTGCCCCCCCGACGTGTTGTGCGCAAAGGTGCCGTTGTAATTGAGGTTGTGCGAGCGCACAAAGGCCGGGCCCTCACCTTTGGCGCAAAAGCCCAAATCCTCAAACTGAATCATGGAGATCACGGGATAGTCGTCGTAGGTTTGTACAAAATCCACCTGCTGCGGCGTGGCGCCGGCTTGGGCGTATAACTCGTCGCGGTCGAGTAGCCAGCCGCCGCGCTCAAATATGGGGTCCTCGGCAAAGGCGTTGTGCCGCTCAATGGCACCGCGCACCACGGCGTGCGGCAAGCCCAAGTCGCGCGCCCGGGCACACGACATAACCAGCACCGCCTCGGCCCCCGCGCATGGCATGACACAGTCAAACAAGTGAATGGGCTCGGCAATGGGGCGGGCGTTGAGGTACTGCTCGAGGGTAAGCGGCTGCTTAAATAACGCGTTGGGGTTGCGCAAGGCGTTATGGCGTTGCGCCACGGCGATATGGCCAAAGTCTTCGCGGGTGGCACCGTACTTGTGCATGTAGTGCGCCATGATGAAGGCAAAAATCGAATTTGGCCCCCCTGAGCCATAGGGGTAGGTGGCGTCGCGGGCAAACTGGCTAAAACTGCCCAAGGTTTGGCGAAAGGTATCGACGTGGTTGGTGTCCGCGGCAATGCAGGCCACGATGTCGGCGTCACCCGCCTGCACGGCACGGGCGGCGCGGCGTACCGCCATCACGCCCGAGGCCCCGCCAGTGGGAATGTGGTCCAACCAGCGCGGGCCAAGCCCCACGTGTTGCAGCAAGCCCACCGCGGTGTCGGGGGCCAGCGTAAAGCTACTTAGGCACAGCCCGTCAATGTCGGCCTTGGCTAAGCCACTTTGGCCCAGTAAGCGCTCAAGCGCCTGCGCCACAAACCAATGGGCGCTGCGCGGGCTGTACCGAACATACGGAACCGTAACAGGCACGGCCACGGCCACGTCGTCGTAGCCGCGTCGCGTCATGCGCTACCCTTTTTCATGAATCGGGTGTCAACCGTATGCGGCTGGCCCAGTGCAGCCTGGGCCATTTCACGCAGTTGGCCGCGCTGAATTTTTTGCGACAGCGTCAGCGGCAAGGCGTCTACCAGCACCACGTAACCTGGCACTTTGTAGTAACTTAATTGTTGCAGCGCCCATCGCACCAGTTCCTGCGCCCAAGCGGTGGGATCTGGTGGCACGTGCTTGGGCACCACGCAAGCGCACACCTCGTCGCCACGCACCGCATCGGGCACCGGGGCCACGGCCGCCGCTTGTACCTGGGGGTGCTGCGCTAATACGGTTTCCACCTCCACCGCGCTGATATTCTCGCCACTGCGGCGCACGACATTTTTTTTGCGATCAACAAAAAACATGCAACCCTCGGCGTCAACCCGAACCACGTCGCCGGTGTGAAACCATCCCCCCTGCCAAGCCTCTTCGGTGGCTTCAGGGTCTTTGAGGTATCCAGCAAAAAAATCTTCTCGCGGGTTGCTGCCTGCGGCCCGCACCAGCAGCTCGCCCGGCGTGCCCGCGGCCACGTCCTGGCCCTCGTCGTTAACCAAGCGCCACGCCATGTGCGGCTGAGGCCGGCCAAAGGCATGCTGCCCGATGTGCCGGGGCTCGTGGTTGGCAATTACGCAGCCCACGGCCCCGGTTTCGGTCATGGCCCAGGCCTCGATCAGTGGAAACCCAAAACGCGATTCAAATGCCGCGTGTTGTTCCCCACCTACGCCCGCACCAAAGCCAAATCGCACCTGATGCGCGGTATCGGCCGCCTGAGGCGTGGCGCCGAGCAACATGGCTGGCATCACCCCTAGGTAATGCACCACGGTGGCACCACTGTGTTGAATGCTGGACCACCACGTTTGGGGATGAAATCGGTCAAGCTGCACCAAGGCTCCGCCAGTCATGAGCGCGGCCATGGTGGAGAAGGCCAAGGCGTTCATGTGGTTCACTGGCAAAGGCGTGGCAATGCGCTCTTGACCGGGGCGTAAGGTACAGTGCCCATCAAGCGTGGCGTACCAGCTGCCAGCACGCAAAAAGTAGCCATTGAGCAAGCGGCATCCCTTGGGGCGACCGGTTGTGCCCGAGGTGTACAGCAACGCGCATTCGGTCTCGCGGCCTACCGGCTGCGCCGCCAAGGGAGGCGCATGGGCCGCAGCCGGTAGCGCGAGGGCCTCAGGTGCAGCCACCGCAGCGACGGCTTGGCCTGCGTCAAGCGCTTCGCGCAGGGCGGCGTGGCGCTCGGGCGGGGCCACCACCAGTACGCATGCGCTGTGGCTCAGCAGGTAAGTTAGCTCGGCGTGGCGCAGCGCCGCGTGCACCGGCACCACCGACACACCGAGTGCATTGAGTGCCCACCAGTGGTAGAAAAACTCTGGCCGATTGTCAAGCGACAGCGCCACCCGGTGGCCGTGGCCATAGCCGGCGTCGGCGTAACGCTGGCGCAAACCATGGGTGTGCGCCAAGGCCTGAGCGTACGATACGCTACCCGGCCCCAGCCCATAGGTGGCAGCGGTAACCGGCTCAAGCACCAACAAATCGGAATCGGGTCGGGCTTGCGCCACCGCAGCCAGCACGTGGTAAACCGTGAGTTGTTGCGGCCCTACTTCGGGGGCGAGTGCCATGGGTATGCCTTACATAAAAAGTTGAATGTTGCCAAATGCCGCGTCGCAGTTAACCAAATCGACGCGCTTGAGTTGCATGCGCAAGGCCCCGTCTTGCAGCAGCAAATGGTGCGTCGTCCACCCCGCGTAAAGCGTTTGCTCGTCGCCACGCGTTTCGGTGTAGTGAAACGCGGTGCGCACCTCGCCGCCTTGGTCGTCCACCTGCAACACGCGCGGCTGTTGCAACAAGTGGTGGCAGCGGCTGGCCGGTTGCTGCGAAAAGGTACGCTTGCCCTTGAGTCGCTCGATGCGGGTAGCCAACAGCACGCGGTCTTCGTTCATTAACGATCCCACCAAGCGCCGCTCTTGTTGCCCCGGCTCCAGCGGCATCCAGTACACCCCGTCGGCGGTAAAAAGATCAAGCCAGGCGTCAAAATTGCCGGTGTCGAGTAACTCGGCTTCGTGATACACAAAGTCGATAAGCATGGGGGCAGTGACGGTGGTACTCATGCGTGTTGCGGCTCGGTCATGTACTTAAGCCAGGCTCGGTACTGGTTGCGCATTTGGGCTTCGCTGGTGCCGTTGACCACGGCTTCGTCTTGCTCGGCCTCATTGGCTTGGTGTAAGCGCCCCACGTTGACCCACTGCGCCGCGCGTGTGTGCAGGCTGCGCTGGGCACGCTCGTACATTTCAAGGTCATCGTGCCCCACCACCGAGGTAGGGGCATTGATGAGGCGTTGGTACAACAAGGTACGCGCCAGTAGCTCGTCGGGGGCGCCCACCAATTGAAACGTCCACGACTCGACCAGCGTGCGGTTGGCAGCAATGGGCTTGAACAACCGCAAACACTGAATAGGCCCCTTAACCATGATGTTAGGAAAGTAAATGGTGTTGTGCCGCACTTCACCCAAAATTTGCTTGGCACGCTTCTCACCATACGCCGCTTGCATGGCTTCCCAGTAGCCAGCAATGGGCGAGTAAGCCGCGTGAATCGAATCGGCCGTGCCGGTGTGGCCGTGTCCGTTGCGCCAGGTGCGTATGCCCATACCCTCAAAAAACTCATAAGGGCTCACAAACGGAGCAAACAATTCAACGGCTGCGGGCTTGGGGGTGCCTTCAGGGGCTGCCTTCCACACCTTCACCGCGGTGCCGGCGGAGGATTCGTGCGCCACCATGGGATGGCAGGTGTCGGTTTGGTTCTCAACCAGCATCTTCCAGTTGCACGGGTGCATGTAGCGGTACACGCCGCCAGCAACCACCAATTTGCCCTCGGGCGAGCGGTCAACCATGTTGTCGAGTGTGGAGAGCGAATCACCAAAAAACGACTCAAACGATTCGCCCGTGTCGCTTAATCGGCAAAACACAAAGTCGCGGTACACGTGCACCGCGCCCACGGCGCGCATACCCTGCTTGGCCTCGCAGGCGTCTAGGCCGCCCGAGTCATAGCCCTGCTTAAGCGGTATGGCCAGCAAGCTGCCATCGGTGCGGTACGTCCAGGCGTGGTAAGGGCACCTAAAGTACTTGCCGGTGTTGCCCTGTGTGTCACCCACCACTTGCACGCCTTTGTGAGCGCATCGGTTGTACAACACCCGAATGTCGTTGGGCGCGTGGCGCACCATAACCACCGGCTGATCACCCACGGTGGTGGTGAAGTAATCGGCCACCTGTGGCACCTGACTGGCGTGGCCCACATAAACCCATGTGCGGCTAAAAAGCCGCTGCATTTCAAGTTCAAAAAGGTCTTGACTGGTGTAAACGTCGCGGTGCACTTCGCACTCGCGAATCAGCGCCTGCAACGACTCGTTTGACCAATGATTGGCGTTCATTTCACCTCCCAACCGAGAGGCCCTATGTTACAACCCAAGAAAGCGCTCGCGCACGTCGGATTGCTGATTTAGTTCGTTGCTGCTTCCGCTCCATACCACCTGGCCGCGTTGTATTACCACATGCCGGTCGGCCAGTTTAAGCAAGTCGTGCAGGTTTTTGTCTACCACCAAAATAGACAAGCCCGTGGCACGCAATTGCGCCAGCACCTCCCAGATTCGGCGCCTGACCAGCGGCGCCAACCCTTCGGTGGCTTCATCCAGTATCAACAGCTCGGGGTTGGTCATTAAGGCGCGCCCAATGGCAAGCATTTGTTGCTCACCACCGGAAAGCAAGTTGCCCATCGACCCCAAACGCGGTACCAGCTCGGGGAAGAACGCCAACACCGAATCGAGCGTCCATGGCTCGGCGTGTGCCAAGTGGTTGGAGGCCGTGGCCACGAGGTTTTCTCGCGCGGTGAGGTTGGGAAAAATTTGCCTGCCCTCAGGCACCAACCCCAAGCCCAAATTGGCGATTTGGTACGAGGGCTTGCCCGTGATGTCTTGCCCACGCCAACGCACCTGCCCACCACTGGGCTTGACCATGCCCATGGTGGCGTGAATGGTGGTGGTTTTGCCCATGCCGTTGCGGCCCAGCAGCGTCACCACCTCGCCAGCGGCCACGCCAAAGTCAACCCCAAACAGGGCTTGAGACGCACCGTAATGCGCGGTTAAGCCACTGACCTCAAGCATGGGGTACCTCGGCTTCATCTTCGCCCAAATAGGCCGCGAGCACCTGCGCATTGGTGCGTATGGCCTGCGGCGTGTCGGTGGCAATAATATGCCCGGCCACCAGCACCGAAATACGGTCAGCCAACGCGAACACGGCGTCCATGTCGTGCTCAATGAGTACCATGGTGCGCTGGCCTTTTATGCCTTGGAGCAACTCGACCATCTTCACACTCTCTTCGGCGCCCAAACCCGCCATGGGCTCATCCAGCAGCAACAACGGCGCCTTAGAAGCCAGCGCCATGGCCATCTCCACACGCCGGTGTTCGCCGTGCGACAGGGTGGCCACCGCCAAGTCGGCTTTTTCCTCAAGGCCCACCAACGCCAGTGCCTGAAGTGCCTGCTGCTGAATGTGCTGCTCGCTGCGGGCAGCGCGTACAAAGCGAAACGAACTGCCCTCGGTGGCCTGCACCGCCAAGGCCACGTTATCGCGCACGCTTAAGTCCATGATGAGCGAGGTAATTTGAAACGACCGCGCCATGCCCAGCTGGGCCCGGCGATGCGCAGGCATGCGCGTGATGTCGCGCCCGTTAAAGCGAATGGTGCCCCGATCGGGGTACTGCCAGCCGCAAAGCTGGCTAATCAACGTGGTTTTGCCTGCGCCGTTGGGACCAATAACAGCGTGCAGCTCACCGGCTTGCACACTTAGGTGCAAATCGTCGGTGGCGTGCACCCCGCCAAAGGATTTGTAAAGGCCTACGGCCTCAAGCACG
>JAYPEA010000034.1:0-18018 GCA_038125525.1 Burkholderiaceae bacterium | reverse complement strand
CCACTTATTTGGGCGTGTGGCATGCGGCCTGCATGTCAACGGCGTCATGGGTTGCAGCGCGTTGACCACGTCAACCCCCACTTCAAACGCTGAGGGGCCAATGCACGGCCCCAACCACACGGCACACTGCTCAGCACACGCCGCCGGGGTTTGGCCAATGGCACGCGCCATGTGCGCCAAGGTGTGCTCAAGCACGCCCGCGGCCAAGCCGCGCCAGCCCGCGTGACTGGCGGCCACCACCGGCACGTGGCGATGCGCCCACAACACCGGCAGGCAATCGGCCACGCCAATGGCCAACGCCAATCCCCTGTCGCGGGTGATCTGCGCATCGGCCTGCGGTTGTTGGCTTAGGTTGGACACGCCACGATCGCACACCACGTGGCCGTGCACTTGGCGCAGTAACGCCAGGGGTTGCTGCACATGCGCAGCCAGCTGGGCGCGGTGCAGCGCCACCACGGCAGGGTCATCACCCACGTGGTCGGCTAAGTTAAACCCGTCGTACGGCGGCACGCCTTGCCCGCCCTCGCGCGTGGTCATCCACGCACCTACCCAAGGCGGCGCATCCCACGCGGGCGTGTAGCCCGCCACCAGAGGGGCCAACACCCTAGGCGTTGGCCTCGGGGCAGGCCGAGGGCTGCGAATCGGCAAACGCGGGTAGCGCCATGCAAGCGTCAAAGATTTGCATCATGCGGGGGTAAGGCTGAAGCGGCACTTCAAAGCGTTGCGCGTTAAAAATTTGCGGCACCAAGCACGCGTCGGCCAGTGTGGGCGAGTCGCCATGACAAAACCGCCCGGTCTGCGCCTCACGCAAGCGCCGCTCCAAAGCGGCCAAGCCCAACGTCACCCAATGCGCGTACCAGGCGTTTTTGTCGTCCTCGCTCACACCCAAGGTTTTAACCAAGTAATTGAGTACCCTGAGGTTGTTGATGGGATGAATGTCGCACGCCACCATTTGCGCCAGCGCGCGCACCCGCGCGCGCCCCAGCGCGTCCGCCGGCATCAGCGGTGGCTGGGGGTGCACCTCGTCAAGGTACTCGCAAATGGCCAGCGACTGCAACACGTGCGTGCCTTCGTCCAATTGCAACATCGGCACCAAGTGGTCCGCGCTGCGCGTGGCAAATTCACCTTGGTGTTGCTCGCCTTTTTGCAGGTGGACCACCTCGTAGTCGAATGGCAAACCCTTAAGGGCCAACACAATACGCACCCGAAACGAAGCCGACGACCGATAGTAGTTGTATAGACGCATAATGCCGTAGGATAAGCCAAAAAACGGGGCTCACCCCGTCCCTGCTCCCAACATGAAAGCCAGCGACAACCAACGCGTCACCCGCATCGGCCCCGGCACCGAGTGCGGGCGTCTGATGCGCCACTACTGGCAACCGGTGGCGTTACTTGATGAGTTTGACCCGGCGCTCGACTCAAACATGAGGCAGCGCCCGCTTAAAGCCGTGCGCTTGTTAGGGCAAGACCTGCTGCTTTGGCGCGACGCGCAAGGACAGTTTGCCTTGGTGGATCGCGCCTGCCCGCACCGCGGCGCCGATTTGGCGTATGCGCGCGTCGAACCTGAGGGAATTCGCTGCCCGTTTCATGGCTGGCAATTTGACGCCCAAGGCCAATGCGTGCAAACCCCAGGTGAGCCTGCCGGCAGCACCCTTTGCCAGCGGGTGCAACAAACCCGCTATCCGCTGCGCCAAGCCTGTGGTGTACTGTTTGCTTGGTTGGGTGACGACCCAAGCCTAGCCCCGCCCTTGCCTGAGCTGGACTGCTTTGCCGCACCGCAGTCTCACACCTTTGCCTTCAAAGGCATGTGGCACTGCAACTGGCTACAGGCCTTTGAGGTAGGCATTGACCCGGCGCACACCTCGTTTTTGCATCGTTTTTTTGAAGACGCCTCGCTGGAGGACACCTACGGCAAGCAATTTCGTAACGCCAGCGCCGGCAATGCGCACGGCCAGCGCTGGCCCATGTCCCGGGTGATGCGCGAAGGCCAGCCCCCCAACATCGCGTTTGACGAAACCCCCTACGGCTACGCCATTACCACCCGGCGCGAACTCGATGAGGGCTTAACCCACGTGCGCGTGACGCATGCACTGTTTCCGCACACCTTTGTGATCCCATTGTCCGAGACCATGACCATTACCCAAATGCATGTGCCCGTGGACGACACCCACACCTACTGGTACAGCTTGTTCACCAGTTTTGACGAGCCGGTGCAACGCCAACGCATGCGCGACCAGCGCCTAGTGGGCGTGACGCTGCCTGACTATTTGCCGCGCAAACACGCGGGCAACCGCTGGGGCTTTGACCCGCAAGAGCAGCGCACACGAACCTACCTGGGCATGGGCGAGGACGACATCAACGTGCACGACCAATGGGCGTGCGAGAGCATGGGCGAAATTCAAGACCGCACCAAAGAACACCTGGGCACCACGGACAAGATCATCATGGCCAACCGCCGCTGGCTGCTGCGCACCATGGACGCCATGGCACAAGGCCACATGCCAGGCGGTGTGGCCAACCCCGAGGTAGCCCGCACCACCACCGGCCCGGACACGGTGGACGGCATTGCCCCCAGCGACCGATGGCAGGCTTGGTGGCGCGAGCAAGTGCAACGCAAACGCAACGCCGCGCCTTGGACATGACGAGCAAGCGCCCATTTGTGGAGCGCTGCGGCTTGGCAAGCGCGACGCGGGCCGATGCCCAAGCCCAGCTGCTGCAACGGGTTAAAGCCGACAAGCTGCACACCCTGCGGCTGTGCTGGTGCGACCTGCACGGCCAACTGCGCAGCAAACACGTGCAGGCCGACGCGCTGGCGCACGCGCTGCAGCACGGCGTAAGCATGGTCAATACCTTGCTACTCAAAGATTTGAGTGACCGCACCGCTTGGCCGGTGTTTGAGGCCAATGGCACGCCGGACTGGCTGGGCTTGAGCGGTGGCGGCAACGTGCGGCTGATGCCCGACCCGGAACGGCTGCACCCGCTGCCGTGGGCACCGGGTCACGCGTGGTTGTGGTGCCAGGCCTGGCATGACAGCGGTCAGCCCGTGGCGCTGGATACCCGCACCGTGCTGCAACAACAAGTGCAAGCACTGCGCGCCATGGGGCTGAATCTGCGGGTGGGGTTGGAGGTGGAGTTTCACGTCTACCGGGTGCTTCGCCCAGCCGAAGACCCCCAGGCCGCCGACTGGCCTGGCCCGCCACCTGAGGTGGCGTTGCTGCACCCGGGTTACCGGTTGCTGTGTGACGACTACGCCGACGCCTGCGAGCCGGTGCTGGGCCTGATTCAGCGCACCGCGCAACAGCTGCAACTGCCGCTGCAATCGCTAGAAATCGAAATGGGACCCAGCCAGTTTGAAGCGGTATTTGCCGCCACCGACGCCCTAACGGCCGCCGATGACATGGTGCGGTTCCGTCACGGCATCCGACAAGCCTTGGCGCGCCATGGTTACCACGTCACCTTTGTCTGTCGCCCGCCGTTTGCCCACGTCATGGCCAGCGGTTGGCACGTGCATCAGTCGCTCTGCCACGCCGACAGCGAGCAGCCGGTTGCCCCCAACCGGTCCAGCACCGACAGTGGCTCGGCCTGCGATCATTTGGGCACACAGGGCGCACAATGGCTGGCCGGACTGTTGCAGCACGCCCCGGCCTTGGCTGCTTTGTGCGTCCCGTCAGCCAATGGCTACGCGCGCTTTGTGGCCAACGCGCTGGCCCCCACCAGCATTTGCTGGGGCCTAGACAATCGCGGCGCCATGCTGCGCGTCTTGGGTGCCGACGGTGGCGGCACCGGCGCGCGCATTGAAAACCGCTTACCCGAACCCGCAGCCAACCCCTACGTGGTGCTGGCCGCGCAAATCGCCGCGGGCATAGGCGGCATCGCACACAACTTACAAGCCCCACCGGCGAGCGAATCGCCCTACGCCAGCGCGCACCGGCAACTGCCGGCCACTCAGGCCGATGCCCTGCACGCACTGCTGGCTGACGATGCCCTGGCTCAGCGCCTGGGCGTGAATTTTGTGCGGTACTATGCCACCATCAAACAAATGGAAGTCGCGCGGCACGCCGCCGCCACCGACGCACGGGATTACGACCTGCGCCACCATTTTGCGCGATATTAAGCAAACACCACGTACACGGGAGAGCCACATGTCCACCATTCACTGCACGCTGATCGACGCATCAGGGACCGAACACACCATTGAAGCCCAAGCGGGTGAGAGCCTCATGCAAGCGGCGGTTCGGCACGACATCGACGGCATTGCCGCGGACTGCGGCGGCACCTTGGCCTGCGCCACCTGCCACGTGCGCGTGCAAACGCCCTGGCTGGAGCAGCTGCCCAGCGCCAGCGACGACGAGCGCGCCATGCTCGACTTTACGGCTGAAGCCGCCGACGCCAGCAGCCGTCTGAGTTGCCAACTGGTGCTCAGCGAAGCCCTAGACGGCATCGTGGTTCGCCTGCCCGGCACCCAGCACTGAACCCGTTCGTCCCGCGTTGCGTTTACCCATGTCAGCCGAGTCCACGCCCCACGCCGAGCGCAGCCAGCTGTACCGCGACATGGACCCGCTTGCCCTCACCCCACTTTGGGAGGTGTTGCACGCACTGGTGCCTGCCCAGCCGCAATCGGCAGCTCAGGTGGCGTGCTGGCGCTACGAGGCGGTGCGTCCTTTTTTAACGCGGGCGGGCGAGGTGATCACCGCCGAGGAGGCGGTACGCCGGGTACTCGTTCTTGAAAATCCTGCGCTGCGCGGCCAGTCGCGCATCACGCCGTCGTTGTACGCCGGGTTGCAGCTGATTTTGCCCGGCGAAATCGCGCCCAGCCACCGCCACACGCAAAGCGCGCTGCGCTTCGTGGTGGAGGGACGCGGCGCGTACACCGCCGTCAACGGCGAGCGCACCACCATGGAGCCGGGCGATTTCATCATCACCCCCAACTGGACGTGGCACGACCACGGCAGCGACGCCGACGAGGCCGTGGTGTGGCTCGACGGGCTCGACATTCCCATGCTGCAGTTTTTTGAAGCCGGCTTTGCCCAAAACGGCTCGCAGGCCAGCCAACCCTTGCAGCAAGCCCAAGGCACCGCATCGGCGCGCTGGGGCCACAACATGGCACCATTACGGCACGACAGCCCCTTTGGCGCCACCTCGCCACTGTTTTCTTACCCGTACGCGCGTAGCCGCGAGGCGTTGGCGCATTTGGAAGCGCACGAGGCCATGGACCCTTGGGACGGCTTTAAGCTGCGTTACCTCAACCCCCACACGGGCGGGTGGCCCATGCCCACCATGGGCACCTTTTTGCAGCGCTTACCCGCGGGCTTTACGGGCCAACCGTGGCGTCAAACCGACGGTACCGTCTTTAGCGTGGTTGAGGGCAGTGGCGAGCTGCATTGGCATCGCGACGCCGACTCACCGCCCGAGGTACTGCCCTTTGGGCCTCGCGATCACTTGGTGGTGCCTTCTTGGCACACCGTGCACTGGCAAAGCCCGACTGGCTGCGTACTGTTTAGCTTCTCCGACCGGCCCGCGCAACAAGCCCTGGCCATTCACCGCGAGGAAAGAATTCAACCATGACCGCCGCCACCCCATGGCCAGCCAGCCCTGCGGTATGCCTGCCGGTGCACGGCAGCGACCAGCAGTTTCCGGTACACCGCGTGTACTGCGTGGGACGCAACTACGCCGCACATGCGCAAGAGATGGGCTACACCGGACGCGAACCGCCGTTTTTCTTTTTAAAGCCCAACGACGCCTTGGTGCCCATCGCGGCCCAAGGCGGCAGCATTCCCTACCCCAGCCTAACCCAAGACTTGCACCATGAGGTGGAACTGGTGGTAGCCATTGGCACCGGTGGACACGACATTGACCCGAGCGATGCCATGGCGCACGTATACGGCTACGCCGTGGGCTTGGACATGACCCGGCGCGACCTGCAAATGGTCATGCGCAAACAAGGGCGTCCGTGGGATATCGGCAAAGCCTTTGACGCTTCGGCCCCAATTGGCCCCATCACGCCGGCGGCACAAGTGGCAAACATTGAGCAAGCCGCCATCAGCTTGCACGTCAACGATACCCCCCGACAAGCCAGCACCGTGGCGCACCTCATATGGAATGTTGCCGAGACCATTGCCCACCTGTCCAACGCATGGGCGCTGCAACCAGGCGACTTAATTTTTACCGGTACCCCCGAGGGCGTGGGTGCGGTGCAGCGTGGCGACCGTATGCACGCCCATGTACAAGGCCTACAACCCATTACCGTAAGTGTGCGCTAGCCATGCTGTCGCATCAAACACCCCTGCACCATGTGGAGTGACCGCACGGTTCGCTATTGCCGCGCGTGTGGGACGGCGGTGCAAAACCGCGTGCCCGACGATGGGGACACCAAAGTACGCGCGGTGTGCCCAGCGTGTCACACCATCCACTACCAAAACCCACTCAACGTGGTGGGCACCATCCCGGTGTGGCAAGACCGCATCTTGCTGTGTAAGCGCAACATTGAGCCGCGTTTTGGCAAATGGACACTGCCAGCTGGCTTTTTAGAAATCGGTGAAACCTTGGCCGAGGGTGCGGCCCGCGAGACCCGCGAAGAAGCGGGCGCAACCTTTGAGATGGGCGAATTGTTTTCGGTTATGAACGTGACCCGTGTGGGGCAAGTGCACTTTTTTTACCGCGCGCAATTGCTCAGCGCCACCTTTGACCCCGGTCACGAAACCCAAGAGGCGCGGCTGTTTGCAGCGGCCGATATACCGTGGGACGAGTTGGCTTTTCGCACCGTCAGCGAGACCCTCAAACGTTACTTGGCCGACGCCTCAACCGGTCGGTTTGCGTTGCATCAGGTGGACATTGCCTAGCCCAACGCGTCGTCCGCGCGGCGCACGGCGTCTGGTTTAAAGCCCCAATCCACTTTTTTACCCTTGCGCCCGCGCGTGGCGCGGGCCGCGTTAAGGCCACGTAGCTCAAGCGAATCCTCTCGCGCACGCCCGCCGCGCCCTTGGCCGCTGACAATCACCCGCCGCGTGTAACCTGCCACACCCGCCAGCGTCTCGGCCTTGTCCAAGCCCATCAACACCACACCACGTCCGCCGCTGGCCATGGCCTTGACCTCGTCAACGGCAAAGGTCAGTACCCGTCCAGCGGAACTGACGCAAGCCACGTGCGTGCAAGACCCGCCATCGGCGGCCGCGCCGTCCAACGCAGCCGGCCTCAGCACCTGCTGCCCCTCGCCCACTTGCAAAAAGGCCTTGCCACCGCGCTGACGGCTGTGCATCTGGCCCAACGTAGCCACTAGGCCATGGCCGCCACCGGTAGCCAGCAGCCATCGGGTCGAAGCCCCTGCGGCCATGAAGTGCACCACCGTGGTACCGGGCTCGAGTTCAATAAAGCTGGTCACGGGTTGCCCGTCACCCCGGGCACCCGGCAGCTGCGCCACGGCCACACTGTAAACACGGCCATTGCTGCCAAGCGCCACCAACTGATCCACGCTGCGGCAGGCAAAGGTGGCATACAGTGCGTCACCCGTTTTAAAGGCAAAGCCCTGCGCATCGTGGCCGTGTCCGGCGCGCACGCGCAGCCAGCCATTGCGCGAAACCACCACCGTCACCGGCTCATCGAGCACCTTAACCTCCACCACGGCGCGGCGGTCCTGCTGAATCAGCGTGCGCCGCGCGTCACCGTAGGTTTTGGCGTCAGCCTCTATTTCCTTAATCATTAACTTGCGCTGTGCGGCATCGCTGGCAAGCAGAGCCTGCAAACTACTTTGCTCGGCGCGTTTGTCCTGAATTTCTTGCTCAATCTTGATGGCTTCGAGCCTTGCCAACTGACGCAAACGAATCTCGAGAATGTCTTCGGCTTGCCGATCAGACAGCGCAAAGCGTGCCATCAAATCGGCTTTGGGCTCGTCGCTTTGCCGAATGATGGCAATGACCTCGTCCAGGTTAAGCAGCACCAGCTGCCGCCCTTCAAGAATGTGCAGGCGGTCGGTAACTTTTTGTAAGCGATGGGCACTGCGACGCTGTACGGTAGCTTGACGAAAGTCCAGCCACTCTTCAAGCAAACCACGCAGCGACTTTTGCGCCGGCCGCCCGTCTCGACCCACCGTGGTGAGGTTGATGCTGACCGAGGTCTCCAAACTGGTGTGCGCCAGCAACATGGTCACAAATTCGTCGAGCGAGACGTTTTTGCTGCGCGGCTCAAACACCAATCGCACTGCCGCTTCTTTGCCCGATTCGTCACGCACGCCCTCAAGCAAGGCCAGCATGGCTGCCTTGAGTTGGTTTTGCTCGGCGGTGAGCGCTTTTTTACCGTTACGAATCTTGGGGTTGGTGATGTCCTCAATCTCTTCAAGCACTTTTTGCGCGCTGGTGCCGGGCGGCAGGGTGTGCACCACCAGTTGCCACTGGCCACGCGCCAGGTCTTCGGTTGCCCACTGCGCGCGCACCTTTAGGCTGCCGCGTCCGGTGCGATACGCCTCGGCAATGTCTTGCGCGGCGCTGATGATTTGGCCACCTCCAGGAAAATCCGGACCAGGTAAATGCGCGGCAAGTTCGGCATCGCTGAGTTTGGGCTTTTTTAGCAGCGCCACGGCCGCAGCCGCCACCTCGCCCAGGTTGTGGCTGGGTATTTCGGTGGCCATGCCCACCGCAATGCCTGAGGCACCGTTGAGCAACACAAAGGGCAACCGCGCCGGTAACTGCGCCGGCTCGTCGGTGGAACCATCGTAGTTGGGCACGAAGTCCACGGTGCCTTCGTCAATTTCATCGAGCAGCAAGCGCGTGATGCGCGACAACCGTGCCTCGGTGTAGCGCATGGCGGCGGCACCGTCGCCGTCGCGGCTGCCAAAGTTACCCTGCCCGTCAATCAGCGGGTAGCGCTGCGAAAAATCCTGCGCCATGCGCACCAGTGCGTCATAGGCGGCCTGATCGCCGTGCGGGTGAAAGCGCCCCAGCACGTCCCCCACCACGCGCGCGCTCTTAACCGGGCGCGCCGCCCCGCCGTTGCCCACGGCCAGGCCCATGCGCTGCATGGCGTACAGCAGCCGGCGTTGCACCGGCTTTTGGCCGTCGCAGCCATCGGGCAAGGCGCGCCCTTTGACCACACTTAGGGCGTACTCTAAATAGGCGCGTTGCGCATAACTGGCCAACGAGTCGTCATCGGCTGGTGCGTTGACTGGGGGAGCCACTGGGGTGTCGGTCATGGGTCAGATGTCAATGTCCACGGCGTCGCCGTGCAATTCAATAAGTTCACGCCTGGCCTGCGCCTCGCCTTTACCCATCAGTCGTGTCATGGTGTGCGCGGTAGCGGCAAAGTCAAGGGCTCCGAGTTGCACGGGCATCAAGCGGCGGGTGTCGGGGTTAAGGGTGGTGTCCCACAGTTGCTCGGCGCTCATTTCGCCCAAACCCTTAAAGCGGCTGATGCCCCACGCGTTTTCGCGCACACCGTCTTTGCGCAGTTTATCGAGCATGGCGTGCAGTTCGCCTTCGTCCAGCGCGTATTGTTTGCTCGCTGGTTTTTTGCCACGTGCCGGTGCATCCACACGAAACAGTGGTGGCCGCGCCACATACACGTGGCCTTGAGCGATAAGAGCTGGGAAGTGTTTAAAAAACAGCGTAAGCAGCAACACCTGGATGTGCGCGCCATCAACGTCAGCATCGGACAAGATGCACACCTTACCGTAGCGCAGCCCGCTTAGGTCGGGGGTGTCTTGCGCGGTGTGTGGGTCAACCCCCAAGGCCACCGCAATGTCATGTACCTCGGTGTTGGCAAACAACCGGTCGCGGTCAACTTCCCACGTATTGAGCACCTTACCACGCAGTGGCAACACCGCCTGAAAGCTTTTGTCGCGCCCCATTTTGGCGCTACCCCCGGCCGAGTCACCTTCGACCAAAAACAATTCGTTTTCGCTGATGTCGCGGCTCTCGCAATCGGTGAGTTTGCCCGGTAACACGGCCACGCCCGAGCTTTTGCGCTTTTCTACCTTTTGCCCCGCACGTTGGCGCGCCTGGGCGGTACGAATCACCAACTCGGCCAGCCGTTTGCCCCACTCCACGTGTTGGTTCAACCAAAGCTCCAAGGCCGGCCGCACCATGCTGCCCACCAAACGCACGGCATCGCGGCTGTTAAGGCGTTCTTTAATTTGCCCCTGAAATTGCGGGTCAAGCACCTTAGCTGAGAGCACGTAGCTGGCGCGCGCAAACACGTCCTCGGGCACCAACCTTACCCCCTTGGGTAATAAGGCGTGCAGTTCAATAAAGCCGCGCACCGCCTGAAACAAACCCTCGCGTAAACCGCTGTCGTGGGTGCCCCCCGAGGGGGTAGGAATGAGGTTAACGTAGCTCTCTCGCACCAATGGGCCGTCTTCGGTAAACGCCACGCACCATGCTGCGCCCTCGCCCTCGGCAAAGCTGTCGTGCTGGGCGTTGGCGTAACCCTGGCCCTCAAACATCGGGAACAACAACGGCCCGCCTAGCGTTTGCTCAAGGTAGTCGCTCAAGCCACCCTGATACAGCCAACGCTGGGTTTGTCCGGTTTTCTCCACCGTTAGAGCCACCTCTACCCCAGGCATCAGCACGGCCTTGCTACGCAACATGTGCTCGAGCTCGTTGGCTGGTAGTGTTAATGCGTCGAAGTATTTGGCCTCGGGCCACACCCGCACGGTGGTACCACTTTTGCGCTCGCCAGCGGCCATGGGCCGCGTGGCCAAGGGCTGAGTCACCTCGCCTTGTTCAAACACCATGCTGGCCACGGTTTTGTCACGCTGGCTGACAACCTCAAGCCGTTTGGCCAGCGCGTTGGTGACGCTAACCCCGACCCCGTGCAGCCCGCCGGAGAAGCTGTAAGCGCCACCACCGCCTTTATCAAACTTGCCTCCAGCGTGCAGCCGCGTGAACACCAGCTCAAGCACCGGCGCCCCCTCTTGTGGGTGCATACCAAACGGAATGCCGCGTCCGTCGTCGGCCACAGAGACCGAGCCGTCGGGGTGACAAGTCACGGCAATACGCTTGCCATGCCCGGCCAAGGCCTCGTCCGCGGCGTTGTCGATCACTTCTTGAATGATGTGCAGCGGGCTGTCGGTGCGGGTGTACATGCCTGGCCGTTGACGCACCGGCTCCAACCCCTTGAGTACCCGAATGGCACTTTCTTGATACGCGCTTGATGTGGTCGCCATGGCGCCGCATTCTAGCGGCAGCTAGGGCCGCACATGGATATCCATACAGTAATCAACAAGCCAGCGCAAACCTCGGGTTTACGCTAGAGTGGCGGCCATGAACACACCTGCCCCCTCCCTTACCCTGACTCGCGTGGTGCTGTGCGGTGCCCTAATTGCCGCCCTGTCACTGGGCATACGCCACGGCTTTGGCCTGTGGCTGCAACCCATTACCGAAGCCAACAACTGGTCGCGCGAAACGTACTCATTAGCCATCGCCATCCAAAACATCATGTGGGGTGTGGTGGGCATATTCACCGGCATGCTGGCCGACCGCTTTGGCGCCTACCGGGTGCTGCTTGGCGGTGCGGTGTGCTACGCGCTTGGCCTCGTGGGCATGGCCAGCGCCTCCTCGGTGTGGTTGTTCATGCTCTCAACCGGGGGCCTAATTGGCGCGGCCCAAGGCGCCACCACGTTTTCGGTCATTTACGGCATCATTGGGCGCAACATCGCGCCCGAAAAACGCTCATGGGCAATGGGCATGACGGCCTCGGCCGGTTCGTTTGGGCAGTTTTTAATGGTGCCGCTGGAGAGCCAGCTGATTCTGAATATAGGCCCCGTCAACGCCTTGTACGTGCTGGCGCTGGTCATGCTCATCATCTTGCCGCTGGCGCTGGCGGTGCGCGAACGCCAGTTTGGCACGGGGCCCATCAAACGCGACCAAACCATTCGCCAGGCAACCCGCGAGGCCGCCGGTTACCGCAGCTTTCAGTGGCTCACCCTGGGCTATTTCGTGTGTGGTTTTCAGGTGGTATTCATTGCCATTCACATGCCCAGCTACCTCAGAGACGAAGGCCTGCCACCCGAGGTTGCGGGGTATGCCCTGGCGCTGATTGGTCTGTTTAACGTGCTGGGCACCTACGTGGCGGGCTCGTTGGGCCAACGCTTTCCCAAGCGGTACATTTTGGCGTCGATTTATGCGCTGCGGGCCCTGGCCATTTCAGCTTTTCTTTTGGCTCCGCTCACACCAGCGAGCGTCTACGTGTTTGCCGCTGTAATGGGCGCGTTGTGGTTGTCTACGGTACCCCCCACCAACGCCATTGTGGCCCACATGTTTGGCGTACAACACTTCACCATGCTCAGCGGCATGGTGTTTTTCAGCCACCAACTGGGCAGCTTTTTGGGCGTATGGCTGGGTGGCCGCTTGTACGACACCTGGGGCAGCTACGACGGCGTATGGGTGCTCACGATTGCCTTGGGCGTTGCCTCGGCGCTGGTGAACCTGCTGGTGCGCGAAGAGCCCGTGCAGCGGCAGCCCCCGCATGGTATGGTGGCAGCATGAGTTCACGCCACGCTTTGACCAGTTCACGCGCGCGTCTGGTGGGCACCGCGTTGGCAGCAATGGCCCTGGCCTTGGTGTTCGCGTTGTACACCCGTGGTGACTTTTTGGTGAGCCTGGCAAACCAGGTGTGGGCCTGCTTTTAGGGCGGTCGCCTCAAAGCCCATGCACGCGGAGGGAACACCCTCGGATTGGCTGACACGCTGGGCCAACCTGCTGCCACGCCATGGCCGCGCGCTAGACATAGCCTGTGGCGCTGGGCGCCACGCGCGCTGGTTGTGCCAGCATGGGCTGCACGTCACCGCCGTTGACCGAGACGCCCAAGCCCTACAACACCTGCCGGCCAACGTCACCACCGTGCAAGCTGACCTCGAGCAAGGCCATTGGCCGCTACGCTCAAGCGATTTTGACGTGGTCTTGGTCACCAACTACTTATGGCGCCCCCTGTGGCCGGCAATCTTGGGCAGCGTGGCGCCTGGCGGTTGGTTAATTTACGAGACCTTTGCACACGGTCAAGAGCGCCTGGGTCGGCCATCGCGGGCGGCATTTTTGTTGGCACCGGGGGAACTGCTGGGGGTGTGCGCGGTGTGGCGTGTGCACGCCTACGAGGACACCACCCTGACACGGCCCACGCGTCGTGTGCAGCGAATCGCCGCCCAACGACCGCCGGGCTAGAATAGGCGCTTATTCGGCGCGTAAGTAGCGAGGCGCCAGCCCGAACGAGGAAGGCAGATGATAAAAGGCAGCATCGTGGCACTGGCCACCCCCATGCACCAAGACGGGCAGGTTGACTTTGACGCCCTAAACCGCCTGATTGACTGGCACGTGGCCGAGGGCACCGACTGCATTTGTGTGGTCGGGACCACCGGTGAATCGCCCACTGTCAAGGTGCACGAACACCAAGAAATCATTCGGGCCTCGGTGGCTCGTGTGGCAGGCCGGGTGCCGGTCATGGCCGGCTGCGGGGCCAACTCCACCGCCGAGGCGATTGAACTGGCGCGTTACGCCAAAGAGGTAGGAGCCGATTGCCAGCTGCAAGTTGTTCCGTACTACAACAAACCCACGCAACAAGGCCTCAAGCAACATTTCACTGCCATTGCTGAGGCCGTTGACCTGCCCATGGTGCTGTACAACGTGCCTGGCCGTACCGTGGCCGACATGCAGCACGATACCGTGATGCACTTGGCCGGCGTACCAGGTATTGTTGGCATCAAAGAGGCCACAGGCGACATGGCCCGCGCCCAATGGCTCATTCGAGAAGCGCCGCACGACTTCGCCATTTACTCGGGCGATGACCCCACGGCCGTGGCCCTGATGCTGCTGGGCGGCCACGGCAACATCAGCGTCACCGCCAACGTGGCGCCGCGCCTGATGCACGAGTTGTGCCAAGCTGCCCTGGCCGGTAACGCGCCGCTTGCGAGCAAACTCCAGCAACACCTGCTCCCGCTGCACAAGCAGCTGTTTGTTGAGGCCAACCCGATTCCTGTTAAATGGGCCATGGCCCAACTCGGGCTATGCGCTGCTGGTATTCGCCTACCCATGACCCCTCTTGACCCTGCGCATCACCAAGCCGTTGAGCATGCCCTCAAAGCCTGCGGCCTGTTGCGCTAAACCCCAACCCATCATGACGCGTTTTTTTTCTGCTCGCTCGTTACCCCTTGGCCTGGCGTTGGCCATCACCCTAGCCGGCTGCTCGGTGGTGCAAGAGTCAAAAGTTGACTACCGAAGCGCCGATCGCGGTAAGGCGCTGGACGTGCCGCCCGACCTAACCCGCTTGAGTGGCCAAGGGCGCTATCAAGTACCGGGGCAAACCACCTCGGCCTCGCAATACGATCGCCAAAACCCACAAAATCAGGGGGTGGCACCAAACCGAGCAGGTGCGGTTGAGCTCAAACGCGAAGGCGCCAGACGCTGGCTGGTTACCAGCGAGCCGCTAGACGAGGTGTGGACCAAGGTCGGCAATTTTTGGCAGGCCAATGGCTTCAATGTCGAGGTTAAGCAGCCCCAAACCGGAGTCATCGAGACCAACTGGGCAGAAAACCGGGCCAAATTGCCGCAAGACTTCATCCGTGAGTCACTGGGTAAACTGTTTGAAAACCTTTACTCCACCGGTGAGCTGGACAAATTTCGCACGCGTGTGGAACGCAATGCCGAAGGACAAACCGAGGTCAGCATCAGCCACCGCGGCATGATCGAGGTGTACACCAGCGAGCGCAGCGACCGCACCGTGTGGCAGCCCCGTCCGTCCGACCCTGAACTGGAGAGCGAATTCTTGCGCCGGCTCATGCTGGCGCTGGGCAGCAACCAAGCCACCGCGATCCAAGCCGTTAACCGTGTGGCCCAGCCGATTGCCACGGCCACGTTGCAAAGCGTCAATGGTGGTCCCGCGATTCGGCTGCAGGCCAACTTTGAAGACGCCTGGCGCCGCGTGCTGCTGGCCCTAGACCGCACGGGCTTTACGGTGCAAGACCGCGACCGCAGCCAAGGCACGTTTCAAGTGCGATACGTACCCGCTTCTTTACCGGGCCAAAACGCCGAGCCCGGCTTTTTTGACAAACTCTTTAAGCGTAACCAACCAGCTGTTACCACCGAAACGCGGCAGTTGGTTTTGCGCAGCGAAGCGGGGCAAACCTGGATCACCGTGACCACCACACAGGGGCAAGCCAGCCCAACGGGCGAAGCCAAAACCGTGCTCGAGCTGCTCTTGCCCGAGTTGCAGTAGCCGTTGTCTGCAACGCAGCAGCGCCCTCACCCCTGACTGCCCGTGCTTAGGGTACGCAGCCTAGCGAGCGGTAGCGCAGGCAACGCCACCTTGGTTCATGTGGCCTGGCAGCAGCGTCACACCCACGTGTTAATCGACTGCGGGCCGGGCCTGCGCGACATCACGCAGCGCCTAGCGGAGGTTGGCTTGGACGCGGCGCAGTTGGACGCGCTGTTCATCACGCACGAGCACGCCGACCACGCCGGCAGTGCGATGCAGCTGGCCAAGCGTCACAACCTGCCGCTGATTACCAGCTACGGCACCTGGCAAGCCATGGGCGCCCCCGCGTCGCTTGCGCCCCGCTGGGCCAGCGACGGCCAAGCCATTGACGTGGGCGACGTGACGCTACGTCCCTTTACGGTGCCGCACGACGCGCGCGAGCCCTTGCAACTGCGCATTGAAAGCCCCACCGCTCACTTGGGGCTACTCACTGACTTGGGGCACGTGTCGTCGCACGTGGTGCAGGCTTTACAAGGGGTTACGGCGTTGTTGATTGAGTGCAACCATTGCCCCACGCTGCTGGCGCAAAGTCGCTACCCCGCAACACTCAAGCGGCGTATTGCGGGTGACTGGGGCCATTTGTCCAACAAACAAGCTGCCGATTTGGTGCAGCGCCTGTCACACGCCTCGCTTACGCGCGTGATTGCCGCGCACTTGAGTGAAGAAAACAACCGCCCCGAGTTGGCTCAGCAGGCACTGGCTGAGGCGCTGGGCTGGCCCATGTCGCGCATTAACGTGGCCACCCAAGCCAACGGCTCGGACTGGTTTGAGGTGGCGCCTAACCCGACTTCGGCAGCGGCACCAACCAGCCCTGCGCCACCCATAACCTAACCGACTGCCGGACGTTGGCGGTGGCGCCGCGCATGTCATCGCCACTGAGCGTGCGTTGGTTGGCCAGTTTTATTAGCCACGGCACATCGGGGCCTTGCATGCGGTAACTCTCACCATTGATGAAAAACGTCCCTTCGTCGTAAAGCAAGCGCGTGGCCGCATGCACCCCCACAGCGCCATGGCGCCAGCCCGCGCCCGCAGGTTCAAACCACGTGTGCGGTTTGGGCTCGGTAAGGGCTTCACCCAAAGCCAACGACACCGCCGCCTGATCTTGCGCCAAACGCCTTACCGCCTGTTGCGCAAACCGCTGCAACCTTGCAGGCACGCGCGCGGGCTCGCTGGCGGGCACGACGCCTCGGTCGGTATACCAGTCATCGGTCTCCTCAGCCTCATCGGTCTGACGCAATAGCACGTCCAGCGCCAGTGCCTTTGCCTGTGGCGCACGAAACCCAATCGAGTACGTCATGCACGCGTCGTCCAACGATACCCCATGGTGCGCCCAGCCCGGCGGCAGATACAGCATATCGCCTGGCTGCAGCGTCCATTGTTGAGTGGCTTTAAAGCCCACCAGTTGCTTAAGGGGCACACCACGGCGCCAGCGTGGGGCCACCGGTGGCGGCGCAATCGACCAGCGCCGTTGACCCCGCGCTTGCAACAAAAACACGTCGTAATGATCCAGATGGGGGCCCACCCCACCGCCTGTACTGGCCCATGACACCATCACATCGTCCAGCCTGGCGTCTCCCACAAACCGAAACGCCTCAAGCACCTCGCGCACCGAAGCCACCTGTGTGTCTACCCCCTGCACCAACAGGCTAGCCGCCGGTGACTGCGCCGCCTGGCGCAGCCAAGCCGGCGTCCACGGCCCATGCGTCAGGTGCCACTGTGTCCCATTTTTTTGTACCCAACGCGCTTCCACGTCATCGCGCGCGGCCAACCCAAACAACTGCGCACGGGTCATCCACGGCCCGCCATGGGCCTGCCGCACCAACAGCGGCTGTTGTTGCCAATACTTGGCCATGAAAGCCTTGGGCGTGAGCCCGCCCAGCCACGACGAGGCAGCCTGCACTGGCACGGCGCCGGTGACGCCGGACTGAATCGACCGTTTGGACAACACACACCTCATGAGACAATACCCAACATGCGCATCATAAATCCCTGCGTGGTGGCGCTTAGCTGGCAGCTCACCGACGCCCAAGGCCAAGCGATTGACCACTGCGACGAACCCGCCGAATTTTTTGTAGGCGGCAGCGATTTACTCGCCAGCATCCAGCGCGGGCTGCAACAAGCCGAAGCTGGCGCCGTCATCAAACTGCACCTAGAGCCCCGCGATGCCTTTGGAGACTACAACGAGCAACTGGTGTTTTTGGAGCCCCGCAACCTGTTTCCGGCCGAGCTCAGCGCAGGCATGGTGTTTGCCACCTTACCCCCAGGCTGCAGCGACGCAGCCCAGCAATGTGCCATGGTGTTTGTCAGTGACGTCTACCCCGAACACGTGGTGCTTGAGGGCAATCATCCGCTGGCGGGCATGGCGCTGCATCTCACGCTCACCGTGCACGGTGTTCGCACCCCCACCGACGCCGAACAAAAGGCTCAGTCCACTGGGCAAGCGTTTTTGCGCGTCGCGGGCTAGCGCGCCCCAGTCGAGCCGTAGCCACCCGCGCCACGGGTGCTGCTTGAGGTAAATTCGTCCACCGTCTGCCATTGCACCTGCACCACCGGCACCACCACCAGTTGGGCAATCCGCGCCATGGGTTCAATCACAAACGGCGTTTGGCCTCGGTTCCACGCGCTGACCATGAGCTGGCCTTGGTAGTCGCTGTCGATCAAGCCCACCAAATTGCCCAACACCACCCCGTGTTTGTGGCCCAGTCCGGATCGAGGCAAAATCATGGCCGCCAGTGAGGCATCGGCCAAATACATGGCCAAGCCGGTTGGTATCAATTCAACCTGACC
>JAYPEA010000033.1:0-19457 GCA_038125525.1 Burkholderiaceae bacterium | reverse complement strand
TATCGAACACCATGTAGGCCAGTAAGTGCAGGCTCCCGTAGAAAAAGACAAACAGGCCGATCATCCGCCGATACTGAAGCAGAGACACCCACCCCAAAACTTGGCGCAGCGGTGTAATTGCCAATACAACCGCCAGAAGCCGTATCGTCCACTGACCCAGTTCCCGTATAAGAGCCTCCTGGGGGTTGGGACCCATTGCATCAGCTGACGCCCCCAAAATTAACGCCCCGATTGGAGCAAGGAGGACTAAAGCCAGGACTGTTCTACCGCGGTGTGGCCTGTGCACTTGCTATGTTAAGTCGGAATTTGGGTGTCAAACAAAGTATATGAGAAAAAATAACTTTTAGGTACTATTTTCTTAGCATTTAATGATTATTTTTAGCATTCAATGGCTATTTTATAAAAAAACTGGTCATTCAGTCGATTCCCAATATCGTGGAATTGAATCTAAGCTTGTCCCTCCTCTACTCTTGGTCACAAACTGGCCAGGGGGCTGTGATCACCGACCTGTCGTCGGGGGAGGTTGCTGCGCTCTCGACCACCGAGGTTACGTCCTTAAACCAAGTCGACATCCAAGCAATCACCTCGACCCAGATTCAAGCCCTCACCACAAATCAAATCTTGTCATTGGTCGAGGCTCAGATCACATATCTGTCTGACAACCAATTCGACGGGTTTACCTCTACGCAGATTGATGTTTTTTCCACAAAGCACATCCAAGCTTTGGAGACAGCACAGGTCACAGGCCTGGCATCAAGCTTTTTCGCGGGTCTAAGTGCCAAGCAAGTTGGAGCCCTCCAGACTGATGATTTCGCCTTATTGAGTCCCGAACAGCTAAGCGCTTTGTCTCCGAACACTATCGAATGGATTGAGCCTCAAGATCTCCAGAACCTCAGCATTGATGCCATCAAAAAAATGGCAACAAAACAATTTGCCAGGCTTACCGCCAATCAGCTCATTGCCCTGACCACAAAACAAATTTCTGCGCTCACAACCGCCCAACTGTCGACGATCCGAACCGCCCAATTTCAAGGCCTATCAAGCGAAGCAATTACAGCGCATAGTAGTCAACTATTAGGACTGAATGACGGATTGGTTAAGTTGCTATCCGTCGAAAACCTTAGCCAAATCGGATCAAATTGGCTGAATACCCTGCCAATAGATACTCTTGCGGAGCTTTCGGGAAACCAAATACGCGCCGCATCATCGACTCAAATAGGCAGCCTAACACCTGAACGAATCTATGCCTTGCTAACCAGTTATACAAACTCACCATGGCTAACCCCCATTGCCAATACACAAAGTTCTAATTGGGGAGAGCTACGGCTAAACCTAACCACCGTTTCCCCTGAGCCTGTTATTACAAATAGTACGCAGCTCGTAGTGAACGGCAACAAGATTACTCTCAACCCTGAAACCCTCAGCACGATCAGGTTTGCCCCAACATCGGGAGAAATGCGGGTTGGCGATATTCCGGGTGCCGGCCCGCCAAGCACAACGTCGCTTCAGATTGGAGACAGTACATTTGTGAGCATAAGTCGCCGTTGGGTCAATCCAGGCGCCAACATTGTCGGCTCCTTTCTCATAGTGAATTCACCGTCCGGCACCACCGAAACTATCATCGACGATGGAATCAACGGAAGGCTTGGTACCTTTGATATGGCACCTACCAGTGATGGCTTTGTGGTGGTTTGGTATGACCTAGTTAACGGCTATGAGGAATACGATGTCTTTGCTCAACGCTATTCCTCAAACGGCCTTGCAATAGGATCTAGACAATTAATCAGCTCCCATTTTCCCAATGCGGTAAATCGGGATGCTCGTGTAGCAAATCTGTCAGACGGTTCTTTAGTTATCGCTTGGAGTTCTGGACCAGCGCGGCCCAGTGGATCCTCTTTCTCTGGGCAAGGTGCGAATGTTTATTTACAGCGATTTAGCTCGGAGATGGAACCTCTTGGAGAGGTCTTGCGTGTCAATACAAGTCCTTCTAGAACACACGCCAGCCCAACCTTGCATCCTGCAGAGGGTGGCGGATTAACGGTTCGTTGGTGGGTGTCCGAAAGATGGGGTCCATTCACCGAATATGAGCGGGACTTTGGATTCACAAACGACGTCTTTTTTACAATCAACGGCCAAGATGTTTCACTAAGCCCCACGTTATCACCAGCAGAAGACGCCTCTTGGGATGAAAGCCTTAGTCAAACCATGCCAGAGGTAGTTAAAACCATCAATAACAATTTGATTCTTAACGCCATTGGAATCACGGCCCAATTAAACTTGGGGACGGAAGGGCCTGAAATTGAGTTAGTCGCTACCCCAAAGGTGTCATTTTTTTTAGATCGAGATGCAGTGTCTTCGACGCTACCAACTACGGGGGCGATTTCCGCAGAAATAATTGATCAAATAAATCAATTCGCGGATCAACTCTCAAAGGAATATGGCTTCAAGTTTTCCTTCAACTCGGCAAACCAAGACATATACGATGCGGGATCACCGGTTTATTCACTATCGGTAGACACCGACGGCCACACTCAGTTTTCAGCTCTTACTACTAACCAAATTTACAGCCTATCAGCTAGCCAATTTAGGCTGCCAGCAGCCTATCGTTTTAATGAATATTTGGTAACGACTCCTATATCACTGCTCACATCAAATCAGATTGCAGCACTAAATACGGAAACCATCGGACAGTTAGATACCAATCAGATCGCACAGCTCTGGCCAGATCAAATTGTGGGATTGACAACGCTCCAGTTCTCCGCCCTGCGCATCGAGCAACTCAACGCCTTGGCCTCAGCCTCCGTCCAAGCCCTCTCCACCACCCAGATCCAAGACCTCACCAAGCAGCAAGCCCGCCTCATCGGCACCGACTTCATCGCCGCCCTCTCCACCTCACAGATCCAAGCCATCGAGCTCGAGGACTTCGCCCAACTGAACTCAGCGCACATCGCTGCCCTTAGCACCACGCAGCTATCTGCCATGAGCTCAGCCCAGTTCGCCACCCTCTCCCCAGACGAACTCCTGGCCCTGTCCTCCGCTCAGATCACCATCCTCTCAACCGATCAGATCCGCAGCCTCCAGACCGGCCAACTCCGCCGCCTCTCCACCGCCCAGATCCAAGCCCTCACCTCAACCCAGGTCCAAGCACTCACCACCACCCAGATCAGCGGCGTGGACTCACAGTTCATCAACCTCACCGCCGCCTCGCTTAGCACCGCCCAGCTCTCCTCCATCGACTCGTCCCAGCTGCGCAGCCTCTCGAGCTCCTTCTTCAGCGCCATGGGCTCAGCACAGATCGCAAGCCTCAGCGCCTCCGCCCTGGGTGGTGCCAACGCCGATCACGTCAACGCCATCTCCTCCACCGCCGCCCAAGGCCTCACCTCCGATCAACTCGCAGGCTTCTCCTCTGCCATCTTCCACGAACTCACCGGCAGCACCCTCAGCTCAGTCTTCATGCGAACCTCCAGCGCCGTACAGGCCTTGGCCAGTGACCAAGTCCGTCGCCTGAGCTCAGCACAGATCGCAAGCCTGGGAACCGCACAGGTCAGCTGGCTCACCTCAGACCACATCGCCACACTCAACAACCAGCAACTCCAGGCCCTCTCCAGCACACAGATCCAAGCCATCAGCGCCAGCACCCTGGCCTCTGGCATGACCTCCGCTCAGGTCCGATCCCTCGAGACCAACCAAGTCGCCGGCCTGTCAACCGCTCAACTCACCGCCCTGTCCTCAGACCAGTTCTCCGCCCTGCGCATCGAGCAACTCAACGCCTTGGCCTCAGCCTCCGTCCAAGCCCTCTCCACCACCCAGATCCAAGACCTCACCAAGCAGCAAGCCCGCCTCATCGGCACCGACTTCATCGCCGCCCTCTCCACCTCACAGATCCAAGCCATCGAGCTCGAGGACTTCGCCCAACTGAACTCAGCGCACATCGCTGCCCTTAGCACCACGCAGCTATCTGCCATGAGCTCAGCCCAGTTCGCCACCCTCTCCCCAGACGAACTCCTGGCCCTGTCCTCCGCTCAGATCACCATCCTCTCAACCGATCAGATCCGCAGCCTCCAGACCGGCCAACTCCGCCGCCTCTCCACCGCCCAGATCCAAGCCCTCACCTCAACCCAGGTCCAAGCACTCACCACCGACCAATTCGCTGGAGTAAGGGTCGAGTTCATTCGTCTACAGACAGATAATTTGTCGACCGATCAAATTGCCAGCCTGACTGGCAGGCAAATTCAGGCGCTAACGAGTGTATGGCTGGCCGCACTTTCTTCGAGCCAAATCGGTGTCATTGACACTGGCTCTCTTGAATTTATCTCGGCAGATCTAATACGGTACATCCGCTCGCTTCAGTAGATAGCGAGCCTCGCCTAGTAATACTTGGTCAGATCCATACCAGCGTAGAGACTGGCAACCTGGGCTCCGTACCCGTTGAACATCAATGTCCTGACTCGGGGAGCAAACAACCCGCCGCCCAGGGGACGCTCAGAGGTCTGGCTCCACCGAGGGTGTGGCACGCCCGGGTTAACGTTTGAATAAAACCCATACTCACTGGGTGCCGCCTCATTCCACGCGGTCTTTGGCTGGCTCTCAGTTAAACGAATCGTAACCAGGGACTTGGCACTCTTGAATCCATACTTCCACGGAACGGCCAGCCTCAGAGGCGCTCCGTTCTGATTCGGCAAGACCTTACCGTACATCCCGAAAACCAACATGGTGAGTGGATGCATCGCCTCATCCATTCGGAGCCCCTCTGCATAGGGCCAATCAAGCGATGACATACGCAGCCCAGGCATCACCTCTGGATCCATATGGGTGACAAAGGAGACGTACTTGGCACTGCCCAACGGCTCAACTGCCCTCAGGACGTGAGACAGAGAGTAACCAATCCAAGGGACGACCATCGACCAAGCCTCGACGCACCTGAACCGATAAATCCTCTCCTCCATTGGGGCCAGCCGCAAAAGCTCCTCAATTGAGAAAGTTTTCGGCTTATTTACGAGCCCCTCCACCCGAACGCTCCACGGTGAGACTCTCATCAGGCCAGCCCGCTTGGCCGGGTCTCCCTTGCCAGTCCCAAATTCATAAAAATTGTTGTAGCTCGTCGCATCCGCTTCGTCGGTCAACTTTTGCATTGCAAAGGCTCCGTCGACCTGTGATCGGGCTGAAGGCAAAGAGCGAAGGTTTGCTGACCGAACCGGCATAGACAGGGTACCGAGCAGCCCCGCTGTTCCCATCGTCGCAAGTAACCGCCGGCGGTCGTTCCAAACCGATTCTGGGGTGATTTGAGCGCTCAATGAGCGCTCGCCATCCAAGGAACGTCTTATGCGAGAGCGAAACATTGCGATCAGCTTACGTTAACGCAGCGGTTGGACTACAACTCGCCGTAACTGTGCAAACCCGAGAGGAACATATTGACTCCAAGGAAGGCGAAAGTTGTGATCCCTAATCCCGCCAGTGACCACCACGCCGCGACTGTCCCGCGAAGGCCTTTCATCAACCGTAGATGCAACCACGCCGCATAATTTAGCCAAACGATTAGCGCCCACGTCTCTTTGGGGTCCCAACTCCAATAGCCACCCCAAGCCTCAGCCGCCCAGAGAGCCCCGAGGACAGTAGCAATCGTAAAAAATGCAAAGCCAACCGCAATGGCTTTGTACATGGTGTCGTCCAAGATTTCGAGAGATGGCAAACGGGTAGCAATCCGGCGCCGGCCAAGCAATATCGCGGTCACGGCAAGTAGTGCCACGCCAGAATACGTCATCCAATACACCGAACCGTAATCCATTGCCTGCTGTCTAAAGGCCAGAGGGACAAACGCCAAGAGGGCCCCCAGCAGACCCAGAGGAGCCAATTTAACCCAGTGGGTTTGCTCCGCAGACTGTTTAATCAGGTAGGCAAAGCCCATCATGGCTGCGATTGCAAACGTCCCATACCCGATGAAGTTGGCGGGCACGTGGAGCTTCATCCACCAACTTTGCAGTGCGGGCAGCAACGGCTGAATCGTCTGGGCCTCACGCACCAGCGTGTACCACAGAAGAAAACCAACCGACGCACTCACGATGATCATCGCAAAAGGACCCATCGCGCGAGTCCTGTAATGTTGCTCATAGTAAAGATAAAAGAGGGTCGTCATCCAAGCGAAAAGGACAAACACCTCATATAGGTTGCTGACCGGTATGTGGCCCACACCATCACCCATCTGGTGACTCTCGTACCACCGCATCATGGTACCCACCAGAGCCAACAGCACAGAAACCCAAGCAATTCGAGAGCCCAGGATGGCGGCCCCTTCCGCCCGCTCTGAGAGCAGTCCCACCCAATAGAAGAGAGTACTCATAAACACGAGCACAGACATCCAAAGAATGGCTGATTGGCTCGAGAGAAAGTACTTCAACCAGAAAACTTGCTCAGCCCTAGCGAGGTCTGCCCCCTCTGGGGTCTGATAAAGGCTGATACCCAAGAGAGACAGGGCCAACACGCTCAGCATTAGCCTACCTGACGCTCTCCAAAACCAAGACAGCGCTATTGCCGACGGTACCGAGGCAATCAGTATCGACTTTTCGTAGATATCCATCGCGCCTTGGTAACGCACAAACGCAATCACTCCTGCGATTACTGTGATAACCAGAAATAGCCAATCAAACCAATTCCGCTGCTTCGTACCATCCCTCAGCAGCCCGCCATCTGGCAAACCGTCCACAGTAGTCGTGCCGCTCATTGCTTCTCCTGATTGAATAACCCTTGCAGTTTGGCAAATTCGGTCTCGCTTGCCAAGCCGCTGCGGTGTGGCGACATCGCCATCTGGCCGTGAACACCCCCGTTACTCGGTTTTAGCCATACCCACAATCGACGATCTCTCACATACAGCATCATGAAGACGCCCAAAATTAAAAGCGCACAGCCCAAGTAAACCACTGTCTTTCCAGGAGCGCGAGCGACCTGGAAAACACTGGCCTGAATATGCTCGAAGTCAGTCAACTCAAAAAATAAAGGTGCAGGATAAAAGAAAGAGTCCGAAATCGCCAAAACGCTTTGAGCAATAAATGACTGGGACTCCTGCCCCGAAGATAGCGGCTTTAAGCCATCGTCTTTTCTTGCATTTTGAAGCAGCGCCAACAGGCTGCCATTCAGCATTCGCATCAATACATCACCGGCACGCTCTCTTTCGCTCGCAGGCACCTGCTCCTCCAGAAAGAAAGAAATCGCACTCAAGCCGCCGGGCACCATTGCTACACCATCGACCCGATTACCTGCCGCTGGGGCCTGTCGCAGTAAAACGTCATCCCCAGCGAACAAGTCCAGAGCCCGCGAAGCCGATGTCGCTAAAGCCGCCCGGACTGCCGGACCAGAGCTGGAGTCACTGACCTGATCCACGTAGTCTTTTACAGCCCTAGCCCGCTGCACCCTGTCTGCAATACCGCGCCTTAATCTCAGCCAATCGCCCATTCCACCGTCGCCATCCACGGGGATTCGGAGGTACCTAAAAGGCTCAGCAGCAGACTCACGCACACCGATTAAATAGACGCGCTCGTCCACCATCTGGATCGGCAGCATGTAGTTGTTGAACTCAACGGCCTGTCCAGAGCTGTCACGCAACTTGTAGCTAAAGCTGGGGCCAACGTTCCGTAGATCTTGCCCCTTCGGCGCTTTGTTGCCAGCGCCAAGGTGGCGATCTAAAGTCTGACCAAGGTTGACCGCGCGGACATCGACCCCTCCTTGGGCTGACAGTGAGGCCCGAGAAATGTTCTCTACATTGATTACCCGCAAACCAGTCCACTCTGCGGTCAGAGTTTGGTCACCACGACGTAGAGGTGTACTCGCACCGACCGTCGACTTGACGTCAAAACCGCCAGACGCAGCCAGGAGCGGCACACCCCTCAAGGTCAATTTAGACCCACCGTCATCAAAACTGGACTGATAAATCGTAATCCCGTCATAGGTGACCGGGTGATTTACCTTTACCCGGGCCTCAGTTTGCGTTTTGCGAACAGGGTCATGGATCACGATATCGCTAGCAAAGAGTCTAGGCATACCCGTCGGGTAGTACTCAACAATGAACTTCTTGAGCTCAACTCCAAAAGGGAGCTCTTGCAGGACCACACCCTCCGGCTGGTTCAGAATCGCAGTGCCAGCGGTTGCTCCCTCTGGAACCAGTAGGTTTCCTCGAAAGGTAGGGTTATTCACACTCAACCGATGCTGATCAGGGACGTCGGCGATCAACCCACCCCCCTTGAATGGCGTTTTTTCCTGAAATGCCATCTGGGCACGAACGATCAAATCGCCGTCGGCCAAACCGCCCAAGGCTATCAAGACAATTGAGGCGTGGGCGGCGAGGTAGCCGATCTTGTTGCTGCGGCCCGCCCTAGCCGCCAACATGACCCCTTTGCCATTGACAGTGTCTCGCTCAGACACCCTCACCCGATAACCGTTGACGGTCAAGAGCCTCCGCATCTTCTCAGCCTGGACCCCAATGTCACCTGTAAGCTGCGCCGTGCTCTTTAGCTTGAATGCGCTCAGGCTCTGTTCCCGCAAATTTTCTTTGAACGCCCGCCAGTCACCAATGATCTTTGGAGCATTCCGACTGATACATAGGCTGGTACTGACGACCAAAAACGCCAGAATCAGCAAAAACCACCATGCGCTGTACACGGTGTACAAATCTAGGCGTTGAAACACATCGGCCCAAAACGGTCCGAACTGGTTGACGTAGTTGTTGTAGGGCTCGGCCTGCTTGATGACGGTACCGATCACCGAGGCCACGCTGATGATGCTCAGCAGCGAGATCGCAAACCGCATGGACGAGACCAGCTCCACGGCGTCGCGCAACAGCGGCGATGCTGTAGGGAGTCGAAGACCGCGGGTGGAGGTTTTCATGGTGTCATGCTATGTGCCTGCCGTGCAGCGTGCACGGCGGCCCATTTAGGCATGAGACGCACCCGGGCGCGCAGAGTTCCCGGGAGCGAGGCGCCGCAATCAGCGCAAGCCGGCAATGTATTCGGCCAGCGCCTCAATTTCTTTGTCGTTGAGCTTGGCGGCCACCATGTTCATAACGGGGTTGTTGGCCCGCGCGCCGCTGCGAAAGGCGTTCATTTGCGCCTTCACGTACTCGGCATGCTGCCCGGCTAGGCGGGGAAACTGCGCCGGTATACCGGCCCCGGTTGGGCCGTGACAACCCGCACAAGAGGCAATTTGACGGTCGGCCACGCCACCGCGGTAAATGCGCTCGCCCTGTGCAGCGAGCTCGGCATTGGTGGCAAAGCCCGGCTTGGGTGTTTGGGTGGCCAACCAATGCGCGATGTCAGTCATTTGCTGGTCTGACAGCGTCGAGGCAAAACCCGCCATGATGGCGTTGGCACGTTTGCCCGATTTGTATTCGCGCAGCTGCTTGATGAGGTACTCGGGGTGCTGCCCAGCAAGTTTGGGGTTGGCAGGGATGGCCGAGTTACCGTCGGCGGCGTGGCACGCCACGCATACGCCGCCAAACAGGGCTGCACCTTGCTTGACGTCAAAGGTCGGCTGGGCATGGACAACTGAGAAGCCCAAAAACACGAATAAACCGGCTAGAAGTCGCATGGGTCTGGCTCAAAAAAACGGGGGCCGCTGCCCCTCACAGTAAAGCGCTTATTCTACAATGCTCTGATGGAAGACCCCATGCGCCATGCACCTGTTGTCAGTGGCTCGGAGGCGCTGGGCTGGTTGCATACCGCGCGTTTTCTGACCACCTCCCCCGATTTGCTTCACCTGCCCGCCCCAGGCGTGCCCGAATTGGCTTTTGTGGGTCGCTCCAACGCCGGCAAGTCCACCTGCATCAATACCCTTACCCAACACCGGCGTTTGGCGTTTGCGTCGCGCACGCCGGGGCGCACCCAAGATATCAACCTGTTCGCTTTGGGGCGCCAGGGACAGACCAACGCCTTGCTTGCCGACTTGCCTGGCTACGGTTATGCCGCGGTACCCAAGCAGGCCAAAGTAAGGTGGCAGCAAGTCATGGCCAACTATTTGGTGCAACGCCCCGGGTTGGCCGGCTTGGTGGTCTTGTGTGACGCGCGCCACGGCCTCACCGAGCTCGATTACGCGCTGTTGGAGTTGATGGCCCCGCGGGTGGCGCAGGGCATGCCATACGTGCTGGCTTTAACCAAAGCCGACAAACTCAGTCGTGCCGAGGGCCTGCGCGCTCTGTCGATTGCCAAGCTCAACTGCCGTGGCGGTGAGGCCATGTTGTTCTCGGCCACCCGCGGCGTTGGCGTGGAGGCTTTGGCGCAGCGGTTGTGGCAGTGGGCACACGCGGCCTCACCCACACCCGCGGTCAACCCCGAGGCGGCTTAAACCGCGCGTAACCCCAGGCATACTGGGCCGGGCAGCGGCGAATCAACTGCTCCATCCAGGCGTTGATTAGGCCCGCCGCGGCTTGGGTGTCGTTTGGCAAGGGTTCGGGGGCAGGCTGCACATGAATCACGTATCCACGCCCAGCGGGCAGGCGCTCGCCCCAGGCCAACAACACATGGCGGGCGTGGCGGGCCAGCTTAGGCGCCAGCGTCATGGTGTAGGCCGGCTCCCCCCAAAACGACGCCCACACCCCAAGCCCCGCCGGGGGCACCTGATCGGGTAGCAACCCCACGGCCTCACCCCGGCGCAGCGCCGCCAGCATGTGTTTGACACCACCTAGCGACGTCGGCGCTGGTTGCATGTAAGCCCGACCGCGCGCGCGTTGCAGCAGCGGATGCAGCCACGCCTGGCGCGGTGGGCGGTACAGCACCGTCATGGGGGCAGTGGCGCCGTGGGTCTCGGCGTAAGCGCGCGAGGTGGCCTCAAAGCAACCCAGATGCGGGGTGAGAAACAACACCCCACCGCCGTCGGCCAAAGCCGCCGAAATGTGGTGGCCGCCGTCAAACGTATAGGTCAGGCGCTGCCCAAACCATACCTTGGGCAGCTCCAGCACCTGTTGACCGGCCGCGCCAACTGCCGCAAGCGCTTGGGTCCGGCCCAAGCCCGCCAACCGCGTGTGCTGGCGCCAGCGTTGCCGGTACCTGGGCGCCAGCGCCCACACCAGCCAACCCAGCACCCAACCCACCCCGTGCAACAACGGCAAGGGCCACGCTGCCAGCGCCTGGGCCAGGCGCTGGGCGGCGCTTGTGGTTGAGGATGTTTTAGAATACACGGGTCGCCGAGTTATTGAACTACTTGCGGGGCGACTCACAAATTCTGCTAAAGCGTTCGCCGCTTCTTGCAAAAAGTGCCGGCAACGCCGGATCAACCCCATGCCTAGGAGTGTATATGGCGAACGATTTTCTTTTCACGTCCGAATCGGTGTCCGAGGGTCACCCCGATAAGGTGTCAGATCAAATATCTGACGCCATTTTGGACGCCTTGCTCAAGCAAGACCCGCGCAGCCGCGTGGCAGCGGAGACGCTGACCAACACCGGGCTGGTGGTGCTGGCCGGCGAAATCAGCACCAACGCGGTGGTGGACTACATTCAGGTCGCGCGCGACACCATCCAGCGCATTGGCTACGACAACACCGATTACGGCATCGACTACAAAGGCTGTGCCGTGATGGTGTGCTACGACAAGCAGTCCAACGACATCGCGCAAGGCGTTAATCAAGCCTCGGACGACCACCTTAACACCGGCGCAGGCGACCAAGGCCTGATGTTTGGCTACGCCTGCGATGAAACCCCCGAGCTCATGCCCGCGCCCATTTACTACGCGCACCGGCTGGTAGAGCGCCAGGCGCAGCAGCGCAAATCGGGGGCCATGCCGTTTTTGGGCCCGGACGCCAAGAGCCAAATCACCATGCGCTACGTAGACGGCAAGCCCCACAGCATTGCCACGGTGGTGTTGTCCACCCAGCACACCCCCGACCAAAGCCAAGACGACAAAACCATGAAGGCCTCGTTTATTGAGGCCGTGACCGAGCAAATCATCAAGCCGGTGTTGCCGGCGCAGTGGCTCAAAGACACCGAGTTTTTGATTAACCCCACCGGGCGTTTTGTGGTGGGCGGGCCACAGGGTGACTGCGGCTTGACCGGACGCAAGATTATTGTGGACACCTACGGTGGCGCCTGCCCGCACGGCGGTGGCGCCTTCAGCGGCAAAGACCCAACCAAGGTTGACCGCTCGGCGGCCTACGCCGCGCGCTACGTGGCCAAAAACGTGGTGGCCGCCGGGCTGGCGAGCAAATGCCAAATTCAGGTGGCCTACGCCATTGGGGTGGCGCGCCCCATGAACGTCACCATCAACACGTTTGGCACGGGGGTCATGGCCGATGAGGCGATTGCTCAATTGGTGCTGCAGCACTTTGACCTGCGGCCTAAGGGCATTGTGGAGATGCTGGCGCTGCAGCGCCCAATTTACGAAAAAACCGCAGCCTACGGCCACTTTGGCCGCGATGAGCCCGAGTTTTCGTGGGAGCAAACCGACAAAGCGGCCGCCCTCAAGGCCGCCGCGGGCCGCTAAGCGAGGCACGCCGGGCCCAAGCCACTAGTGAAAGTCGCGGCTTGGGCTGGGCAACTCGCCCAACCAGTCGCTGAGGTCTTGGGCCCAACCGGCCACCACATGGGTAACCTCACCAGCGGTTGGGTCACGCTGCCACATGCCGTGTACCACCAACAAACGGGCGTGGCGCCACACCGCCGATTGGCGCTGCTTGAGTTTGGGCCAAACAATCACGTTAACGTGGCCGGTCTCGTCTTCAAGCGTGACAAACAACACGCCGTTGGCGCTGCTTGGCTGCTGCCGCATGGTCACCAAGCCCGCGGCGCGCACCCGACGACCGTGGGGCAAAGGCTGCAAATCGCGCGCACGCTGCACGCCACGTGCGTGCAGCCTGGCACGCAAAAACTGCATGGGGTGCGCCTGCAAGCTTAGGCCGGTGCTGCGGTAGTCGTACCACACGTGCTGCGCGGGACTCAAGTCGGGCCAGGCCCTGTCATCGTCTGGCTCGGGCCGCAACACCATGGGCAACGGCGTAGTGGGCTGCACGGCGTCGGCCTCCCACCATTGTTGGCGGCGGGCCCCAGCCAGGCTGCTAAGTGCGTTGGCATGGGCCAAGAGGCGCAAGGTGGCCGCGCTGAGCTTGGCCCGCGCCGCCAAATCGGCCACGTCAACCGGGGGGTGGGTGCGGCAGGCGTGCACCACGCGCTGCGCCTGGGCCTGACTCAGCCCCGCAACAAGACGCAACCCCAACCGTACCCGCTCGCGCTTGGGGCCTTCAAGCGTGCAGTCCCAGTTGCTGTGCAACACATCCACGGGCAGCACCTGCACGGCGTGGCGCTTGGCGTCTTGCACCAGTTGCGCGGGTTGATAAAACCCCATGGGCTGGCTGTTGAGCAGTGCGGCCAAAAAACACGCGGGTTCGTGGCATTTCATCCAGGCGCTTACGTAAACCAACAACGCAAAACTTGCCGCGTGGCTCTCGGGAAAGCCGTACTCGCCAAAGCCCTGAATTTGCTGAAAAATTTGCTCAGCAAAGGCTGCGTCATACCCGCGGGCCACCATGCCGCTGACGATGCGTGCATAAAAGCGATGCACCCCGCCGCGGCGGCGCCACGCGGCCATGGCGCGGCGCAGGCTGTCGGCCTCATCGGCGTCAAACCCCGCGGCCAACATGGCCACTTGCATCACTTGCTCTTGAAACACGGGCACACCCAAGGTACGGCCCAGGGCTTGTTGCAGGCCCGGGCCGGGCACGTGCACCGGCTCCAGCCCCTGGCGACGACGCAAATACGGGTGCACCATGCCGCCTTGAATCGGCCCGGGGCGCACAATGGCGACTTCGACCACCAAGTCGTAAAAACAACGCGGGCGCAGGCGCGGCAACATGGCCATTTGCGCCCGGCTTTCAACCTGAAACACGCCCATGCTGTCGGCGCGGCACAGCATGTCGTAGGTGGCAGGGTCTTCGGCCGGAATGTCTTGCAGCGTCAGCGCACGGCCATGGCGTTGCGCCATGAGCGCCAAGGCGCGGCGTAACACGCTGAGCATGCCCAGGCCCAGCACGTCCACTTTGAGCAGGCCCACCGCGTCCAGGTCGTCTTTGTCCCATTGAATCAAACTGCGCTCGGGCATGCGCGCGTTTTCAACAGGCACCAACGCATGCAGCGGGCCTTGGGTGAGCACAAAGCCCCCGGGGTGTTGGCCCAAATGGCGCGGTGTGCCCAACAGTTGTTGCGCCAGCTTCAACCACCAGCGCAAGCGGTGGCTTTGCGCCAAGGCCGGGTCGCGTCCCAAGCGCTTGAGTACCGTCTCAAGTGCCTGATGCACCACCTCGTGGCCATGCATGCCCGGGTGCTCGCGTGCCATGGCCTGCACCAAGGCGTCGTCCACCCCCAAGGCCATGCCCACATCGCGCAAAGCGCTGCGTGGTCGGTAGCTGATGACGGTGGCGGCCAAGGCGGCGCGCTGGCGGCCGTATTTTTGGTAAATGTATTGAATCACTTCCTCGCGGCGCTGGTGTTCAAAGTCCACGTCGATATCGGGCGGCTCGTTGCGCGCGCGACTGATGAAGCGCTCAAACAGCAAGGTGCTGCGCGTGGGGTCAACCTCGGTGATGCCAAGGCAGTAACACACCGCCGAATTGGCCGCCGAGCCGCGCCCTTGGCACAAGATGTCGCGGCTACGGGCAAAGCGCACCAAGTCGTGTACGGTTAAAAAATACATTTCGTAGCGCAGCTCGGCAATCAGCGCCAGTTCATGCGCCACGGCTTGCTGTACGGACTCGGGTACGCCTGCGGGGTAACGCTGCGCGGCGCCTTGCCACGTCAGTTGCGCTAGGGCTTGGCTGGGGGTTTGACCTGGTGGAATGACTTCGGTGGGGTAGCGATAACGCAGCTGGTTTAAGTCAAACCTGCAGCGCTGTGCCACCACCACGGTATGGGCCAGCCAATCGGCGGGATACAAGCGGTGCAGTTGCAAACGGCTGCGCATGGCCGCCGCGGCATTAACCGTCAGCACGTTGCCGCAGGCTTGCAACGGGGTGCGGTGGGCCACGGCGGTTAGCACGTCAAGCAAGGGCTTGGCAGCGCGCCGATGCATGCGCACATCGCCTGTGGCGGCCACGGGCACGGCCGCGGCACGAGCCAGGGTTTGCAACTGGTCCAGCCAGCTTTCGTCGTCCAGCTGCAAACCGCGCCAGGCCATTAGGCTAACGCCCGGGTGGGCTTGGGCCAGCGTGCTCAACCATGCGGCGGCTTGGTTGGCGGCGTTGGCGTCATCAATGGCGTAGGGTTTGGGCCAGACCAACAATTCGCAACCGGGCAGTGCTTGCGCCCAGGCTTGTGCGTCGTCATGCACCTGGTAGCTGCCCTTGGGAGCGGCCATGCGCGCCTGCGTGATGGCGGCGCACAACTGCGTCCAACCTTCAAGATGACGCGCCAAGGCCACCAGCGTCCAGCCGTTGGGCAAGGCAAAACGCGCCCCAGGCAGCAGCTGCAGGCCACAGCGCTGGGCCTCAACATGGGCGCGCACCACCCCCGCAACCGAGGCCTCATCGGTTAAGGCCAGTGCCGCGTAGCCTAGGCGATGGGCTTGTTGCACCAAAGCCTCGGGCGACGAAGCCGCTTGTAAAAAGCTGAAATGGCTGCGGCACACCAACTCGGCGTAAGCCGGAAGCGCGGCGCTCATTTAAGCAAACCAGCCGTGTAAGTACCAACGGTTTTGCCTTGCCTCGTTGGGCGCAGCCTGGCGAAATACCCACAGCAAGCCGGCGTGCTCGCTGCGCGCCACAAAGTAGTCACGCTGCACCCAGGCGTCGCTGGGGGCAAGGCTGGCGCCGCCGTCAAGCAAGGCCCACGCCACTTGCTCCACACGCTGTGGGCCAAGCAGCAAATGCAGCGGCCCCTGATACCAAGGCTTGTGCCCTTGCACCCACAGGCGCAGCGGCGGACGCAGCAGCCAACTTGGCATGGGGCCCGTGGCCATGGGCGGGGGCGCAACTGGGGCGGGGTTGGGGGTGCCCCAGGCGGTGGCACGCTGGGCGGCTTCGGGCAAAGCCGCCGCAGCCGGCTGCAGCTGCTGCACCGCGGCGTTGCCCCACTGCGCTTGCATGCGGTCAAGCAACAGGCCCAGCGACTGCTGCACCGCAGCCCCCGTGCCGTGCCACAAGTCATGGCTTGGCGCCAAGGCCGCTTGTGTTTGTATCACCTCTAGCCGCAACCCCACCAATGGGGCGGCGGTTTGGCGTGCTTGCCAGTGGCTTTGCGTTAATCGCCACCACGCTTGGGCGCTGGCGCTGGGGTGGCTCATGCGTACGTCCACTGCATCGGCCACCGGGGTGGCCGCTCGTGGCCGCTCGTGCAGGGCATGCCAGCGGCAAGCCTGGGCTTGAAGCTGACGCGTTTGTAGCCAACGCGCCATGGCCTGCAACAAGTGGTGTGCGGGTTGGGTGCATTGCGCCCAGCTGTCAACGGGGTCGGCCCAGTGCACGGTTTGATCAAAGTGTGCGGGGGCCACCAGACGCAGCAACCCATGCGGGCGACGGCCATAGGCTTGATCTAGAGCATGCACGGTGGACTCGCCCCAACGCTTGGCCACGCTGCCTCGGGGCAAGGCGCACAGCTCACCCCAGCGCCGCAAGCCCAGCGCTTGCCACGCCGCGCCGTGGGTGTCCCAACACGGCAGCGTCCACAGGGGTAACGCGTCGGCCGCGGGCTGAGCGTGCCACGAGGCGCCCTCGTGCGGGCCACGCGTCTGAGCCACCGCGGCCAGCAGCAAACGCGCCTGCGCCTGCCACGGGGTGTCGCCCACGCCCACCTGCGCCCATCCACCCAAGCCGTGCAGTTGGCTTTGCATCTGAGCCCACCAGGCGCGCGCCCCGCCCCACAAACGCGCCGCTGGCATGGCGTGCAACACCAAGGCTTCAGGCAAACGGTACACGTCGGGCGTCCACCCCAAGGCCCAGTGGGCCAAGGCGTCCCAACCCATGGGGGCCGAGCCCTGCGCCTTAGGCGGCTGCGGCCACGGGCGCAGTGCCCACCATGTCATGGGCGGTCTCCTCGGTGGTGGTAAGGGCGGCATGCCAGCGCGCACGCTGACGGGCACTGGCCTGCAGCCACGCCTGCCAGGGCGCCGTTAGGCTAAGCGTGAGCTCGGCCCCACGCGGCCCACCAAGCTGCTTGAGTACCTGCAGCCGCAAGCGCGCGCCGTGCGTTGCGCTTACCTCTAAGCCTTGCAGCCACAAACGCAACGGCGCCGGCGAGGGCTGATGCCTGGCCTGCGGCGCACGCCACAACCACAGCGGGCGTTGCGCGTGGCGTGCGCTGCGCTGCAAACGGCGCAACCCCTCACGCGTGATCTGTGGCAGCCACGCCAACACCGCCGCCACCTCGGGGCAGCGCAGCAATTGCTCGGTGGCCCACGCCGCTTGCTGCGCACCGGGCGGGCGCAGCAGCAACAGCCCAGTGGTGTCTAGCCCGTGGCCATGCAACGCCTGAATCAACGGCTCGTGCGGTGGCGCCACCAGCGCCACCTGCCCTTGGCCAAGATGGGCTTGCTGCAATGCCTGCAAACGCGGCAACACCAACTGCCACTCGCCCATGCCGGGCTGGCTTTGCAGCAATTCAATCACCCCGGCCTGCGGCCACCCGCCGGCGGACAAGGCAGCATCCAGGGCAGGCAACCCGGTGCTGGCGGCCAACGGCGCCTGCGCCGCGTGCGCCCAATGGCACGACAACGACTGGGCAAGCCCAGCCACATCAGAAAACGAAGATAACCGGTTCATGGGAACAAATACTGTTTTTTTGTACAGTATATAAGGCAACCCACGCGCGTCAATGCCCCCTTATTTGAAGGGTTTTCCCCTAATGTCGTCTTGAAAATTGGCTCAACGGCCTTATCATTAGCACTCGAAGCAGATGAGTGCTAACAAAACCCATCTGCCCGACCGATGAGCAAGCCACCGGCACCAGCCAGGGGTTGTTCTTACGGGTTGTTTTTTGGCTCTTTTCTCTCAATCAGGAGATGCAATGAAACTTCGTCCTTTGCACGATCGTGTGATCGTCAAACGTCTGGAAAACGAAACCAAAACCGCTTCGGGCATTGTGATTCCCGACAACGCCGCCGAAAAACCCGATCAAGGCGAAATCTTAGCCGTGGGCCCGGGCCGCAAAAACGACAAGGGCGAGTTGGCCCCGGTGTCGGTCAAGGTGGGCGACCGCGTGTTGTTTGGCAAATACAGCGGCCAAACCGTCAAGGTTGACGGCGACGAATTGCTCGTCATGAAAGAAGACGACTTGTTCGCAGTGGTCGAGAAGTAATTCAGTTTTAGGAAGGAATTCATAACATGGCAGCAAAAGATGTAGTGTTTGGCGGCGACGCCCGCGCCCGCATGGTCGAAGGCGTTAACGTGTTGGCCAACGCGGTCAAGGTCACCCTAGGCCCCAAAGGCCGCAACGTGGTGCTCGAGCGTTCGTTTGGCGCCCCCACGGTAACCAAAGACGGCGTGTCCGTAGCCAAAGAAATTGAGCTCAAAGACAAGCTCCAAAACATGGGCGCACAAATGGTTAAAGAGGTAGCCTCTAAAACCAGCGACAACGCCGGCGACGGCACCACCACCGCCACCGTGTTGGCTCAGTCCATCGTGCGCGAGGGCATGAAGTACGTGGCCGCGGGCATGAACCCGATGGACCTCAAGCGCGGCATCGACAAAGCCGTGGCTGCCTTGGTGGCGCAATTGCAAAAGGCCTCTAAGGCCACCACCACCAGCAAAGAAATCGCTCAAGTGGGCACGATTTCGGCCAACAGCGACGAGTCGATTGGCAAAATCATTGCCGACGCCATGGACAAAGTGGGCAAAGAAGGCGTGATCACCGTTGAAGACGGCAAGAGCCTGGACAACGAACTCGACGTGGTTGAGGGCATGCAGTTTGACCGCGGTTACCTCTCGCCCTACTTTATTAACAACCCCGACAAGCAAGTGGCGATTCTGGAGAACCCCTACGTGTTGTTGCACGACAAAAAAGTCAGCAACATCCGTGACCTGCTGCCCACGCTGGAGCAGGTGGCCAAGTCCAGCCGTCCGCTGCTCATCATTGCCGAAGACATTGAGGGCGAGGCCCTGGCCACGTTGGTGGTGAACTCGATTCGTGGCATCTTAAAGGTGTGCGCGGTGAAGGCACCTGGCTTTGGCGACCGCCGCAAGGCCATGCTCGAAGACATCGCCATTTTGACCGGCGGCAAGGTGATTGCCGAAGAAGTGGGCATGACGCTTGAGAAAGTTACGCTGGCTGACCTGGGCGAAGCCAAGCGCGTGGAAGTGGGTAAAGAAAACACCACCATCATCGACGGCAACGGCAAGGGTGACGACATTGAGGCGCGCGTGAAGCAAATTCGTGTGCAAATCGAAGAAGCCACCAGCGACTACGACCGCGAGAAGCTGCAAGAGCGCGTAGCCAAGCTTGCTGGCGGTGTGGCCGTGATTAAAGTGGGCGCCGCCACCGAGGTGGAGATGAAAGAGAAGAAAG
>JAYPEA010000032.1:0-21244 GCA_038125525.1 Burkholderiaceae bacterium | reverse complement strand
GGTGCACGGGAGTGGCAAGTAACCCGTCGGTCAATGGGGGCTGAACGTCTTGACGGGGGGTACTGGGGACGAGTCCCCCGTGTGGTTCCAGTAACGCTTGGTCACGGATGCGTGCAGCTGCCACGTCACGTTCACCAATTAACTCCCCAATATGTTTGATTCGTGTGGTCAACGCTTCAACATGTCCACCCCGTTCGCTCCCGTAGGTATCGAGCAACGTTGGGCTTGCGTATCCGCGTAACACGGCATCAAGCTTCCAACTCAAATTCGCCGTGTCGCGAAGTCCTTGGCACATACCCTGCCCTAAAAATGGCGGTTGTTGATGGGCTGCGTCGCCGGCAATAAATACCCTTCCCTGCCGCCAGCGTTTTGCAACCAGCGCGTGAAACCGATAGGCCGCCTGGCGCCATAAAGTCCCATCCTCAGGCGTGATCCAAGGCTGCAACATACTCCAAGCACCCTCCGGTGTGGCCAAGGCCGAGGCATCTTCATCAGGATGAATGGCGATTTCCCACCGCCTATGGCGTCCCGGACAAATCAAATAGCTGGCGGGCCGCTCCGGTCGACAATATTGCACACTGGTTGAAGGTAATTTCGCCAGGCCACTATCGTTCACCAATACATCGATCACCAACCAAGGCTCGTCGAAATGTAAATCTTTCAAAGACAACGCCAGTTGCTGCCGAATACCGCTGGACGCGCCATCACACGCTATGAGGTAGCGCGCCTGTATCTGCACTTCAGCGCCTTCGTCCATCAGCGTCACGCCCTGCTCATCTTGACCGACGAGTTTCGCACGGTGGCCAAAAAAACAATTCACGCCTGGTATTCCCTGAACGTGGTCGCGTAAAACCCCTTCGACTGCAGGTTGCGAAAAAACCATCGATGGCCAATGTGCCAAGGGGTATGGCGGGCCTACCGTTGACATGCGTTTAATGATGTCGCCGTCTACACCGTAGTAGACAGAGTCTGTGAAAGGCTCAGTGTGTGGCTCAATTGCTTCCCATACTCCCAGTTGTTGGAAGATACGAGCGATTTCATGATCGAAAGAGATTGCGCGCGGCTTGTCATAGACCTGCAGTTGCTGCTCGAATGCCGCCACCCGCCAGCCTGCTTGTCCCAGCAAACTTGCCGCAACCAAACCAGTGGGGCCCAGTCCCACCACGGCCAGATCGTAGAACAGACTCAAAACGACACCGTCTGGAAAAAAACGTTTTGTTGAGCCTGCTTGAGGCGCTGACTCGGCGGCGATGAAATGCCCCACTGATCAACCCGCCCTGGCGGCCATTGCCAGTCCTGAGGATAACGCGCCACGTAACTGTCGGTGACCTGTTGTACCTCAGCGGTGTATTCGATGACCTCTCCAAACGGCCCCACAAAGTAGTTAAAAACATTGTTGCCTGGCCCATGGCGGCCGGGGCCCCATTCAATCGGATATCCCGCGTCACGCATACGACCACCGCCTCGCATCACAGACTCAAGATCCGGCATAAGAAAAGCGATGTGATTAAGCGCATCGTTGTCCGTCACGCCAAAAGCCACGCTGTGATGATCGTCATTGCAGCGCATGAATGCCATGATGCGGGTTCGATCGGCTAAGGAGAAGTCAAATACTTGTTCCACAAATGCCCGTGAGGCATCGGCGTTGTGGCTGTTTAGTACAGCATGAGCCAAGCGCGTCGGATGATCGGTGCGGGGTTGGCAATCGACATGCTCACGGGCACCGTAAATCACGCGGAAGATACGGCCGTCCGGATCCTTTATCACCACTTGATGCCCCCCGTCTGGCTCAGGGTTGGCTTGTGGCGCCCTCACCACCGTGGCACCTGCTGTTGGCGCACAGGCCGCCACTTGGTCTAAAACGACCCTAGACCGAGCGGTTAGGGTTACGTCACGAACCTGGACAGGTAGCGTAGATGGATGCAGTGACAACACGTGGTGGTCCGCACCGGTGCCGCGCAAGTACAGTCCATCCGAAGACCGTGCAGCCACTCGAAGGTGCCATATTTGGGTATAAAAGGCCTCGGCTTTCGCGATGTCGGGCACGTACAGAGCTACGCTTCGTAGACCCGCTATTTTCGACGATGCGTGTGTCATGAATGCGCCTCGATTGCTCAGTGAGTTAACCCGATTAGCTCAGCAGCGTTACCCCCGGCGATGGCCGATAAATCTTCACCCTGCACACCGCAACGGCGCAGCCAAGCCACAGGGTCCGACTCGCCGACTGGGTAATCGCTTCCCATAATCAATCGATCGGGGCCAACCCTTTCCAACAGCACCCGCAATACCTCGGGGTCATAGACGCAAGTGTCGTAATAAAAATGTCGCAAAAAAGTGCTTGGTGCCAACCCATCGATATTTCTCACTGAGTCTGGCCGGTTGACCGCATTTCGATCCAAACGCCCCATGTAGTGCGGAAAGTAACCACCACCGTGAGCCATAACGATCCGAATATCAGGGTGACGGTGCATCACACCACCGTATATCAGGGAGGCCATGCACTTGGTTTCCTCAATTGACTGACCCAGCGAGTTCCAAAGTCCAAAGGACTGAAACCACGGGTCTCGGACCCCCTCCGGGTGGACCCACACGACCAATTCCTGCTCTGCCACTGCAGACCAAAAATCGGAATAACAGGCGTCACCCAGGTATATCCCTTTGTAACTGGACGATGCATTGATTACCCGCACCCTTCCATTTTCAGAGCACCGCCACAACTCCTGCATCGCCAAATCCGGTTCTTGCAACGGCAGCACCATGCTAGGTATCAATCGACTCGGGTGTTGCTCTGCCCAACTCATCGCTTGGTCGTTGCACCTCCGACAATATCCCAAGTCGTCCTGCGCATTTGCCCATGAGGTGCCTTGGATTACCGTACTCGACGTAACGACTGACATGTCGATACCTCGTTGGTCCATGTCCTCCAGAATTGCTTCCGGGCGGAACATCCGCTCCATGAGTTGCTTCGCGCCTGGCCTCGGCTCGCTCACTGGATTGGCACCGAAACCCGTAAACACAGTCTTATTGCGAGAGGCCTCAAACACCATAGGCTCAAGGTTGTGGACATGAAAGTCGATCACTGGCGATTCGAGCGCACCCATCCGTAGAGCTCCAAATGACATTTAGTTATTGGCTTATTTACCCCGCCAACGATAATTCGGCTGAATTTACAGTTACTCGCCCAAAACTTACTGTCACTTTGGTTTTGCACTCTTGGTGCTCGCCAAATTAAAAAAGCCCCCGCATGCAGGCCGGGGGCTGGGATGGTCGGACGGCCCGCGCGGGGCGCGCCCAACGGGCCGGTGAATCAGTGAAACTGCTCTTCTTCGGTGGAGCCGGTTAAGGCCTTCACACTCGACTGCCCACCTTGAATCACGGTGGTGACGTCGTCGAAGTAGCCGGCCCCCACCTCTTGCTGGTGCGACACAAACGTGTAGCCCTGCTCGCGTGCGGCAAACTCGGGCTCTTGCACCATTTCAACGTAGTGCTTCATGCCCTCGCCGCCTGCGTAAGCATGCGCAAACTGGAAGGTGTTGTACCAGTTGATGTGGATACCCGCCAGGGTGATGAACTGGAACTTGTAGCCCAGGGCGCTGAGTTCGTCTTGGAACGCGGCAATGGTTTTTTCGTCTAGGTTTTTGCGCCAGTTAAACGAGGGGCTGCAGTTGTACGACAACAGCTTGCCCGGGCACTCGGCGTGCACGGCCTGGGCAAACTCGCGGGCAAAGCCCAGGTCGGGGGTGCCGGTTTCGCACCACACCAAGTCGGCATACGGCGCGTAGGCCACGCCGCGGCTGATGGCTTGCTCCAAACCATTTTTTACGCGGAAAAAGCCCTCAGCCGTGCGCTCGCCAGTTAAAAAGCGCTGGTCGTTGGCGTCGTGGTCTGAGGTAATAAGGTTGGCGGCCTCGGCGTCGGTGCGCGCCAGCACGATGGTGGGCACCCCCATGACGTCCGCCGCAAAGCGCGCCGCCACCAGCTTTTCTACAGCCTCTTGGGTGGGCACCAGCACCTTGCCGCCCATGTGGCCGCATTTTTTTACGGCGGCGAGTTGGTCTTCAAAGTGCACGCCGGCAGCACCTGCGGTGATCATGTTTTTCATGAGCTCAAAGGCGTTGAGGACACCGCCAAAGCCGGCTTCGGCGTCGGCCACGATGGGCAAAAAGTAGTCAATAAACGCCGGGTCGGTTGGGTCAATGCCTCGCGCCCACTGAATTTCGTCGGCGCGTTTAAAGGTGTTGTTGATGCGGCGCACCATGGCCGGCACCGAGTCGTAGGCATACAGCGACTGGTCGGGGTACATGGTTTCGCTGGTGTTGCCGTCTGCGGCCACCTGCCAACCCGAAAGGTACACCGCCTCGAGCCCAGCTTTGGCCTGCTGCATGGCCTGCCCGGCGCTGATGGCGCCAAACGCATTAACGTAGCCTTTTTTGGCGCCACCGTTGATGCGCGCCCACAACCGCTCGGCGCCACGCTGGGCCAGCGTGTGCTCAATGGCTACACTGCCACGCAGGCGCACCACATCGGTGGCACTGTAGCCGCGCTTCACGCCACGCCAGCGCGGGTTGGTGTCCCAGTCTTTTTGCAGTGCATCAATGGCTTGTTGGCGGGTGGGTTGGCTCATGCGGTGACTCCATGCAAGGTTAAAACGATGGGGTAATGATATATCTTATATAAGACCTGTTTGACTCTTGTGTCTTATATAAGAGTAAATTTTTTCTTGTTGTATTTCAATGACCTACGAGTTTATTTTCGCCATACGAAAACTGGTTTTTCACCATGAGAAACCAAAGGCGTCGCGATTGCCCGCAGCGTTTTATATTGTGAAAAGCAATTTCCGTGATGTGCAATAAAGCGCCCACGCGCTGGGTTGGCTACGCCGCCCTGAGCGCCAGCATGGCGCTGGTGGGGGCGTACGTGGCGCTGGCTAAGCCGCTGGTGGCGCTGCTGCCCGTGCTGTTGGTGGCGTGGCTGCGTTTTGGCATCGCCGCGGTGGCCATGCTGCCGTGGCTGCGCAAACCCGTTGACGAGCCGGCGCTTACAGCCCGATTGAAGTGGCTGGTTTTTTTGGATTCGCTGCTGGGTAACTTTTTGTTTTCGCTGCTCATGCTGTTTGGCGTCTCGCTCACCACGGCCAGCAACGCGGGGGTGATTTTGGCGTTTATTCCGGCCATGGTGGCGCTGCTAAGCCGCGTGTTTTTGCGCGAGGTACTTACCCGCCAAACGCTACTGGCCATTGGCTTGGCCGCGGTGGGCATTGCGTGGTATGCGGCGCAAGGCAACGTGCACACCGATGCCACCTACCCCCATGCGTGGTTGGGCAACCTGTTGGTGTTTGGTGCGGTGTGCTGCGAGGCCGCTTACGCCGTGATTGGCAAACAACTGGCCGGCCATTTGCGTCCGCGCCGCGTGGCGGCACTGATTAACCTGTGGGGCCTGGCGCTTTGCACCCCCGTGGCGCTGTGGCTGCTGCCGGGGTATTCGCTTGGTGTGATGGGCCCACCCGAGTGGGGGTTGCTGGTGTTTTATGCGCTGGCCGCCAGCGTGGGCACCGTTTGGCTTTGGATTGCCGGCTTGCGCCATGTGCCGGCCAACCAGGCCGGGGTGTTTACGGTGTGGTTGCCGGTATCTGCCGCAGCCGTGGGTGTGGGGGTACTGGGCGAGACCATGACCGCTGCCCAAATCGCCGCACTGGGGCTGGCGCTGTTGGGCGTGGCACTTACGGCGTGGCAGCGCGGCGCGCCGCATGGCGCCACAGCAGCGCCCCCGCCACCACCATAGGCAAGCTTAACCATTGCCCCATGCTTAGGCCAAGCGAGAGCAGGCCTAGGTAGCTGTCGGGCTGGCGAAAGTACTCGGCCACAAAACGCAGCACGCCGTAGCCCATTAAAAACACCGCCGAAACCTGCCCCACCGGGCGCGGACGCCGGGCAAACCACCACAACACCACAAACAGCAACACCCCCTCGAGCGCCATTTGGTAAAGCTGCGAGGGGTGGCGCGGTTGTGAGTCGACCTGTGGAAACACCATGGCCCAGGGCAATGAAGGATCCGCCACGCGGCCCCACAACTCGCCATTAATAAAGTTACCCAAGCGGCCAGCGGCCAAGCCCAGCGGCACGCACGGTGCCACAAAATCCATGACCTGAAAAAACGCCAGCCCACGCCGGTGCGCGTACCACGCCAGGGCCAACAGCACGCCAATGAGCCCGCCGTGAAAACTCATGCCGCCTTGCCACACGGCAACGATTTGTGCCGGGTGCTCGGCATAAAACACTGGCTGATAAAACAACACGTACCCCAGGCGCCCGCCCAGCACCACGCCCAACATGCCCCAGACCAGCATGTCGTCGGGGTCGTGCCGTTGCCATCGCGCATCCAGGGGCGGCGGCCATGCCGCCATGCGGGCCACCTGATGCTTGCCCACGGCAACAAAAGACAAAAACGCCACGGCATACATAAGGCCGTACCAGTGCAACGCCACAGGGCCAATGGCCAGGGCGATGGGGTCAAACTGCGGATGTACCAACATGGTTTTATTTTATGGGCTACCGGCCCGCCTGGGCGCTCCATTCGTCCCATCAAGCCGCCCTACAATCGGCGGTCATTGTTTTGATGGGCCAGTGATTCAACATGACCGATACCTCACCCCGCAAGCTGCGCAGCGCCAACATCACCGAAGGCAAGAGCCGCGCCCCCAACCGCTCGATGTACTACGCCCTGGGTTACACCGAGGGGGACTTTGGCAAACCCATGATTGGCATTGCCAACGGGCACAGCACCATCACCCCGTGTAACGCCGGTCTGCAGCGCTTGGCAGACGCGGCCGAAGCGGGCGTGCGCGAGGCCGGCGGCAACCCACAACTGTTTGGCGTGCCCACCATATCGGACGGCATGGCCATGGGCACCGAAGGCATGAAGTACTCGCTGGTGAGTCGCGAAGTCATTAGCGACTGCATTGAGACCTGCGTGCAAGGCCAGTGGATGGACGGCGTGATTGTGATTGGTGGCTGCGACAAAAACATGCCCGGCGGCATGATGGGAATATTGCGCGCCAACGTACCCGCCGTGTACGTGTACGGCGGCACCATTTTGCCGGGCGTGTTTCAAGGCAAAGACATCAACATCGTGAGCGTGTTCGAAGCGGTAGGGCAAAACGCCGCTGGCAAGCTCAGCGACACCGACCTAAAAGAAATCGAGCAAAAAGCGATTCCGGGCAACGGCTCGTGCGGTGGCATGTACACCGCCAACACCATGTCCAGCGCGTTTGAGGCCATGGGCATGTCGCTGCCCTACTCGTCAACCATGGCCAACCCGCACGACGAAAAACAAAACTCGGCCCAGGCCTCGGCCAAGGTGCTGGTTGAGGCGGTGCGCAAAGGCATTAAGCCGCGCGACATCGTGACCAAGCAAGCCATTGAGAACGCCGTGGCTGTGATCATGGCCACCGGTGGCAGCACCAACGCGGTGTTGCACTTTTTGGCTATTGCCCACGCCGCTGAAGTGCAGTGGACGATAGACGACTTTGAGCGCATGCGGCAAAAGGTGCCAGTGATTTGTGACCTAAAACCCAGCGGGCAGTATTTGGCGGTGGACTTGCACCGCGCCGGCGGCATTCCACAGGTCATGAAAATTTTGCTCAACGCCGGCTTGCTGCACGGCGACTGCCTAACCATTACCGGGCAAACCATTGCCGAGGTGTTGGCCGACGTGCCCGATGCGCCCCCGGCGGGGCAAACCGTGATTCGCCCCATCACCCAAGCGTTGTACCCGCAAGGCCACCTGGCGATTCTTAAGGGCAACTTGTCCCCCGAAGGGGCGGTGGCCAAAATTACTGGCCTGAAAAACCCTGTCATTACCGGCCCCGCGCGTGTGTTTGACGATGAACAGTCGGCCCTTAAAGCCATTTTGGACGGCAAGATTGTGGCCGGCGACGTAATGGTGCTGCGCTACCTTGGACCCAAAGGGGGGCCGGGCATGCCCGAGATGCTGGCCCCCACCGGCGCCCTAATTGGTGCTGGCCTTGGCGAGAGTGTGGGTTTGATTACCGATGGCCGCTTCTCTGGTGGCACCTGGGGCATGGTGGTAGGCCACGTGGCGCCTGAAGCCGCCGCGGGGGGCACCATTGCCTTGGTTCATGAAGGCGACACCATCACCATCGATGCGCATCAACTGCAATTGCACCTGGACGTAAGCGACGATGAGCTGGCCAAGCGGCGCGCCGCCTGGCAAGCCCCTACCCCTCGATACACCCGAGGGGTTCAGGCAAAATTCGCGCACAATGCGTCCAGCGCCAGCCGTGGCGCGGTGCTGGATTTGTTTTAACCCCATGTTTAAGTGCTTGAACACCATGAAAAAACTGCTGATCGCTTCACTTCTTATCACCGGCTACGCGGGCGCTGCCATGGCGGACGCGGCACTGGCCCAAGCGAAAAACTGCATGGCCTGCCACGCCGTGGACAAAAAACTGGTGGGGCCCTCGTACAAAGACGTTGCCGCCAAGTACAAGGGTGACGGCGCCGCCGTTGACAAACTGGCCCTCAAAATCATGAAAGGTGGCGCGGGCGTGTGGGGTGCGATTCCGATGCCTGCCAACCCACAGGTGTCCGATGCCGAGGCCAAAAAACTGGCACAGTGGGTGTTGTCGGTTAAGTAACCGGCAGGCCGCGCAACCCCAAAGGGAGCCTTGGCTCCCTTTTTTTGCGGCCAAAAAGCCAACCTCGGCACCTTAGAATGTGGCGCCATGAAACCTACCGTCATCACCCCCGAACACCTGATCGAATCGGTTGCGGCCGCGCTGCAGTACATCAGCTATTACCACCCGAGCGACTACATCGAACACTTGGCGCGCGCCTATGCCCGTGAGCAGTCACCGGCGGCCAAAGACGCCATGGCGCAAATTTTGACCAACAGCAAAATGAGCGCACTTGGCCACCGCCCCATATGCCAAGACACGGGCATTGTGAACGTGTTTCTTAAGGTGGGCATGGATGTGCAATGGCAGGGCTTTGCCGGCAGCCTAGAAGACGCGATTAACGAAGGCGTGCGCCGTGGCTACAACCACCCCGACAACACCCTGCGCGCCAGTGTGGTGGCCGACCCGCAATTTGCCCGCAAAAACACGCGTGACAACACCCCCGCGGTGGTGTTTACACAAATGGTGCCCGGCAACACGGTTGAAGTGACGGTGGCGGCCAAAGGCGGCGGCAGCGAGAACAAGTCCAAACTGGTCATGCTCAACCCCAGCGACAGCGTGGTCGATTGGGTACTCAAAACCGTACCCACCATGGGCGCGGGGTGGTGCCCGCCGGGTATGTTGGGCATTGGCATTGGCGGCACGGCCGAAAAGGCGGCCCTGATGGCCAAAGAAGCGCTGATGGAAGACTTGGACATGTACCAGCTGCAGCAAAAATCGGCGCAAGGTCAAGCGCTAACGCAGGTGGAAGAACTGCGCTTGGAAATTCATGACAAGGTTAACGCCCTGGGTATTGGGGCGCAGGGCTTGGGCGGCCTCACCACGGTGCTGGACGTAAAAATTCACATGCACCCCACCCATGCGGCCAGCAAGCCAGTGGCCATGATTCCCAACTGCGCCGCCACGCGCCACGCGCACTTTGTGCTGGATGGCTCGGGCCCGGTGTACCTTGACCCGCCCAGCCTTGACCTGTGGCCCGACGTGGCATGGGTGCCCAACACGGCCCAAAGCAAGCGCGTGGACATGAACGCCTTAACGCGTGAAGAGGTGGCCTCGTGGCGCGCCGGGCAAACCTTGTTGCTCAACGGCAAGTTGCTAACTGGGCGGGACGCCGCACACAAGCGCATTCAAGACATGCTGGCCAAAGGCGAGCCCTTGCCAGTGGATTTTGCCAACCGCGGCATTTACTACGTGGGGCCGGTGGACCCGGTGCGCGACGAGGTGGTGGGGCCTGCCGGGCCAACCACCTCAACCCGTATGGACAAATTTACCGAGACGATGCTGGCCCAAACTGGCCTGGGCTGCATGATTGGCAAGGCCGAGCGCGGCCCAGAGGCCATTGACGCCATTAAGCGCCACGGCAGCGCCTACCTCATGGCCGTGGGCGGCGCGGCTTACTTGGTTTCAAAGGCAATCAAGGGCGCGCGCGTGCTGGCGTTTGACGACTTGGGCATGGAAGCCATTTACGAATTTGACGTGCAAGACATGCCGGTGACTGTGGCCGTAGACAGCACCGGTGACAGCGCGCACATCACCGGGCCGGCAGCGTGGCAAAAACGCATCGCCAGCGGCGAATTTAAAAATATTGCGGTGACCGCCGCTTAACCGGCTAGTGCAAGTGGCGGGGTTTGCGCCCGCCTCGGCCCCCACCGCCCGGGCCGCCGCCTCTGGGACGCGGCGCGGCGCGGCCCCATGACATGCTGTGCTGAAGTGCCTCATAGCGCTGGCGAAACAAGTCGTCAATGGCGTACACCACCGCGCCCAGTTCAGAGGCGTCAAAGTGGCGCTCCATGGTTTGCACCACGTCTTGCACCAGCATGTCGCGCTGCACCTGCAAAATGGCTTGCGGCGTGGGGCCGACAAAGCACATCAAAAAGTCGTCGCGCGCTTGCTCGTCTTCGTGGGCTTCTTCTTCGTCAAACTCGGTGTCGTAAAAAGACACCTCGATGGCGGCGCCCTCGGTGGTGAGCTCGTTGAGGCCGCTGCACGCGTCTTCCATTACGGCGCGAAAGTCTTGATCGCCCGCCACCGTCCAGCACAGGCGCAGCACCGATTCGGCCACGTCGTGCGCGATGCCGGGCTCTTCTTGGTACAGGCTGGTTGCGCCCTCGGCCAACCCGTTGGCCGAGGCGTAGTGCCACAGTGGGCGCAAGGCTTCTTCGAGTTGGCTGGTGCTGACATCAGGACGCAAAGGGATATCGCCATGCACGTGGATTTCAAACGGTGATGAATAGTGGCTCATGGCGTGGTGTTTTCAGCGACGATGTCTCACTATACACGGCGCGGCAGGCCTAAGCCGCCAGCGCCATCGGGCCTGCGTGCTGGGGTTGCGCCACCTGGGGGTATAGCGAGCGGGCAGCCTGGTACGACAAGGCGTAGGTGCCCTGCTGGGGCTCGTACAGCAAGGTGCCGCGGCGCTGCATGACACCCAATGTTTTGCTTAGGTTGTTGGAGAAGCGCCGGTTGATGGTTGCATCGCCAAGGGTGTGCACGTGGGCAAGCAAGTCTTGCCGCGTAAAGCGGGTTTGCCCCAGCACGAAGTGCAAATACGCGGCCACCAAGGCCACCCAGTCGCGTTGGTGGCGCGGCTGAACCAAGGCGGCCAAGTCGGCTAGGGGTCGCACCGGCACCGGCGCGGCGGGCGGTGCCAACGCCAAGGCTTGGTTGGTCGGTCGAACCGCCGGCGCAGGGGCATTTACGCGCTGCAGCCACAGGGCCACGGTGCGCTGCACAAACTGGGCCTGCCCCTCACATTCAAGGGTCACGCCGTTTATAGTGACGCTGGCACGGCAGGCACCAGTGGTCTGGGCATTGGGGGGCGCGTGGCGAGTCATTTTTGCGTATTAATGTACTGCTTATACGGCATTTAATGGACAATAAGAATTCTAAAGAATGAATTTAATAGCAAGCAATCCGGTACTTAGAGACGTGGTGCTGGTTGGCGGTGGCCACGCGCATGTGCAGGTGCTGCGGGCGTTTGCCATGCGGCCCATGGCTGGGGTGCGGCTGACGCTGCTGGCCAAGCCCAGCCACGCACCCTACTCGGGCATGTTGCCGGGCTACCTTGCCGGGCACCATGGGTTTGATGCGGTGCACATTGACCTGCGGCAACTGGCCCAACGCTGTGGCGCGCGGTTTGTGGGTGACGAAGCCGTGGGGCTTGACCGGGCCGCGCAAACCGTGCGGTGTGCGCAATACCCCGAACTGCGCTACGACCTGCTCAGCCTAAACGTGGGCTCGGCCCCCAACCTAGACGCCGTGCCTGGCGCCCGCGCCCACGCCATACCAGTTAAGCCCATCGCCGCCTTTGACGCGGCGTGGCGCCGTTTGCTGCACACCCAGGTGCAGGCGCGCGCGCCAGGGGTGATAACGGTGGTGGGTGGTGGTGCCGGTGGTGTGGAACTGGTGCTGGCCATGGCGCATCGCCTGCGCCGAGAGCGCCAGCAGCGTGGCCATAACCCGCATGATTTGCGCTTTGCCTTGGTAACCGACAGCGCCACCGTGCTGCCCACGCACAACGCCAGGGTGCGCGGCTACATGGCCCGATTGCTGGCGCAACACGACATTACCCTGCACACCGGAGCGGCCGTGGCCGAGGTGCAAGCCCAGCAACTGCGGCTAGCCAGTGGTGAGGTACTGCCCAGTGCCCACACGCTTTGGGCAACCCAGGCAAAGGGCGCGGCGTGGCTGGCAGACACTGGGTTGGAACTCGATGCGCAGGGCTTTATTCGAGTCCGCCCCACGTTGCAAACCCTAAGCGACGACCGCGTGTTTGCCTGCGGCGACGTGGCCAGTTTGGGGCAGCCCCCGCTGGCCAAGGCGGGCGTGTTTGCTGTGCGCATGGGTGGGCCGCTGGCGCGCAATTTGCAGCGGGTGCTGCGCGGTCAGGCGCCTCGGGCGTATCGGCCGCAGCGGCGTTGGCTGGCTCTGCTGGGCACGGGCCCCAAGCACGCCGTGGCCTCGCGCGGGTGGTGGTTTGCCCACGGCGCCTGGGTGTGGCGCTGGAAGGTGTGGCTTGACCGGCGCTTTATGCAACGCTTTACTCAACTGCCCGCGATGCCACCCAACCAGCCAACGGCCCGGCCCTTACCCACGCTTGCCCTGGCTGGCGATGAAGCACACGCCCTGGCGCAAGCCCAAGCCATGCGCTGCGGTGGCTGCGGTGCCAAGGTGGGCGCCGATGTGCTGCAACGCGCCCTGCGCGGCCTAGAGCCGGTGGCGCGCGCTGACGTGCGGGTGGGCTTGGCGCAGCGCGACGACGCGGCCGTGATGGCCGTGCCCGCGCAACACGTGATGGTGCAAAGTGTGGACTTTTTTCGCGCCTTCACCGACGACCCTTTTGCCCTGGGCCAGGTGGCGGCCAACCACGCCCTGGGCGACCTGTACGCCATGGGCGCCACGCCGCAAAGCGCGCAAGCCATCGTTACGCTGCCTGCCGGTTTGCCACAGCAAACCGAAGACACCTTGCGCTTGCTGATGCACGGTGCGTTAACCGTGCTCAACCAAGCCGATTGCGCACTGGTGGGTGGACACACCGCCGAAGGGGCCGAACTGGGCGTGGGCTTTGTGGTGAATGGTTGGTTGGCGGATCACATGGCGCACGCCACCCGCAAGGGTGGGCTGCAACCCACACAAGCACTGGTGCTAACCAAGCCCCTAGGCACCGGCGCGTTGTGGGCCGCGCACGCCTTGGGCCAAGCCACCGGCTGGTGGCTAGACGAAGCCTTGGCGCATATGCGGCAAAGCAACCAACAAGCCGCCAGCGTGTTGCGCGAGATGGGCGCCACCGGCTGCACCGACGTGACGGGTTTTGGCTTGTTAGGCCACGCCCTTGAGATGGCACAAGCCTCGGGTCACGCCGTGGCCTTGTGGATGGACCAAGTACCCGCCCTGCCCGGGGCCATGGCGTGCCTTGAGGCCGGCGTGCGCAGCTCACTGCAGCCGGCCAACGCCGAAAGGCGCCACGCCATGACCATTGACCCCACCCTGGACGAGGCCTGGGTGCAACTGGGCTTTGACCCCCAAACAGCCGGCGGCCTGCTGGCGAGTGTGCCCGCGGCACGGGCCGACGCCTGCGTGACGGCCCTGCGCGCCGCAGGCTATGTGCACGCCGCCGTGGTGGGCGAGGTGCGAGGCCCCAGCCCCACCCAGGCGCTGATGCAAGTGGGCCGCCGCTAGCGGCGACGCCAGTGGTGCACGGCTTGCAGCAGGCGCAGCAGCAGGCGCGGGGCATGCGCCTGACGCCAGCGTCCGGCGGTGGCCTTGGCCGCCTCTGACCATGTGGGGTAAGCGTGCACGGTGCGCAACACCGCACCCAAGCCCAGCCCATGCCGCATGGCCAGAGCAAATTCAGCCAAGCCCTCGCCGGCGTGCGCCCCCACCCACGTGACGCCAAGAATTTTGTCTTTGCCGGGTACGGTAAGCACCTTTATCCAGCCTTGGGTTTGGCCATCGGTAATGGCGCGGTCAAGCTCGGCCAAGTCGTACCGCGTGACCTCGAAGCGTAAACCTTGCGCCTGGGCTTGTGCCTCATTAAGCCCCACGCGGCCTACCTCGGGGTCGGTAAAGGTAACGGCGGGCATGGGCTGGTCTTGCAAGGGCACCCGCCACACCCAGCCAAACAAGGCGTTGACCGCCGCGTGCCATGCCTGGTGCGCCGCAGCGTGCGTAAACGGCTGGCGGCCGGTGGCGTCACCGGCCACAAACACCGTGGGGCACGCCGTTTGCAAATGGTCGTCGGTTTGCACCGCGCGCGCACCGCTCAGCCCCAGCGCCTCCAGCCCATACCCTGCCGTGCGTGGCGCCCGCCCCACGGCAAACACCAACAAATCAAACGGCAGTTCCTTGTGCTGCGAGCCAGCGGCTACCTCAAGCACGTAACCTTGGGCACGCCGGTGTACCGCGCACGCCTGGTGCTCACCGTGCAGCCGCACACCGTCGGCGTGCAAGGCCTCGGCCACGGCTTGCGACACCTCGGCGTCTTCGCGCGGCAACACGCGCGGGCCTTGCTCCACCATGGTTACGGTCGAGCCCAGCCGCGCCAACGCCTGCGCCAGTTCGCAGCCAATTGGCCCCGCGCCCACCATGACCACGCGCCCCGGGGGCTGGCTTAAACCGTTGAGGTGTTGCCACAAAGTGTCTGACGTGACGTAGGGCGCGCCCTCCAATCCCGGCACCGGCGGCACCACCGGGGTGGCGCCGGTGGCCAGTACCACCGCGCGCGTGGTAAGGGTAAGCGCGCTGCCGTCGGCGCGGGTAATACGTACGTGCCACGGCGACTCGAGCACCGCGTGGCCGTGCACCACATCCACGCCCAAGCCGGTGTAGCGGGCGTGGCTGTCGTGTGGCTCAATGCGCGCAATGGCATCGCGCACGCGTTGCATGACGGCGGCAAAATCTACCCGAACCCCCTCGGCGTGTATGCCGTACTGAGCCGCCTGACGCATGTGGTGGGCCTGTGCGGCGCAGCGAATTAGCGCCTTGCTGGGCACACAGCCGTGGTGCAAGCAGTCGCCACCCAGCGCATTGGCTTCAACCAGCGTAACCTTGGCCTTAACCGCCGCGGCCACGTAAGACGCCACCAAACCCGCCGCGCCGCCGCCAATGACCACCACGTTGCGATCAAATCGCGATGGCCGCTTGGCCCGCCACGGCGCCAGCGCGCGCCGCCGCTGCAACGCGCCCAACACAGGCCGCAGCAACCACGGCAACATCGCCAACAACAACAATGCCCCCCATACCCGCGGTGAGGTGACATCGGCCAAGCTGCGTATGCTGGCCAGTTGGGTGCCGGCGTTGACGTAAACCACCGTGGCCGGCAGCATGCCCAGTTGGCTGACCCACCAAAAGGTGCGCGCTGGCAATTGGGTGAGCCCGGCGGCGAGGTTGATTAAAAAAAACGGCACCACTGGCACCAGGCGTAAGCTTAGCAACACCCACGCCCCATCGCGTGCCAGCCGCTGCTGCAGGCCTTGGGTGCGCGCCGCCCAGCGTGCTTGCACCCAGTTGCCCAACAAGTAGCGCGAGACCAACATGGCCAGCGTGGCGCCCAATGTTGAGGCCACCGACACCCACAGCGTGCCCCACCACAAACCAAACATGGCGCCACCGGCCACCGTGAGCAGCAGCGCCCCGGGCAGCGACAACGTGGCGGCCAGCACATACACCGCCACGTAGCCCAGCGCAAAGGTAAACGGCTCGGCCCGCTGCCAGGCCTGAAATTGCACCAGTGCCGCTTGCAACTGCTCGAGCGTGAGACCAAACCAGGCCGCCGCCCACCAGGCGACCGCCACCACCCCCAGCACCACCAGGCCAAGCCATTGGCGGGTTGAACCACGTGTTTTCATTGAATTAATCTCCCTGACACAAAAACTTGGCTTGCATCACGCGCGTAACCACCGTGATGCCGCACAAAACCGCAAAGCCATAAGCCAACAGCGCAAACTGTGCCGGCCATAGGCACATGGCGGCAAACACGGCCAAGGTTTCGGTGGCCTCCGTTAGCCCGCCCACAAAATGCAACCCCTTAGGCAAGGCGCGCGCACGAGGCGGCACCCCGCGCTTAGCCGCCAACGCCGCGTAGGCCAAAAAGCTGCTGCCCGTGCCCACAAAGGCCACCAGCAAAACCGCCGCAGGCAATGCGTTTTGCGCTGGATTGGCCCACGCAAACCCCAGCGGCACCAGGGCGTAAAACAAAAAATCCAGGGTGATGTCGAGGTAAGCTCCCCAATCGGTGGGGCCGCGTTGCCGTGCCACGGCGCCGTCTAGCCCGTCGCACAGGCGCGAGAGCAGCAACAACGCCAAGCCCCAGCCAAACCACCCCAAGGCAATCGCCACCGCAGCGGCCACCCCCAGGCCAAAGCCCAGCCACGACAACCCATTGGCCGTGGCGCCGTGTTGCGCCAGCCACCCGGCCATGCGCCGCAGCACGGGTTGCAGTTGGCGCTGCAGCGCGGCGTCAAGCACCCGCGATCTCCAGTACGCGCTGCGGGTCGGCAATGTCTTGGGCCACATGCGTAACCAACACCACCGGAATGTTTTGCTCGCGCACTTGGGCCAGCAACCAGGTGCGCAACTGCGTGCGCAAGGCCGGGTCAAGCGCGGCAAACGGCTCATCCAGCAACAACACCTCAGGCTTGGCCAGCAGCGCACGCATCAGCGCCACGCGGCTGGCCTGCCCACCAGACAAGGTGTTGGGGTGGCGCCGCTCAAAACCTGCCAAGCCGGCATGCTGCAGCGCCTGCGCCACTTGCTGCTGGCGCTGCACCTTGCTACCACCAGGCACCGCAAGCAACAAGTTTTGCGCCACCGTTAGGTGCGCAAACAACGTGGGCTGCTGCCACACCAAACCCACGCGCCGCTGATGGCAAGGTAGGGCGCTAATCAACCGGCCGTTGAGCCACACCTGCGCATCACAGCGCAGCGGGGGCGTCTCGTCGCTGGTCATTAGCTCAAGCGCGCCAGCCACCGCGGCCAGCAGCGAGCTTTTGCCTACCCCGCTGGGGCCAAGCAGCGTAAGGCACTGGCCAGGCTCTACGCCAAAGCGCAGGTTACGCAGCAAGGTGCGCGTGGCCGTGCTGAGATGGTTAAGTTGCACCCACAAACCCGATGCGTTCATGCCACCTTGCCCCCCACCCGCCGCGCGCGGACGGCCCAGTAAGCGCAGGCAAACACCGCAAGCGGCAGCAACATTTGCACCAACGCATACGCACTGCCCACCACGCGCTGCCCCCCGGCGCTAAGCGCCACGGCCTCGGTGGTAACCGTGGACAAACGCCCCGCCCCAACCGCCAGCGTAGGCAAGTACTGCGCCAGGCCCACCGCGTAGCCCATGGCCCAGGCCACCCACACCGCAGGCATCAGCATGGGCCACTTAACATGCCATCGGTAAGCCCAAGGCGAGCGCCCCAACGTGGCCATTACCACCGCGTGCCTAGCCGGCACCCGCTGCCACGCCGGGGCCAGCACCAACCACACGTAAGGCACTGCCATAACGGCATGGGCCACACAAACCGCCCACCACTGCCCCTCTGCCCCCGCGCGCAGCGCCAGGCCATGAAGCCCCATGGCCCAAAACACCTGTGGCAGCACCAGCGGCAACCACAGCAGCCACTGCCAGCGGCGTTGCCACTGGGGTGGCACGCATTCCAGCCAAAGCACGGTGTAGGCCACGCTAAGGCTGGCGGCCCCCACGGCCAGCCCAACGGTATCGCTTAAGGTGTGACCGGCTTGCAAGACGCTAACCCACGCCGAGGGGCTCCACGCGCTGGGCAGCAAATCGGGAAACGGCCAAGGCCCCATGACACTACCCAAACTAAGCGCCAGCCACACCGCTGCGTACAACCATGCACCCCAGCGCAAGCCCAATACCGGCGGGCTGTAACGGGCCACGGCCGCATTAAGCCAAGCCACGGCTCGGGCCAAGCCGCTACCCCGCAGCCACCACCACGCCACAGGCGCCAGCGCCAGCGCGGCCACCACCCAAGTGGCGGCTACCCCAACCGCTTGTTGCGACGCATTGGCGTGATGCAAGCCCTGCCACGCCCATACCGCCAAGGTGGGCGGATTGGTGGGCCCCATCACCAACGCCACATCCACCACCGAGACGCCATATGCCCACACCGCCAGCAGCGCCCAGCGCAAGCGCGGCGCCAACTGCGGCCACACCGCCAGCGCAAACGCACGGCCTGGCCCATGCCCCAGGGTTTGGGCTACCACCCAAGCGCGCGTCCAGTCTTGCCGGTGCGTGCGGTGCTGCAAGTGGGCGGCGGCCACCCAACACAAAAAGGGCGCCTCTTTAAGCCATAGCACCAAGGCCAAACTCAACGCCCACGGGTCTTGCGTGGTGCTCCATCCCGGCGGCCAATCAAACCCGGTGGCCCAGGGCGAAAACAGCCGCAGCAGCCAACCGCTGGGCGCCAACCACAAACCCACCCCCACCGCCAAGGCCACATGGGGCGTGGCCAACATGGTGGGCAAGGCACGCTGCAGGCGCCCGGGCTGGGCCTGGCGCATAACCCAGCGGCACCACGCCGCGCAACTCAGCCACGCCAGCGCCGTGGCCAACGTGGCGCTAAAGACCGAGTGCCTAAGCGCCACCCAAAACGTGGGGTGCGCCAACAACCCGCGCCACGCCTCGGCCTCGGGCCACCAAGCCAAGGCCACCAGCGTAACCGCCAGCGGCGGCACACACGCCATGCCCAGCACCAACCCGGCGCCCGCGCGCGTTGCATGGGGGGACAAACGACCCAGCCGAGCCACTAGCTGCCGTAGCGCGCTGCCCAGCCCTGCTCAAGCGCCTGCACCCACGAGGCGTGCGGCTCGAGCAAAGCAGGCGCCGGTTGCTGAACCTGCCCGGGTAACAACGACGCCACGAACTGCTGACGCGCTGCTGGCGGCAAGCGCTGCACGTCAAGTACCGTCGGGTCACCCCACACGGCCGGGTTGGCCTTGTGTGCTTGCGCCTGGGGCGACAACAAAAAATTGGCCACCACTTGTGCCGCGGCCACATGCGGTGCGTTAAAGGGTATGGCCACAAAGTGCGTGTTGCCCAGCGTGCCCCGGGCAAACTGCCAGCTTTGCACCGTGGGCGGCATGCGCGCGGCAGCGATGTCGTTGGCAGCGTCGTTGGGGTTAAAGGTAAAAGCCAGCAGCAACTCACCGTCGGTAAACATTTGGCGCATGGCGCCTTGGTTTTGCACAAACTGCCGCCCCTGGCGCCACAGGTGCGGGTGCAACGCATCGAGGTATTGCCAAAGTCCAGCCAACGCGGCGGTGGCCTGCGTGGGTGCCATGGGCTGCAACAGCGCGGCGGGGTTGGCCGTGGTCTCGAGCAATGCTTGCTTGACAAACGTGGTGCCATGAAAGTTGGGCGGCCTTGGGTACGTGATGCGCCCGGGGTTGGCCCGGGCCAAGGCCAGCAAATCGGCCATGCTCTGCGGCGGCTTGGGCAGGCGGCGCGAATCGGCAAAAAACGTTAACTGCGCCATGCCCCACGGGCTCTCGTAGCCCTCGGTGGGCACCGCGAAGTCGAGTATTACGCTGGGTTTGCCCGCCACATCCACCAGTGGCCAGTTGGGTAGCCGGTTGGCAAACGGGCCAAACAGCAACCCTTCACTTTTTAAGGTGGCAAAGTTCTCGCCGTTGATCCACACCAAATCCACGCTGCCCTGCCCTGGGCCACGCCCCACGGCACGCTCAGTGCGCAGCCGCTGCACCACCTCGGCGGCGTCAGTGATTTTGACGTGCACCAACTTGATGCCGTGCGCCTGCGCCAACTGCGCGGCGGCCCACTGGATGTAACGGTTGATGACCTCGCTGCCTGCCCACGCATTGAAGTACACGGTTTGGCCGCCGGCGGCGCTTTGAACTTTTTGCCAGTCGTTTGTCTGCACGCCCCACGCCAACTGGCAAGGCAGGCTGGCGGCCGATAACAACAAATGACGTCGACTGATTTGCATCTGCTCGTATTTCGTTGGAAAGCGTTCACTTTACCTGATGGCGAACCCTCAGCGTCACGAAATTTTCATCTTACTGTCATCAAACTGTCATCCGCGATACCGACACTGAGCGCAGTGCAACAAACCTTGAACGCATGTCATTAGAAACCACGCTTACGCACCCCTTTCGAGCGCACGCGGCGCCAAACCACCGACTCGCGACGCAATGGGCCACAGACAACGAGCAAATTCTGGCCGCCAAACGCTTACGCTACCGCGTGTTTCATGACGAACTCGGCGCGCACTTAAGCGGGGGCCAGCCCGGACTTGATCAGGACGAGTTTGACGCCCACTGCAAGCACTTGATCGTGAGCGACAACACAACCGGCAAGGTGGTAGGCACCTACCGTTTGCTTGAACCAAGCGCAGCCAAGGTAATTGGCTGCTACTACGCCGATACCGAATTTGACCTTACCCGACTGAGAAGCATCAAGCCCCAAATGGCCGAATTGGGGCGCTCGTGCGTTGACCCAAACTACCGAACCGGAGCGGTCATCATGGGCATGTGGCGCGAAATTTTGCGCTATTGCGTTGCCCAGGGGCACCAATATCTGCTGGGATGCACTACCGTACCGATGCGGTGGGATGGCGGCATGTTGGCGCATAGCCTATGGAACAAGCTGGCGTCAGACCACCTGGCTGGCGAGGAGTTTCAGGTGTACCCGCGCAAAGCGCTTCCGGGCCTGTCGCGGCACTACGACGCCCCCTCACCACCCGCCTTGATGCAAGCCTACCTGAGGATGGGTGCAAAAATACTGGGCAAGCCTGCCTGGGATGTTGACTTTTGTGCTGCCGACTTCCCCATGCTTTTGGACCTGAATGACCTACCCCATCGGTATCAACGGGGGCTCAGAGTGCCGGTGCGCAATTTTTGATAACGGCCGCACTCTAAACATTTCATGTCGGATATCCACCAATTACTCAGCCGAGACCTAAGCCTCATTGCGTTTAACGAACGCGTTTTGAGTTGGGCAACCCGTGCGGACGTGCCGATTCTGGAGCGTTTACGCTACCTCACCATCGTCTCGTCCAACTTGGATGAATTTTTTGA
>JAYPEA010000031.1:0-21478 GCA_038125525.1 Burkholderiaceae bacterium | reverse complement strand
GAAATGGTCCCCATGCTGGTTCGCGAATGTCGCCCTTGGCACCAAGCAAACGGGTACGAATGCGTCCGTCAACCGTGGTGGTAATGAGCTCATCGCGGCCTTTTGTGCGCGAGGCATACACAATCATACGTCCGTTGGCCGAAAAGCTCGGGCTTTCCACATCCAATGCGCCGGGAACCGGCTGCGCCATACCCGACCCCAGGTCCATCACCATCAACGTGTACCGACCTTCAAGCAGCGCCACGTACGCCATGCGGCTGCCGTCTGGGCTGATAGAGGGCGAGACGTTATAACCCCCGGTAAACGTGACGCGCTGGGCCTTTCCGCCTTGAGCTGCCATGCGATAAATCTGGGGTGAGCCACCGCGATCGCTCACAAAATAAAGCGACGCGCCGTCGGGAGAGAACGTGGGTTCGGTGTCAATGCTTTGCGAATCAGATAAACGGGTCGGCCGGCCGCCGCCCAGCCCAATGGCATAAATTTGCGAGTGCCCCGCCAACGACAGGGTGGCCACCAGTCCCTTGCCGTCGGGCGTCCACACCGGGGCCGAGTTCGAACCCCGGTAGTTAGCCACCACGCGGCGCTCGCCCGTGGCTAGGGTGTGGACATACACCACAGGCTTACGTGCCTCGAAAGAGACATAAGCCAACCGATTGCCTTCGGGCGACCACGCCGGAGAAATCACAGGCTCTGGGCTGTCCAGGGCCGTTTGCGGCTCTTCGCCGTCGGCATCGGCAATCCACAGTTTGTACTGTTTGTCGTTGGCTGTGACGTAGGCTACCCGAGTCGCAAAAATACCACGAATGCCGGTGAGTTTTTCGTAAACCGAGTCGGCCACGCGGTGTGCGGCCAAGCGCAATTCGGTGTCGCGTGCGGGAAAGCTCACGCCGCCCAAGTCTTCGCCGCGCACCACGTCCCATAGGCGGTAACGCACGTCCCATCGGCCAGCGGCCACGGGGTTGACGCTGCCCGTAATCAGTGCATCAGCACCCACGGCCCGCCACGGTTCAAAATCGGGCCGGGTGTTTTCGTCCAGCGCCCCGCTGGCGCTGGCGACCTGGCGAAACTCGCCGCTGCGCTCCAAGTCGGCAACAACCACGGCGTCTACGGCCACGGGCGACTGGCCCGGGTTGCTAAACGGGGCCAAGGCGAACGGCCGTTGGGTAAGTCCCACCCCGGCAACTTCAACCTTAAACTGGGCTCGAGCCGGCGCGGCAGATAACAAAAGCGACGCACCCGCCACCGAACCACCCAAGAGTTGGCGGCGCCCGATGCCGAATTCGCGTGACCCTCCCACGGTCCCTTGCCGGTAACAATCGGCCATTCGGTTACAAGACTCCCAGTTTGGTTGGCGCCGCCACGGCGCGAGAAGCAATTAATACCGACATAATACCCGACGTGAGTGACACCCAAGCCCCCCCAGCCACCGGCGATATCCCTAACCGCGCTCAATTACGAGCACTTTGGAATTACTTTCGCCCAGCCCGTGCCGCCTTGATTTGGGCCGCGCTGGCCACGGCCGCCGCGGCAGCCACCGAGCCGCTCATTCCCTACCTGATGCAAATTTTGCTCGACGACGGCTTTGCGCGCCAAGCCATCGCGTTGGCGGCCGTGCCGGCGGTACTGATTGGCGTGTTTGTGCTGCGCGGCTGCGCCATGTTTGTGGCGCAATATGCCCTGGCACACGCGGCCAACGGCGCCTTGATGCGGTTGCGCCAAGCCATGTTTGGTCACCTGATGGTCAGCCGGCTTGAGTGGTTGACCAAGCAAAGCGCCAGCAGCCTGTCCAACACGCTGGTGTACGAAATTCAACAAGGCACCAACTTGCTCATCCAGGCCTCGCTCACACTCATCAAAGATAGCCTGACGCTGGTGGCTTTGGTGGCCTACTTGCTGTACCTCAACCCCTTACTCACGGGCTTGGTGTTGTTAATTTTCCCCTTGCTCGTGGGCGTGATGCGCGCCTTGTCGCGCCGGTTATTTCACCTCACCCGCAGCGCCCAAAGCGCCACCGACGCACTGGCCTACGTGGTGGAAGAAAACACATTGGCGCATCGATCGGTGCGGCTGCATGGTGCACAGCAGCAGCAAATTGACCGTTTTGACGGCTTAAGCCAGCGCTTGCGCCGGCTTGGCATGAAGTCCACGATTGCCAGTGCCGCCATGCGCCCCATCACGCAAATCTTGGCCTCCTTCGCGCTGTCGGCGGTGCTGGTGGTGGCGCTGATGCAAAGCCAACAGCAGCAGGTATCGGTGGGCAGTTTTGTCTCATTTGTTACGGCCATGTTGTTGCTGGTCAACCCCATCAAAAACCTCGCTGATGTGGCCACGCCAATCACCCGCGGCTTGGCTGCCCTTGACCGAGGTCGGCGCCTGCTGGACACCGCACCCGAATCCAGCGGGGGCACGCATCGGGTGGCGCGTGCCCAAGGGCACTTGTGTTGGCACAACGTAAGCCTGCACTACCCAGGCGCCACGCGTGCGGCGCTGCGCCAAGTTGGGTTAGAGGTACAGGCCGGCGAGGTGGTGGCGCTGGTTGGCCCATCGGGCGCCGGCAAAACCTCCATGGTGCATTTGCTGCCGCGTTTTCTGGCGCCAACCCAAGGCACGATCACGCTTGATGGGGTGGCCCTAGCCGATTGGGATGTACTGGCCTTGCGCCAGCAAATGGCACTGGTGGCGCAAGATGTGGTGATGTTTAACGACACCGTGGCCGCCAACGTGGCCTTGGGCCACGCACCCGATCTTGCGCGGGTGCGCCAAGCCCTGCAAGACGCGAACTTGGGTGACTGGCTGCATGGCCTGCCTGAGGGGCTGCACAGCGTGGTGGGCCATAACGCCAGCGAGCTCTCGGGTGGCCAGCGCCAGCGCCTGGCGATTGCTCGGGCGATTTACCGCGACGCGCCCATTTTGATTTTGGACGAAGCCACCTCGGCGCTGGACAACGCCTCAGAGCGCTTGGTGCAAGAAGCCCTGCAGCGCCTGATGCGCGGGCGCACCGTGCTGATCATCGCGCACCGCTTGTCAACGGTTGAACACGCTGACCGCGTGGTGGTGATGGCCGAGGGACAAATTGTTGAGCAAGGCACACACCACGCGCTACTGGCTCAAGGCGGGCTGTACGCGCAGCTGCACCGCTTGGGGCAACACACTTAAGCGCGGCCGTGCAGCACGATGTCGTAGTGCTCGGGAGCAAAGCTGGGCTCGGCGTGCAATTCAATGGCTTTTTGAATAAAACCGCTTAGATTGGCCAAATGTTGGCTTTCCTCGTCCAAAAACATATCAATCACGCTGGGGTGCGCCACCACGGCAAAGCGCTGCGGACTGAAGCTGCGCGACTCGGTCAATATTTCACGCAAAATGTCGTAACACACGGTGCGCGGGGTTTTAACGTGGCCCCGCCCCTCGCATGCCGGACACATTTCGGTTAGCACCTGCGCCAGCGACTCGCGGGTGCGTTTGCGCGTGAGCTCGAGCAACCCCAGCGGCGAAAATCCGCCAATGGCGGTGCGCACCCGATCACGCGCCAACTGCTGCTGCAGCACCTCTAGCACGGCGTCGCGGTGGGCATCTTGGGTCATGTCAATAAAATCCACGATCACAATACCGCCTAAGTTGCGCAGCCTAAGCTGCCTGGCAATCGTGTGCGCCGCTTCCAAATTGGTTTTAAAAATGGTGTCGGCAAAGTTGCGCTCACCTACGTACGCCCCGGTGTTGACGTCAATGGCGGTAAGCGCTTCGGTGGCATCAATCACCAAGTACCCGCCCGACTTCAAGTCAACCCGGCGCTGCAGGGCACGGCGAATTTCTTGCTCAGCGTGGTACAACTCGAACAACCCCCGCTCACCTGTATGCAACGCCAATTTGTCAAGCAAATGCGGCGTGTAGGTGTGGGCAAAGCGCTGCAGCAGCGCCAATTGCTCGTGCGAGTCAATCCAAATGGCACGGGTCTGTCCATCGGCCCAGTCACGCAACACGCGCTGAGGCAGCGTTAAATCAGCCAACAACAGGCACGGCGCTGCGTGTTGTTTCGCCGCGTGCTGTACGTCGCGCCACGTGGCGCGCAGGTAAGCCATGTCGGTCAATAGCTCATCGTCCGTGGCCAACTCGGCGTTGGTGCGCAAAATCAGGCCGGCGACTTGCCCCGATTCATCGGCTCGGGCCAGCGCCTCGAGCCTAAGCCGCAGCGCTTCGCGTTGCTGGGTCGGGATTTTTTGCGACACCCCAATGTGCGGCTCGCGCGGCAGCAGCACCAACACACGACCGGGTAAGCTGATGTGCGTGGTCAATCGCGCGCCTTTGCTTCCCATGGGGTCTTTGAGCACCTGCACCATTAGCGTTTGGCCCTCGTGCAACTGGTGCTCAATCGGCGCAGGCGCGCCGTCGCTGCGGCTGGGTTGGGTGGCCACCGGGGCCAAATCGGCCACGTGCAAAAAGCCACTGCGCGCCAAGCCAATGTCAACGAACGCTGACTGCATACCAGGTAACACGCGCGTCACTCGGCCAAGGTACACGTTACCCACCAAGCCACGGCTTAGGCTGCGTTCGACCAATACGTCTTGTACCGCCCCCTGGTCAATGGTGGCCACGCGCACCTCGTGCGGGGCACAGTTGATCAAAATCTCTTCAGGCATGGCGCCACTGTACCGGTATCGTCATGCGGGGTGGTAGCGCGGCGGAAAAGGCAAGGCGAGCCCTACCTGAGCCAGCACCTGGGCGGTCTCATGGGCCGGCAGCCCAACCACGGCGCTGTGGCTGCCCGATAAATGATTGACCCATACCGCCGCGGCGCCTTGTATGGCGTAGGCGCCAGCTTTGCCAAACGGCTCACCACTGGCCACGTAGCGCGCAATGGCGGCTTCGCCTAGCGTGGCAAACCGCACCCTGGCTACCGCCAATGCCTGGTACACCGGGCCTCCCGGGGTAGCCACCGCCACCGATGTCAAAACCCGGTGGGTACGCCCCGACAAAGCCTGCAACATGGCGCGGGCGTGTTCGGCGTCCGCAGGTTTGCCCATTAACTGGCTACCCAAGGCCACGGTGGTATCGGCGCATAACACCGGCGCTGCGGCCAGGCCACGGGCGGCCCAGCGCACCAGCGCAGCGTGTAGTTTGTTGCGCGTGACGCGCTGCACGTAAGCGGTTGGCGACTCGCCACGCCGCACCTCCTCCAACGCCTCGGCGTCTTCTGACGGATCGGCCACCAGCGCTTCGCACGATACGCCCCACTGCGCCAGCAGTTCACGCCGACGAGGACTTTGCGACGCCAAATAAAGCATGGGCGCTGGCCCTGGCTTAGGCGCGGTGGTAGGGGTGTCCATGGTTCAAGCTCCAAGCGCGATACAACTGTTCAAGCAACAACACCCGCGCCAGGGCGTGGGGCAATGTCAGGTCAGACAAGCGCAGCTGCTCGTCGCACGCGTTACGCCAGGCCACGCTCAAACCGTCGGCGCCCCCCACAATCAGCGCCACGTCTCGGGCATCTTGTTGCCAGCGTTGCAGACGCTGTGCCAAGGCCACGGTGCTCAAGCGCTGGCCCCGCTCGTCCAGTACCACGCGCAGCGCTCCCTTCGGAATCGCCGCTTGCAAGGCTGATTCTTCTTGTTTCATGGCGGCGCTGGCATCGGCATGGTGCCGGGTGGCCGCTCGCACCACACGCAAGCCAATCGGCCCATCGGGACCCAGCCGCTTAAGGTAGTCGGCGCAAGCGGTCTCTGCCCAGCCGGGCAGGCGTTGACCTACGGCCACCACCCACAGTTTCATGAACGCGCAGAGGCGGCACGCTTGAGCCGCACCGGCTTGTCACCCCAAATGTCCTCCAAGCGGTAGTATTGCCTGACCGCCGGATGCATGATGTGCACCACCGCCGCGCCGCAATCCACCACGATCCACTCGCCGTTGTCTTGCCCTTCCATACGTGGTTTGTCGCCGCCCATGGCAACCACCTGATCGCGCACGTGGGCAGCCAGGGCACGGGTTTGGCGGGACGAGGTGCCACTGGCAATCACCACCCGCTCAAACAAAGGCGTGATGGCCTCGGTGTTAAAGATTTTGATGTCATGTGCCTTCACATCGTCAAGCGCGTTAACAATGGCACGCTGTAACTTTTGAATGTGACGTGAGGAGGAAGCGGTGGTTTCGGCCATACATGCCATGCACAGGGTTAGGGTTGGTAAAGCTGATGCGTCATGATGTACCGCATCACCGGTGTGGGCAACTCATCGGCCAAGGCCGATAACTTGCCGTGGGTGGCGGCCTCTCGCAAGGCCGTGGCACTGACGCCCTGGGGCGCAAACTCAAGCACCCGAAAATCGATTGGCTTTGCCCCCGGTGGCAACCGACAGGGGCCACTGCCGCGCGGGGCCACCGCCAGATGCACGCGCGCCAAAAGGGTTTGCCAACCATGCCAGGTGGGCAAGCGCTCAAGCTGGTCTTGGCCAAGTACCAGCCACCATTGGTCCGCCGCCTGGCGCGCCTGCAGGGCCTGCAGCGTATCAAGCGTATAGCTTGGGCCATTGCGCTGCATTTCAATCGGGTCTACCACCACACCGGGCAAAGCCCCAAAGGCCAACTCGGCCATGCGTCGGCGGTGCGTGGCTTGGGTGAGGGTGCGCGTTTTGTGCCAAGCATCTCCGGTAGGTACAACCCACAGCTGGCTCAAGCCCAGGTGCTGCTGCGCGGCCCGCGCCAAGGCCACGTGGGCATTGTGCGGTGGGTCAAAGGCGCCACCGTAGATGCCCACGCGCCGGGTCAGGGGTGTGCTTAGGTCAGCCAATCCTTGGCCACCAAAAAGTCAGTCAGCAACTCGGCTTCGGGGCTACCAGGCTGCGGCGCACGTTGGTAGCCCCATTTCACCAGGGGCGGCATCGACAGCAAGATCGACTCGGTGCGGCCGCCCGACTGCAAGCCAAAGTGGGTACCACGGTCCCACACCAAATTGAACTCCACGTAACGACCACGGCGAACCAGTTGGTGCTCGCGCTCGCGCTCGCCCCATGGCAAGTGTTGGCGCCGTTGCACAATGGGCAGGTAGGCGGGCAAAAACGCATCGCCCACGGCACGCAACATGGCAAAGCTCTGCGCCATGCCCAACTCGGCAAAGTCGTCAAAAAACACGCCGCCCACACCGCGTGGCTCGCCCCGGTGGCCTAAAAAGAAATACTCGTCGCACCACTTTTTAAAGCGCGGATATTTGTCCGACCCAAACGGTGCCAGCGCCTGTGCGCAGGTCTGGTGAAAGTGCTTGGCGTCCTCGGCAAAACCGTAGTACGGGGTTAAGTCCATGCCGCCGCCAAACCACGCCACCGGTGCCTGGTTGGCCGGCTTAGCCATAAGCATGCGCACGTTCATGTGCACCGTGGGCACCTTGGGGTTGCGTGGATGAAACACCAACGACACCCCCATGGCCTCAAATGGTGCACCAGCCAACTCAGGTCGGTGCTGGCTGGCCGATGGTGGCAACTTGGGCCCGCTGACCGCAGAAAAACCACATCCAGCACGCTCAAATACGGCACCATCTTCCAGTATTTGCGTGCAACCCCAGCCTTGCAGGGGCTCCCCAGCTGGCTTGCGCCAGTCGTCGCGCGTCACTTCCGCGCTATCCAAGTCCTGCACCGCTTCCATGATGCGCTGCTGCAGACCCTGCAAGTAGGCGCGCACCTCGTCGGCGTCGATTGCATCGGTGCGGGTGTCAGGTGAAGCGGCAGATTTCATGGCGTGCCCTGCGTATGATGAGACGAAACCAAAGGTTGAATCGGTGCGGCGCAATGGGCTCGGTAGCCTTGGGCGTCGGTCAACAACTCGGCGATGCGGGCAAAGTCTTGTGTCATGTCACCCGAACAAGCCAAAAAATCGCGCACACCCAGTACCCGGCTGCGGTAATCCAGCACGGCTACGCCCAGCGGCACATTGGCCTGCTGCCACACGTGGTAAAACCCGGTGCGCCAACCCAGCCCTGCTGCGCGCGTGCCCTCGGGCGTCACGGCCAGCCAAAACCAATCGGCATTTTGCATGGCCACAAGGGTTTGCGCCACCAAGCCATGGGCTTTGTGCCGACGCACCGGTACACCGCCCAAGTAGCGCAACCAGCTCCCCACCAATGGCCAATAAAACAACGACTGTTTGGCCCAAAACCGTACCGGCCAACCCAGCGCCCATTTGGCCAGCACACCAACAAAAAAGTCCATGGCCGAGGTGTGGGGGTAGGCCACAATGATGCCCTTTGGCCCGGGCAAATCCGGCCGCAGCAGGGTCCAGCCCATCCGACGCAACAGCCAAGCACACAAACGGCTGCGGCGCGTGCCGGGGCTCAACGCTTGACTCCAGCTGCACGCCACCCAATGTCACGCCGATACTGTCCGCCCTCGAGCGCAATACCTTCCATGGCTTCAAGCGCTTTGCGTCGGGCGTCAGCGGCGTTGGCTCCCAACGTCGTCACGCACAACACCCGCCCGCCCGCACTTTGCAACACGCCACCATCACCGCGCACGGTGCCGGCGTGAAACACCTCCAGATCGTCCTGTGGCCCGGGCAACCCCGTAATCACGTCGCCAGCCCTGGCAGCCTGCGGGTAGCCAGCCGAGGCCAGCACCACGCCCAATGCGCAGCGGGTATCCCAGTCCAGCTCAGCATCGCCCAACCGCCCTTTGGCCGAGGCCAACAACACCGCAGCCAAGTCGCTGCGCAGCCGCAGCATGATGGGCTGGGTTTCGGGGTCGCCCAACCGGCAATTGAATTCCAACGTGTGCACCGCTTGCTGGGCGTCAATCATGACGCCAGCGTAGAGAAATCCGGTGTAGGGCTCGCCGTCTTTGGCCATGCCTTGCACCGCCGGCTTGATGATCTCGCGCATGATGCGCGCGTGCAGCTCGGGGGTCACCACCGCAGCAGGCGAGTAGGCGCCCATGCCACCGGTGTTGGGGCCTTGGTCGCCATCGCCTAAACGTTTATGGTCCTGGCTGGTGGCCAACGGCAGTATCGTCTGACCATCGCACAACACGATAAAGCTGGCCTCTTCGCCCTGCAAACAGGCCTCAATCACCACCCGCGCGGCCTGGTTGGGGTTGGGCTCGGGCAACATGGCATCGACCGCCTGCAACGCCTCGGCCACGCTGGCGGCTACCACCACCCCCTTGCCTGCGGCCAACCCGTCGGCCTTAACCACAATCGGTGCGCCCTGCGCGTGAATGTAGTCGCGGGCCGCTTGGCGCTCGGTAAACGTTTGGTAGGCGGCGGTCGGAATACCGTGCCGCTGCATGAATGCCTTGGCGTATGACTTGGACGTCTCAAGCTGCGCGGCGCGCTGCGTGGGTCCAACGATGGCTAGGCCTTCGGCGCGAAAGGCGTCCACCACGCCACGCGCCAGCCAAGCCTCGGGCCCCACCACGGTTAGCCCGATACGCTGGCGTTTGGCCCATTGCACCAAGTCGGCAATAGCCATCTCGGGCACGTTGGTCAAGCGCTCGTCGGCAGCGGTGCCGCCATTGCCCGGGGAGACCAGCACCTGCGACACCATGGGCGACTGCGCCAGTTTCCACGCGAGGGCGTGCTCTCGCCCACCCGCGCCAAGTACCAGTACCCTCATGCGTCGAATTCGGCGTTGTGATACACGGCCTGAACGTCGTCTAGGTCTTCAACCATGTCCAACAACTTGCGCATGCGCACGGCATCATCACCCAGCAGAGTGACGGTGTTTTCTGGGCGCATGGTGATGTCGGCCCACTCCGCAACCCAGTTGGCCGCCTGCAGCGCATCACGCACCGATTCAAAGGCAGCAGGCTCGGTCAATACCTCAATCGCGCCGTCCTCGCCCGTTACCACGTCATCGGCGCCGGCTTCCAGCGCCACTTCCAACAGCGCGTCTTCTGGCGTACCAGGAGCAAACACAAGTTGCCCCACATGCTTGAACTGAAACGCCACTGAACCGTCGGTGCCCAAATTGCCACCGTGTTTGCTCAGCGCGTGGCGCACCTCGGCCACGGTGCGAACCTTGTTGTCGGTCATGGTGTCCAGCATCACGGCGACCCCGCCGATACCATAGCCTTCGTAACGAATTTCTTCGTACTGCACCCCTTCAAGGTTTCCGGTGGCCTTATCCACGTTGCGCTTGATGGTGTCCGCTGGCATGTTGGCGGCCTTGGCTTTTTCAACTGCCAAACGTAGCCGGGGGTTGGATTCGAGGTCACCCCCGCCTTGTCGTGCGGCCACGATGATCTCGCGTATGACCCGCGTCCAAATTTTTCCGCGCTTCTCATCCTGCCGGCTTTTGCGGTGCTGGATGTTGGCCCACTTGCTGTGTCCTGCCATGATTTTTCTGCCGTTGCTCCCTTAACGCTTGGTGGCGTCAATTGCCAGTGGCGGCCTCTTCTGGTTCTGGGCGTGTCTTGCCCTTTTTGTCGGCCAGCGGTTGAATGTCCAGCAGCAGTTCGTCTTTGTCGTCTAGGTCAACGGCCAGCCGCCCACCGTCGGTTAGGCGCCCAAACAACAACTCGTCGGCCAACGCACGGCGGATGGTGTCTTGGATCAAGCGTTGCATGGGCCGCGCACCCATCAGTGGGTCGAAGCCTTTTTTGGCCAGATGTTGGCGCAATTTGTCACTGAACGACACTTCGACCTTTTTCTCGGCCAACTGCTGCTCGAGTTGCAGCAAAAACTTGTCCACCACACGCAAAATAACGGGCTCGTCCAGTGGCTTGAAGCTAACGATGGCATCGAGCCGGTTACGAAACTCTGGCGTGAACATGCGTTTGATGTCGGCCATTTCATCGCCCGCCTGGCGCGGGTTGGTGAAGCCGATGGTGGATTTGTTGATGGTCTCAGCTCCGGCGTTGGTCGTCATGATGACGATGACATTGCGAAAGTCAGCCTTGCGCCCGTTGTTGTCGGTCAGCGTGCCGTGGTCCATCACCTGCAACAACACATTAAAAATGTCCGGGTGTGCCTTCTCAATTTCGTCGAGCAGCAGCACGCAGTGCGGCTTTTTGGAAATGGCCTCAGTGAGCAAGCCGCCTTGGTCAAACCCCACGTAGCCCGGAGGCGCGCCAATCAGGCGGCTTACCGCGTGCCGCTCCATGTATTCGGACATATCAAAGCGCACCAGCTCCACACCCATGATGTAAGCCAGTTGCTTGGCCGCTTCGGTCTTGCCCACGCCGGTTGGGCCGCTGAAGAGAAATCCGCCAATCGGCTTGTCTACCTTACCCAGGCCAGAGCGGGCCATTTTGACCGCCGAGGCCAGCACCTCAAGCGCCTGGTCTTGCCCAAACACCACGGCTTTAAGGTCGCGCTCGAGCGTTTGCAGCTTGCCGCGGTCATCGTTGGAGACATTGGCCGGCGGGATGCGCGCAATCTTGGCCACAATGTCCTCGATCTCAGACTTACCAATGGTTTTTTTGCGCTTGGACGGCGGCATGATACGTTGGGCCGCGCCAGCTTCATCAATCACGTCAATGGCCTTATCGGGCAGTTGGCGGTCGTTGATGAACTTGGCGCTTAACTCAGCAGCCGCTTGCAAGGCGGCCAAGCCGTACTTTACGCTGTGGTGCTCTTCAAAGCGAGACTTCAACCCCTTCAGAATATCTACCGTTTGCGCCACGCTGGGCTCGACCACGTCGACTTTTTGGAACCGGCGCGACAACGCCGCGTCTTTTTCAAAAATGCCCCGGTACTCGGTGAAGGTGGTGGCGCCAATGCACTTGAGCTGCCCACTGGAGAGCGCGGGCTTGAGCAAGTTGGACGCATCAAGCGTGCCACCAGAAGCGGCGCCGGCGCCGATGAGGGTGTGTATTTCATCAATGAACAAAATCGCCCCGGGCTTGTCGCGCAACTGCTTGAGCACGGCCTTGAGCCGCTGCTCAAAATCACCGCGGTACTTGGTGCCGGCGAGCAAGGCCCCCATGTCAAGCGAGTACACCGTGGCATCGGCAAGCACCTCAGGCACGTTGTCTTGGGTCACGCGCCACGCCAGACCTTCGGCGATGGCGGTTTTGCCCACGCCGGCCTCACCCACCAGCAAGGGGTTGTTTTTTCGGCGTCGGCACAGCACTTGAATCACCCGCTCAACCTCGTAGTCACGGCCAATCAGCGGGTCAATACGTCCATCGCGCGCCGCCACATTGAGGTTTTGGGTGAACTGCTCAAGCGGCGAGGCCTTCTCTGGCTTGCCGCCCTCTTGACTTGGCGCGTTGGCTTCTTCGTTGCTACTGTCTTCGGGTTTGCCCGCTTCGGGCGCCTCACCTTTGCGAATGCCGTGCGCAATGAAGTTCACCACATCGAGACGGGTGACGCCTTGCTGGTGCAGGTAGTACACCGCGTGCGAGTCTTTTTCGCCAAAAATCGCAACCAACACGTTGGCCCCGGTGACTTCTTTTTTGCCGCTACCGGTGCTTTGTACGTGCATGATGGCGCGTTGAATGACGCGCTGAAAGCCCAAAGTGGGTTGGGTGTCCACCTCTTCGGTGCCACCGACTTGCGGCGTGTTGTCTTTTATAAATTGCGTCAGCGCCTTGCGCAAATCGTCAATGTTGGCCGAACACGCCTTGAGCACCTCAGAGGCGCTGGGGTTGTCCAGCAAAGCCAGCAGCAGGTGTTCGACCGTGATGAACTCGTGGCGTTGCTGGCGCGCCTCCACAAACGCCATGTGCAAACTGACTTCAAGTTCTTGAGCAATCATCTGTATTCCTTTGCCAACATGCTAAGGGACGTGGGGGCGAAGACAAGCATATCAAGCCAGTCTGTTCATTCCAACGGCTCTGAAACACACTGTAACGGATGGCCAGCCTCTTTGGCAGCGGCCAGCACTTGTTCGGTTTTGGTGTGCGCGATGTCCTTGGGGAAAACACCGCACACACCCCTACCCTCTAAGTGGATTTTGAGCATGATTTGGGTCGCGGTTTCTCGGTCTTTGCCAAAGAACTCCTGAATCACCATCACCACAAATTCCATGGGGGTAAAGTCATCATTAAGCATCACCACCTGAAACATGCGCGGCGGTTTGACCTTATTGGTCAAACGGTCGAGTACCAGCGCATCGTCGCCCTGGGGCGGTGCAATGGCGGGAGGCTTGCTTGGTAGGTCGCTCATGGCATCGATTTTACCGATGCCCAAACCCCACCCGCCTAAAACACCTCGGGGCGCACGGCCCCAGGCTGCGCTGGAGGTTGCGCCTCTAGGCGCTGGCGCAAGGCGGCCAGCTCGGCCTTGAGTGCCAACAATTGGGCGGACTGCTTGATTTGTTCACGCGATAAACGGTCGTTGATGTCGGCTTGCTGGCGATTCAAGGCATTCTGCTGGGCTTGGCTTTGCCATTGACTGGCCAGCATATCGCGTAATTCACGCATCACGGCCAGTTGCTGATCGAGCGTGCGCTGCTGCTGCGCCTGTATGACTTGCAGCTGGGCCAGTTGGGCTTGCACCGGCGCTTGCACTTCAGTGGACGCCAAGTCGGCTTGCCCGCTTGCTTGTCTACCCCCAAGAGCCGACGCATGGGCGGCCAGCGCTGTAGCGGCGTACAACAACACGGCCAACGCCCACGGCTTGGCACGACGGGCTATGTGTGTGTGCAAAAACCATGCCATCCCTGTGTCCCATTGGTGTTAGTCAGGGAGAGGCAGCCGTGGCTTTCTTATGCAGCCGATTTTTTCGCAAAAATGGTCGGAGCGATAGGATTCGAACCTACGACCCTCTGGTCCCAAACCAGATGCGCTACCAGACTGCGCTACGCTCCGCCGGCGTCCATTCTAAGCGCAGTGTCCGGTTCGTTGGCCGCGACGGCACCGAGACGCTGCGCCACTTCCTGCATGGCTGGCAGGTAACGCGCCGGCCAGCCAGGACGCTGCACCACCGGCGTCTGAGCAATGAGGTTAAGCGCGGCCACGGCCTGGCCGCTGGGGTGCCGCACCGCCACGGCCACGGCATGCACGCCCCACTCGTGTTCTTCACTGGCTAAGGCGTAACCAGTTTGATGCACCTGCCTCAGCCGCGCTTGCAACGCCGAGGCCGTGACCAGTGTGTGCTGGGTGTGAGGCGCCCACTGGGTCTGCTCTAGCCAGGCGCGGCGTTTGGCTGGCGTGTCGCTAGCCAACAACACCTGTCCAGTGGACGTCGCGTGCAGCGGCAACCGCGCCCCTAAGTGCACGCCGTAGGGCAACACACGACGGCCCCGGGCGTCTTTGGGGGCACTACGCGCCACCACCACCACCACGTCGCCCTCGCGAACCACCAGCGAGGCGCTGCAGCCCGTGTGTGCCCCCAACCACTCAAGTTCGGGCTGGGCCGCCACAGCCAAAGGAGCCGAAGCCAAATAACTGCCACCAAAGCCCAGCACCTTGGGTGTGAGCCAAAACTGGCGGCCGTTACTGGCCAAATAGCCCAGCGCTTGCAGCGTTAGCAAGTGGCGGCGGGCGGCGGCGCGAGACATGGCGATACGGGCGGCGGCCTGGCTGACGCTAAGCCGCGCATGCTGGGCATCAAAGGCACCCAGCACCTGCAACCCTTTGTCTAGGCTTTGCACGTAATCGGCCGCAGCCAGCGGCTTGCCTTGAGCCATCAATGCACGCGGAGCAGCCACCGAATGTTTTTCTCCTACGGTTGGGCGAACGAACACGATATCTGTGCGATTATCGCGCAATTCCCGAAATCGCATGGTCATCGGTGGCGCAACCGCCGCTATCGTTCACGCCCATGACCATTCAATTAAAAACCCAAGTCGCCATCGTCGGCGCGGGGCCTTCGGGCTTGTTGCTGGGCCAGTTGTTGCACCGCGCAGGCATTGACAACGTGATTGTGGAGCGCCAGAGCGCTGAGTACGTAGCCGCACGCATTCGTGCCGGGGTGCTGGAGCAAGTCACGGTGGATTTGTTGCGTGAGGCCGGCGTAGACCAACGCATGCATCGCGAGGGTCTGCCGCACGACGGCTTTGATCTGCTGTTCAAAGGCCAGCGGCACCGCATTGACTTGCACGCGCTCACGCAACGCCGCGTCATGGTGTACGGACAAACCGAGGTCACACGCGACTTAATGCAGGCGCGCGAGGCTGCGGGTTTGCCCAGCCACTATGAAGTGGCCGATGTGCGCATTGACGGCCTGCAGGGCTCAATGGCCGAGGTCACGGGTGAGCATGAGGGGCAGGCGCTGCGTATTCAAGCCGACTTTGTGGCCGGCTGCGACGGCTACCACGGCGTGAGCCGCAGCTGCATACCCGCCGATGTGTTGCGCACCTACGAAAAGGTGTACCCCTTTGGCTGGCTGGGCATGCTGGCCGATGTGCCGCCGGTGAGCGACGAGCTGATTTATGCCAACACCGAACGCGGCTTTGCGCTGTGCTCCATGCGCAGTCGTACGCGTAGCCGCTACTACGTGCAAGTGCCCAGCAGCGAGCGAGTTGAAAACTGGAGCGACGAGGCGTTTTGGGACGAGCTGGCCCGCCGCCTTGACCCGCAAGCCGCCAGCCAACTCACCCGCGGGCCCGCGCTAGAAAAAAGCGTGGCGCCGCTGCGAAGCTTTGTGGCCGAGCCCATGCGCTGGGGGCGACTGTTTTTGGCCGGTGACGCCGCGCACATTGTGCCCCCCACCGGCGCCAAAGGGCTTAACCTGGCCGCAGCCGACGTGGGCTACCTGTGGCAGGCCTTGAGCGCGTACTACCAAAGCGGCCAATCGCAAGCGCTGGACGCCTACGCCGAGCGCTGCCTGCGTCGCGTGTGGCGTGCCGAACGCTTCTCTTGGTGGTTCACCTCGCTCATGCACCAACTGCCCGCCGAGGGTGAGTTTGGTCAGAAGATTCAAGAAGCCGAGTTGGACTACCTGGTGCACTCCGAGGCCGCTTCCAAGGCCCTAGCCGAAAACTACGTTGGCTTGCCCTTGTAACGCCGCTTGCCTCGCCCGGGCTGCGGGGGTAACCCGGTGTGCTGCGTTAAAGCCTGGCCCGGCGAAGGCCGCGCCGGTACGGCGGTCTGCGCCACGCGGGCCGCGCCGTTGGAGTTTTTGCGCCGCGCACTGACGTAACTCTGACCAGGCAGCGGTTGGTAACGCGGCACCAAGTGCTGCTTGCCATTGCCAATGAGGTCAGCGCGTCCCATGGCCTGCAACGCCTGGCGCAACAGCGGCCAATTGGCGGGGTCGTGGTAACGTAAAAATGCTTTATGCAACCGCCGCTGCCGCGCGCCGCGCACCACCGCCACGCGCTCACCGCTGCGCCCCACCCGCGATAAGGGGTTGCGCTCGGTGTGGTACATCGCTGTGGCCGTGGCCATGGGGCTGGGGTAAAAGGTTTGCACCTGGTCGGCGCGAAAGCCGTTGGTCTTGAGCCACATGGCGAGGTGCATCATGTCCTCATCGGTGGTGCCGGGGTGGGCGGCAATAAAGTACGGAATCAGATATTGCTTTTTGCCAGCCTCGGCGCTGTACTGATCAAAAAGCGCTTTGAATCGGTCGTAACTGCCCATGCCCGGCTTCATCATTTTGGACAGCGGGCCTTGCTCGGTGTGCTCGGGGGCAATTTTGAGGTAGCCCCCCACGTGATGTTGCACCAGCTCCTTCACATAAGCGGGTGACTCAACCGCTAGGTCGTACCGTACGCCCGAGCCAATCAATACCTTTTTAATGCCCGGCAAGGCACGCGCCTTACGATAAATCCGTATGAGCGCGTCATGATTGGTGTTGAGGTTAGGGCACACGCCAGGGTACACACAACTGGGCTTGCGGCAGGCGGCCTCAATGGCTGGGCTTTTGCAGCCGATGCGGTACATGTTGGCCGTGGGACCGCCCAAATCGGAAATCACACCGGTAAAGCCCTCTACCCGGTCCCGAATGGCCTCCACCTCGCGCAGCACCGAGGCCTCGCTGCGACTTTGAATGATGCGGCCCTCGTGCTCGGTGATGGAGCAAAAGGTGCAACCACCAAAACAGCCGCGCATGATATTGACCGAGAAACGAATCATCTCCCACGCCGGGATTTTGGTCGCGCCATCGTGTCGCCCGTTGCCGTCGGCGTAGCGCGGATGCGGGCTGCGCGCGTACGGTAGGTCAAACACGTGGTCCATCTCTTGCGTAGACAACGGGATGGGCGGCGGATTGATCCATACATCGCGCGCCAAACGGCCTTCGCCGTGCCGCTGCACCAGCGCCCGGGCATTGCCCGGGTTGGTCTCGAGGTGCAGCACGCGGCTGGCATGGGCGTAGAGCACCGGGTCGTCGCGCACCTGCTCGAAGGCGGGCAGCCGAATCACGCTGCGCTCACGCGGCGGCACTTTAACCCCCTTGCCATGCAGGGCCGCCAACGAAACCACCGCCTCCTGCGGCACACTGGGGCTGGCCGCTGGGGTCATGTTCATGCCTTCGTACGGATTGACGTGGGCCTCCACCCGCCCCGGCGTGTCCACCGAGGTCGAGTCAATCTCAAACCAGTCGGGCATGGCGTGCTTGACCACAAAGGCCGTGCCGCGAATATCGGTCATCGAGGCAATTGGCTCGCGCTTGGCCAAGCGATGCAACACTTCAATTAAGGCGCGCTCAGCGTTGCCATAAAGCAGCAAGTCGCATTTGCTGTCAAGCACGATGCTGCGGCGTACTTTTTCTTGCCAATAGTCGTAGTGTGCAACGCGCCGTAGGCTGGCCTCGATACCACCCAAAATAATAGGCACATCAGGGTACGCTTCGCGACAGCGATGCGCGTACACCACGGCGGCGCGATCAGGGCGTCTGCCTGCGGCCCCGCCGGCAGTGTACGCGTCGTCGCTGCGTATTTTTCTGTCGGCCGTGTAGTGGTTGATCATTGAGTCCATGTTGCCGGCGGTTACGCCAAAACACAGCGTCGGGCGCCCCAACTCGGTAAACGGCTGGGCGCTTTGCCATTGCGGCTGCGGCAAGATGCCCACCCGAAAGCCCTGCGCCTCGAGTACCCGCCCGATTACGGCCATGCCAAAACTGGGGTGGTCCACGTACGCGTCGCCAGTCACCAGCACCACGTCGCAGGCGTCCCAGCCCAGGGCGTCCATCTCTTGCCGCGTGGTGGGTAAAAACGGCGCCGTGGCAAAGCGCTTGGCCCAGTGCTTTCGGTACGACGTTAGCGACTTGGCCTGGCGCGGGAAGTGCGAGACATCAACCACCGGCGGCAACCTTGGCCCCGGCTTGGTACTGGTACAGCGCCACCGGTGGACGCTTGAGGTTGCCCTTGGCATCAAAGGCGTAGGTGCCGAGTAGCCCTTTGTAACTGGCCTTGGCCAACATGGGCAGGTAGGCCCCGGGCGAGGCGCTTTTGGCTCGAGTCATGGCGTCGAGCACCAGTTGCACAGCGTCGTAGCTGGCTGCGGCGTAACGCCCGGGTAAGCTGCCATAGCGGCCTTTAAATGCCTCGTTAAACCCTTGCATGGCCGCGCTGGGTTTGCCTTTGACCAGCCCGGCCTCGGCGCACCACAGGCGGCCGTCAGCAGGCGCTGGCTTGAGCGTTTTGGCCAGTTGTTCGGTGCACAGGCCGTCGCCACCGAGCAGCGGCCCTTTCACACCCGCGGTCTGCATCGCCGTCCACACCGGCTGCAGCGAATCCACAAACCCACCCCAAAACACCGCGTCGGGTTGCGCCTGCCACACCGAGGCCAGTGCCGCCTCGCGCGCCGCCGCCTCGCGCGGCAGCGAGACTTGTGCGGCCACTTTGGCGCCACCGTCTGTGATGGCCGCGGCAAAGGCCTGGGCCAGAACCTTGCCGTAGGCGCTGCCGTCGTCCAGCACCGCGACCTGCGTAAGCTTGAGCCGTTTGATACCGTGCACCGCCAGCGCTTGGGCCAGTTGCGGGTCGCTGGCGAGCAAGCGATACGCGGTGTTAAAGCCGCGTTCGGTCAGGTCGGGGTGGCTGGCCCCAACCGTGAGGTGGGCAATGCCCGCGGCGTGGTAAACCTTGGCTGCGGTCAATGCCGTGGCGTTGTTCAAATGCCCCACCACGGCATGCACCGGCACGGCAGCAAGCTTACGCGCCACGTCCATGGCGCGGGCGGGGTCGGCCGCGTCGTCTTCGGTGAGTAATTCAAGGCGAGTGGGCTTACCGTTGAGCGTAAAGCCCGCGGCGTTGGCTTGCGCCACGGCCAGTTGGGCGCCGCGCATGGCGTCGGTGCCGTCGGCGGCAAACGGCCCCAAGGTGGGCGCCACGTGCGCCAGCAGCACCGGGGGCACCGGGGCTTGGGCCGCGTCGGTGGCGGCCTCGTCGCCGCCACAAGCGGCCAATACCCCAAAAAGGGGGGCGGTCATCCAGCGCGTTGCGCGCCAACTCACCTTCATCGTCATGAGAGCCTTTTTAAGCCGCCGCCGCGGCCTTGATATGGTGCAAAGGATACCCCCGTTCTTCGTAGTAGCGCCAGCGCGCCCGCGCGGCCTCTACCTGAGCGGTTTCGTCGCCCACCACCTCAATCAACCGCTCGAAGCGCTCAAACCCGGGCGCCACCTGGTGCCCCAAATGCACCAACCAGCCTCTTGGGGTGACCATGGTCAAGTCGTCGGCGAGCCACACCAAAGAGCGGGCCAGCACCTCAGGCGGGGCATCTGCGCGGCAGTGTGGCAAAAACGCCTCATCACCCAGGGCCCAAATGCTTTGACTGAGGTGGTCAAGGGTCGGCGCATTGGCCAACACCACCAGCGGCTGCTGCTGACGCAGCGCCTTGCGCACCAGGCGCGCGGTATAGGCCACAGGCTGGACCACTTGGGTGTGAAACAGGCATTCGGTCATGCCCGGGCGCGGCGCCGGCTGGCGCCAACTTGCGCCAAGACGTGGTGCACCAGCAGCGCCACCGGGCGCGCCGTGGCCCCTTTGGCTGCGCCACCGCGCCAAGCGGTGCCAGCAATGTCCAAATGGGCCCACGCAAAGCCTTTGACAAATCGTTGCAAAAACTTTGCTGCAGTCACTGAGCCGCCGGCGCGCCCACCGCCCACGTTGGCCACGTCGGCGAAGTGGGTTTTAAGCGCCTCGGCGTACACCTCGTCCAAGGGCATACGCCAACAACTGTCGCCCGTGGCTTGCCCGGCTTGCAGCAGCGAGGCGGCCAACACCTCGTCATCCGCGTACATGCCGGTATGCACATGGCCCAAGGCCACCACACACGCGCCGGTTAGGGTGGCCACGTCAATCACGTGACGTGGCTTGAAGCGCTGCACGTAGGTCAGCGCATCGCACAGCACCAAGCGCCCCTCAGCGTCGGTGTTCAAAATTTCAATGGTCTGTCCACTCATGCTGGTAACGACGTCGCCGGGCTTGACGGCGGCGCCATCGGGCATGTTTTCGCATGCCGCCACCACGGCCACCACGTTAATGGCCGGCTTGAGCTCAATCAACGCGTGCATCGCGCCCAACACCGCGGCGGCCCCGCACATGTCAAACTTCATTTCATCCATTTCGGGGGCGGGCTTGAGCGAGATGCCGCCGGTGTCAAACGTGATGCCCTTGCCCACCAAGGCCACAGGCGGCTCTTGAGCGCCAGCGCCTTGGTAGCGCACCACCACCAGCCGCAGCGGTTGCCTCGAGCCCTGGGCCACGGCCATGAACGCCCCCATGCCCAGCCGCGCCACCTCGCGTGGGCCCAGCACCTCGACCTTCACACCGGAGCGCCGCGCCAGCGGCCTCACGGCATCGGCTAACAGACTGGGCGTGGCGTGGTTGGCGGGTCGGTTGGCCCATTCGCGGGTAAACGCCATGCCGTTGGCAATGGCTTGTGCCTGGCTTACCACTTGGCGCAGCCCGGCCACGCGGGCCACACCCAAGGTAAGCCGGCGCGCCACCACGCGTTTGGCGCTGCGCCCGCGGGTGGTCTCGTAGCGATACCAGCCATCGTCAGCACCCAGCACCGCCGCCTCTAGGGTGTGCTCAAGGGGCGTGGCCTTGGGGTTAAGCAACGAGGCCACCAGTGCCGCACGCCGTACCCCATCGCCGCGTAACTGAGCAAATGCCGCCGCCACGGCGCGCCGCGTTGCCGCCGGGGCCCCGTCGGCCAGTTGCACCACCAGCACGTGTTGCGCCCGAACGCCGGGCAAGGCAAAGGCGCTGACGCTGCCCCCTGCCTGCATAGGCAACGCCTCGGCTTGGGCCACCTGACGCAGCCACTGGGTCAGGGCGTCTTTGCCCTGGGGGACGCTGGACTGCGCGTCCTGCAACATCACCACGGCATCAAACGGGCCGCGCGCGGCTTGAGCTAGCGAAAGGGCTTTGAGTTCCACGTCCATAATAGGCACCATTGCATGTAGGTTGGGCCGATGTTATTCGATAGCGCGCTGCGGCGAGAGTTGAGCCGACGCTTTTGGGCGTCTTGGGTGGTGATATTCACCATCGTCATCACCATCATGCTCATTCGCACCTTGAGCTTAGCGTCACGCGGGCAACTAAACCCGGAAGAGATCACCCTGGCCATGGGCTACGCCGCGCTGGGGCGCATTGCCACCATTTTGGCCGTCGCACTGTTGGTTGCGGTGGTTATGGTGCTGGGCCGCATGCAGCGCGAAAGTGAGT
>JAYPEA010000030.1:18796-22212 GCA_038125525.1 Burkholderiaceae bacterium | reverse complement strand
ACACCTGCTGGCCGTGCCGGGCATGGTCAATACCCACCACCACATGTTTCAGTGCATCACACGCGCCGTACCCCAGGCGCAAAATGCCGAGCTTTTTGGCTGGTTGCAAACGCTGTACCCCATTTGGCAACGACTCACCCCAGCCATGGTGCGCAGCGCGGCTCACGTGGCCATGGCCGAGCTGCTGGCCAGTGGCTGCACCACCAGCAGCGACCACCTGTACCTATACCCCAATGGGGTGCGCCTAGAGGACACCATTGAAGCAGCGCAAACGCTGGGTTTGCGCTTTGTGGCCACGCGCGGCAGCATGAGCGTGGGGCAAAGCCAAGGGGGGTTACCACCCGATGCCCTGGTGGAGGCCGAGGCCGACATTTTGCGCGACACCCAACGCGTGATTGAAGCCTGGCACGACCCCCACCCCGGGGCCATGGTGCAGGTGGCCGTGGCGCCATGTTCACCGTTTTCTGTCAGCGAGGGGCTCATGCGTGACAGCGCGGCCTTGGCGCGCAGCCTGGGGGTGAGGCTGCACACCCACCTCGCCGAAAACGATCACGACGTGGCCTACAGCCAGCACCACTTTGGCTGCACCCCCACCGCGTACGCCGAGCGGCTGGGTTGGGTGGGCAACGACGTGTGGCACGCGCACTGCGTAAAGTTAGACCAAGAGGGCGTGTCGTTATTTGCTGCCACCCGCACCGGTGTGGCGCATTGCCCGTGCAGCAACATGCGCTTGGCCAGCGGCATTGCGCCGGTTCGCCGCATGATGGATGCCGGCGTACCCGTGGGCCTGGGGGTTGACGGCAGCGCCAGCAACGACGGCGCCCACATGGTGGCCGAAGCGCGCCAGGCCATGCTGTTGGCGCGGGTGGGGCGTGCCATGCAGGCCCCACAGCCCCAAGCCGATGGCAGCGTGCGCTACGGCTGCGACGACGGCCCGCGCGAGATGACCGCGCGCGACGCGCTGTGGCTGGCCACACGCGGCGGCGCACAGGTGCTGGGGCGAGACGACATTGGCCAAATCGCCGTGGGCAAGCGTGCTGACATGGCCTTGTTTGACCTCAACACCCTAGGCATGGCTGGCGGGGCGGTGCACGACCCTGTGGCTGCGCTGCTGCTGTGCCAAAGCGCCAACACCCAACACACCATGGTGGAGGGCCAATGGCGCATCAAAAACGGGCAGTTGGTCGGTGCCGAACTGCCCGTGCTGGTTGAGCGCCACAACACCCTGGCGCGGGCGCTGCTGGCGCCGTAATTTACATGTGGTCGATCATGACCTGGCCAAAGCCCGAGCACGAGACCTGCGTGGCGCCTTCGAGCAAACGCGCAAAGTCGTAGGTCACGTGCTTGCTCAAAATGGCTTTCTCCATTGAAGCAATGATCAAGTCGGCCGCCTCCACCCAGCCCATGTGGCGCAGCATCATTTCAGCCGACAAAATCTCGGAGCCGGGGTTAACGTAATCTTTGCCCGCGTACTTGGGCGCGGTGCCGTGCGTGGCCTCAAACATGGCCACCGAGTCGGACAAATTGGCCCCAGGCGCAATGCCAATGCCACCAACCTGAGCCGCCAACGCGTCGGAGACGTAATCGCCGTTGAGGTTAAGCGTGGCGATTACTGAGTATTCAGCCGGGCGCAACAAAATTTGCTGCAAAAAGGCGTCGGCAATCGAGTCTTTAACAATGATGTCTTTACCCGTTTTGGGATTGACAAACTTGCACCACGGCCCGCCGTCAATCAGCTCGGCGCCGAACTCTTGCATGGCCAGCTCATAGCCCCAATCACGAAAGCCCCCTTCGGTGAACTTCATGATGTTGCCCTTGTGCACCAGGGTCACGTTGGGCTTGTCGTTGTCAATCGCGTACTGAATGGCTTGGCGCACCAGGCGCTGCGTGCCTTCACGTGACACGGGCTTAACCCCTATGCCCGAGCTGTCGGGGAAGCGGATTTTTTTGACGCCCATTTCCTTGATGAGGAAGTCAATCACTTTTTTGGCGCCTTCGCTGCCCTGCTGCCATTCCACACCGGCGTAAATGTCTTCGGAATTTTCGCGAAAGATCACCATGTCGGTTTTTTCGGGCTCACGCAGCGGCGACGGCACCCCGCGAAAGTACCGCACAGGGCGCAGGCACACGTACAGATCAAGCTCTTGGCGCAGCGCCACGTTAAGCGAGCGTATGCCACCGCCCACCGGGGTCGTCAGTGGTCCTTTGATGGAAACCACGTAATCTCGCACCACCTCCAGCGTTTCTTCGGGCAACCACACGTCCGGCCCGTACACCTGGGTGGCCTTTTCGCCGGCGTAAATCTCCATCCAGTGGATTTTTCGCGTGCCGCTGTAGGCCTTGGTCACCGCCGCATCCACCACCTTAAGCATCACCGGGGTAATGTCTAAACCGGTGCCGTCGCCCTCAATGTACGGAATGATGGGTTGGTCAGGAACGTTGAGCGAGCCATCGGCTGCAACCGTAATTTTTTCGCCAAGTGCGGGGACTTTAATGTGCTGGTACATGATGCCTCTTAAATGAACGCGCCGGGTGAACTGGCCGGCTGCGTGAAAGTTTTACACAGTGAAACCATACATTTTATCGTGGTAACCTGACGCCAAGTTGTCGTTGGGGCAAGCAGGTGTTGCCCAAGGGAGAGAAGATGAAGTTTGGCCACTGTTTGACCCAGTTGCGCCGTGCCACCCGTGGGCGGGCCGTCGGTTGCCTGCTGCTGGCAGCGATGTGGGCCGTGCCCCACCTTGGCTGGGCGCAATCGCCGCAGCTGGACTTACCCCGGGTTCGGCTCAGCGCAGGCATGTTCTTAATTCAGGCGCAGGTGGCCAGTACCCCCGCGCAGCGCAACACGGGGCTTATGTGGCGGCGCAAATTGCCACCCCACGAGGGCATGCTGTTTGTGTTTGAGGCGCCCGCGTCGGTGTGCTTTTGGATGCGCAACACCTACTTGCCGCTAAGCGCGGCGTTTGTGGGGGACGACGGCACGATTGTGCACATTGCCCAAATGCAGCCGCTCAGCGACGCCACCCACTGCACCCCGGTGCCGGTGCGCTACGTGCTGGAGATGAATCAGGGCTGGTTCACCAAGCGGGCGTTAGGCCCCGGCGACAAACTCAGTGGTCGGCCCTTTAAAAAGTAAACCGCTGGGTCTCCCAAAGACCCAGCGGTTGATGACCGATAAAAGCTCAGAGGCCGCCGTTTTGCTGAGCCACCATGCAGAACAGCATCGGAACTGACAACAGTGTGTTGATGCGAGAGGTCATACCAGCCGTCTTCGCAGCCTTGGCTTTTTCGTCAGCCTCAACAACAACGATTCCCAGTGCTTTCTTTTGGTTTGGCCAAATGATGAACCAAACGTTGTACGCCATGACCAGTGCGAGCCACATCCCAATACCAATCGTATGAACGCCCTGGGTTAA
>JAYPEA010000030.1:0-18696 GCA_038125525.1 Burkholderiaceae bacterium | reverse complement strand
TGTTGGCGCTGCAGCCCTTGCTGCAAGGCCACGCGGTGGCGTTGTGCGGCGTGGTCAAGTGCCTGCTGGCGGTGCTGCAGCCAGCGGTCTAGGCCGCTGGCCAAGGCCTGCGCCTGTTGCTGCCATTGGCGTGTGAGTTGCTCGATGGGCACGGCGCACAGCTCGGCCGCAGCGGTGGGCGTCGGGGCACGCAGGTCCGCGGCAAAATCGCACAAGGTCACGTCGGTTTCGTGGCCCACGCCGCATATGACGGGCAGCGGCATGGCCGCCACGGCGCGCACCACATCCTCGTCGTTAAACGCCCATAGGTCTTCCGCCGCCCCACCTCCGCGCACCAGCAGCACGGTTTGCACACCAGGCAGCTGCGCCGCGCGGCCCAGCGCGGCCACGAGCTGGCGCGGGGCCTGTTCGCCTTGCACCAACGAGGGCACCACGGTTACCGAAACGTGAGGGGCGCGCCGGCGCAAGGCGCTTAAGACGTCTTGCAGCGCCGCGGCTTCGCGTGAGGTCACCACTGCCACGCCAGTGGGCACCGACGCCACGGGGCGCTTGCGCGCGGCATCAAACAAACCCTGGGCTTGCAGCTTGGCTTTGAGCTGTTCGTAGCGCTGCAGCCACGCGCCCTGCCCCGTGGCTTGCATGCTTTGCACAATCAGCTGCAAATCACCGCGTGGGCCGTACACGTCCAGTTGCCCCCGCACCTGCACGGTGGCGCCATCGGCTGGGGTAAACGCCAAGCGCGAGGCGGCACGGCGAAACATGGCACAGCGCACCTGGGCGTTTTCATCTTTGAGCGTGAAGTAGCAGTGCCCACTGGCCGCAAGGGTCAAACCAGCAATCTCGCCCTGCACCCAAACCTCACCCAAGCGTTGCCGCACCGCATCGGCCACCGCCAGCATCAAAGACGAGACCTGCCACACCGGCTGCGCGTCCGTTGAAAGCGAATCAAACCCCGTCATTTTGAAAAAAGTGTTTGTTTTTTTTGAGAAAAAAGCTGCTTAAATTTTGTGCAACCTAAGCCAATCGCCATCTCACGTGCGCTTGACCGCCGATGCCGTGGGTTCTCAACATAGATATCCACAGTTCTTGGGGATTGGTGAAGGCTGCGGTGACGTCCATAATGTCCAGAACACCAACGACCGAGAGGAAAGCGCGCGATGTGGGACATCATACAAGCGGCCGGTTGGCCCATTTGGCCACTGCTGGTTAGCTCGGTTGTGGCGCTGGCGCTGATGGTTGAGCGCGCCTCGGTGTTGCGCTGGTCGGCGGTGCTGCCAGCATCGCTGCGCGACGAGGCGTGGGCGTTATGGCGCCAAGCGAAAGTTAACTCAGACTCACTCGAGCAACTGGCCAGACGCGGCCCGCTGGGCGTGGTGTTGGCCGCGGCACTGCGCGAAGCAACACAGCGCGGTGGCGACAGCGCGCAGTGGCAGCCAGCGATTGAAGACGCCGGGCGCGCCGTCTCGGCACAGTTGCACCAGCGCCTCGTTGGGCTGGCCACCCTGGCCTCGCTGGCGCCTTTGCTGGGGCTGTTGGGCACGGTAATTGGCATGATTGAAATTTTTGCCGCGCAAAGCCTCAGCACCGGCGCGGCCATGACCGACAACCCGGTGGCGCTGGCGCACGGCATTTCTACGGCGCTCTACAACACCGCCTTTGGCCTAATGGTGGCGGTGCCGTCATTAATCGCCTGGCGCGCCTTTCAAAGCCGCGCCGACGCCATGGTGCTGGCGCTGGAGCTCGAAGCCAGCCACTTCACGCGTCGTTTGGCCCAAAGCCGCCGAGAGGGCAGCGGATGAATTTTGCTAAGCGCCAAGCGGAGGCCCCGCCAGAAATCAACCTCATTGCCTTTATTGATGTGCTGTTGGTGGTGCTTATTTTTTTGGTGCTCACCACCACGTACGAGCGAGTCGCTGGACTACGCTTGACCCTGCCCTCGGCGCAGTCTCAGGCAGTACAAGCCACGCCCCAGCGCTTGGTGGTAGCCATTGATGTCATGGGGCAAGTGGCTGTCAACGGTGTGCGTGTGCCCGAGCGCGGCATCGCCGCACTGGCGGCGTATTTGGAGCAGGCCAAGGCCCAAAGCACCAACGGCCAGCCGTGGGTGGTGATCTCCGCTGACGCCCAGGCCGCGCATCAAGACGTGATTGACGCCATGGTTGCCGCGCGCCGGGCGGGACTGACCCGCGTGGCCTTTGCCGCGCGCGTTACGCCGTGAGTCTGCCACACGGGCTTGGTCAATGGCTTTGGCATCAATGGCAGCGCCGCGGCCTGTGGGCGCGGTTGATGCAACCGGTGGCCGCAGCGCTGCAAATGTGGGCACGCCGGCACCAAGCCCAGCCCGTGCCGCTGCCCGCGCGGGTACTGGTGGTGGGCAACGTCACGGTAGGCGGCACGGGTAAAACGCCGGTCGTGGCCAACGTGGCGCAGCGCCTGCACGCGTGGGGCTGGCGCGTGGCCGTGATTACCCGTGGCCACGGCGCGCATCACGGCCACCCTAGGCGGGTTGGCCCGCACGACGACGCACGCCACGCGGGTGACGAGCCGGTGTGGCTGGCGCAACAACTGCAGCCCCTGGGCGTACCCGTGGTAGCCGCGCACGACCGCGTGGCGGCGGCCCGGCTGGCCTTGGCCGAGCAGCCAGGCTGCCACTGGCTGATCAGCGACGACGGCTTGCAACACCACGCCTTGGCGCGTGACGTCGAGTTGTTGGTTTTTGATGCGCGCGGCGTGGGCAACGGCCTTACGCTGCCAGCCGGGCCGCTGCGCGAGCCGTGGCCACGCCGGGCCGACCTGGTGCTGCAACACGGCTCACCGCAATTGCCCGACCCTCAACCCCAAGCCTGTTTTGCCATGCAGCGCCGACTGGCCCACACGCTGCGTCCGCTGGGCGCGCAAGCCCCCATGCCACTGGCCCACTGGCGCGACCAAGCGGTGCAAGCCTTTGCCGGCATTGGCGCGCCACAAGCTTTTTTTGCGATGCTGCAGCAAGCCGGGCTGAAATTGGTACGGCCCTTAGCCTTGGCCGACCACGCCGCACTGCAACAACCACCCAGTGGCTTACACCCCACCCTGCCCTTGGTATGCACCGCCAAAGACGCGGTCAAAGCCAGCCATTGGCCCGCGCCATGGCGAAACCGGCTGTGGGTGGCCGATTTGGAGGTCGACTGCCCGCCCGCGTTTTGGACTGCGCTGCAGCGTGCCGTATCCTCGGTATCATCCACGCATGGACAAACGACTGCTTAGCCTGCTGGTGTGCCCGGTCACGCGCGGGCCGTTGCTGTACGACGCCGAACAACACGAGCTGATCTCGCGCGCCGCACGTCTGGCCTACCCCATACGCGATGGCATACCCGTCATGCTCGAAACCGAGGCCCGTACCCTAAGCGACGAAGAACTTGAGGCCATGCGCACCCCGGCCACGCCTCCAGGCGGCTAGTGTGTGAACACGCCGCCCGAACCCTTTGTTGTTCTCATACCGGCGCGACTGGGCTCGACCCGACTGGCGCACAAAGCACTGGCTGACCTAGGCGGCGCCCCCATGGTGGTGCGTGTGGCGCAGCGTGCGGCGCAAAGCCTCGCCACCCGTGTGGTGGTGGCCACCGACGACGAGCGCATCGTGCACGCCTGCGCAACCCACGAGGTGCAGGCGTTACTTACCGCGGCGCACCACGCCAGCGGCAGCGACCGCTTGGCGCAAGCCTGCACGCTGCTGCAATTGCCGGCTGAGACCGTGGTGGTCAACGTACAAGGCGACGAACCGCTGATAGACCCCGCCCTCATCAACGCCGTGGCGCAACGCCTCATGCAACAACCCGACTGCGACATGTCCACGGCCGCCCACCCACTTCAAGCCGAGCACGCGCAGGCACCCTCTGTGGTCAAGGTGGTGCTTGACGCACAACAGCGCGCGCTCTACTTCAGCCGCCACGCGGTGCCCTACGCGGCCCAAGAGGCCATGCCAGCGCGCTGGCACCACGTGGGCATTTACGCCTACCGCGTCAACTTTTTGCGCCACTTCAGCCAGCTGCCAGCCGCACCCATTGAACAAGCCGAACAACTCGAGCAACTGCGCGCGCTGTGGCACGGGCACCGCATCGCGGTGCATTGCACCAAGCAGCCTGGCCACCCCGGCGTTGACACCGCTGAAGACCTGCAGCGCGTGCGCCTGGCGTGGAGCCGTGGCTTGTAAGCCCAGCACCCACCTAAGCGTGCTATGCTCGTGCGCTTTTTCTGCGTGGCTGGCACGTTGGTCGGCCCTGCACACAACGGTCATGAGGACTCACCCATGAGACTGATACTTTTAGGAGCCCCGGGCGCGGGTAAGGGCACTCAGGCGCAAACCATTTGCCAGGCGTTTGGCATTCCGCAAATCTCCACTGGCGACATGCTGCGCGCGGCGGTTAAAGCTGGCACACCGCTAGGCGTAGCCGCCAAACAAGTCATGGACAGCGGCGGCTTAGTCAGTGACGACATCATCATTGGCTTGGTCAAAGAGCGCATTGCCCAGGCCGACTGCAGCCAAGGCTTTTTGTTCGATGGCTTTCCTCGCACCATTCCCCAGGCTGACGCCATGCGTCAGGCTCAGGTGCAGCTTGACTACGTGCTTGAAATTGACGTGCCATTTGACTCCATCATCGAGCGCATGAGCGGACGCCGGGTGCACCCGGCCAGCGGCCGCACCTACCACGTGAAGTTCAACCCGCCTAAGCAAGACGGCTTGGACGACGACACCGGCGAGGCGCTCATTCAACGCGACGACGACAAAGAAGAAACGGTACGCAAAAGACTGGCGGTGTACGACGAGCAAACCCGCCCGCTGGTGGCTTACTACGCCGACTGGGCGCAACAAGCGCCAAGCCAAGCCCCGCGTTATCGCCGCATCGACGGCGTGGGCGATGTGGCCGCCATTGGTCAGCGCGCGCTGGACGCGCTCAAAAGCTAAGCCACAACATTTGGGCCACCCGTGTGGTGGCCGGCGTTAACCCACACGGCACCGGCGGCACCCGCGGCGTGCGAACCGACACCGGCCACAGGGTGCGACTGGCCAACCACACCGGTACACCGGCTTGCTCGGCTCGCTGCAGCGTCGGCTCGATGTTGGCGTGGCAGGTGCCGTTACCCGTGGCCGCCAATACCAAGCCTTGTACCCCGGCGTCTAACCACGCCAATACCTCGCGTGGGTCGGCATGCGCCACACTGGTGACCACGCCCACCCAGGGTGCCGGCTGATTCATCCAGTTAGGCGGCAAGCTCAGCCACGGTGTGGGCGGCTGCCACGCCAGCGCACGCAAACCAGCGGCGTCGCTTGGGTCAAGGCGCGGGGCATCGCCGCCATCAAACGCCCAAACCCGACGCGGGTGCGACTTACGTACCGAGTCACCCGGCCATAGCGCCCCATCCATCACCACCCACACCCCGCCCGGCAGCGCTGCGGCCGCTTGCAACGCCGCGCGCAAATTGGCCGGGCCATCCGGGGCGTCGCTGTCGGCTGGCTGCATGGCACCCGTAAGCACCACCGGTAACGACACCCCCAACGCGGGCAACACCGCGTGCAGGTACGTGGCGGTCTCCTCCATGGTGTCGGTGCCGTGCGTAATCACCACCCCCGCAGCCAAGCCGCCTTGGGCCAGCTGCGCCACACGTTGCGCCAATTGGCCCCACAGGCCCCACGACATGTCGTGGCTGCCAATTTGTGCCATCTGCTCGGTATGACAGGTTACCCCCGGCGGGGCCGCGGCCTGTACCAAGTCAGCCACAGCCACCTGGCCTGGGGTGTACCCCGCGGGCAAATTCGAGGCGCGCCCGGCAATGGTGCCGCCGGTGCCCAGTACCCAAAGGTCAGAAATTACGGACGCTTGCATATTTGACTCAAACTGGTTAAAAATACAGTTACTGGATAAAAAACCATAGGCCATGACCACTTTACCCGCCAAACTCACCCCACGCCAAGAGCAAATCCACCGCCTGATCCAACAGGCCATTGCCGAAACCGGCGCCCCACCGACGCGAGCCGAAATTGCCCAAATTCTGGGCTTTCGCTCGGCCAACGCTGCCGAAGAGCACCTGCAAGCCTTGGCGCGCAAGGGCGTTATTGAACTCGTCAGCGGCACCTCTCGGGGCATTCGGCTGCGCCAGCGCCCTGCACCCCAATCCAACGATCAACTTGACCTTCCCATGGGCATGGGCTCGCTGCAATGGTTGCCATTGGTGGGGCGGGTCGCGGCCGGCGCCCCAATTTTGGCGCAAGAACACGTGGAGGCCCGTTACCCCCTGCCACCCGAGCTGTTTCGCCACGCCCCCGACTACCTGCTGCGCGTGCGTGGGCAATCGATGCGCGACGCGGGCATTCAAGACGGTGACTTGCTCGCCGTTAAGCGCACACCCAACGCCAGCAACGGCCAAATTGTGGTGGCCAGGCTCGACGACGAAGTCACCGTCAAGCGCTACTTTCACCACACCCACGGCATCGAACTGCGGGCTGAAAACCCCGACTTTCAACCCATTTGGGTCGACCCCAGCCAAGCCATCGTGATCGAGGGCTTGGCCGTGGGCCTTATTCGTACCGACACCCTCTAACTCCCCCGTCATTCGCCATGAACCTCACCCACCATAACCGCCCCCGCCCTGTCTCCATCCGCCCGCAAGCCCACCACAGCCAAGTGCGGGTCATTCGTCACTCCTCACACGCCCCTGGCAACGACTGCGCCGGGCGCATGGTGGTGAGCGGTCGCATCGATCAAGTTTGCAAAGCACTGCAAGATATGCTGGCCCAGGCCCACTAAAGCGCGCCCACGAAAGGGGCACAATACAGCCCCATGAACGTCGCAATACTTGACGACTACCAAGACGCGGTGCGCAAGCTCACCGCGTATCAAATGTTGGACGGGTTTCACGTCAAAACCTTTACCAACAACGTCAAGGGCCTGGCCCAATTGGCCGCGCGGCTGCGTGACACCGAAGCCTTGGTGCTGATTCGAGGGCGCACCACTGTGTCTGCCAGCTTGCTTGACCGGTTGCCCAACCTACGCCTGGTGGTGCAAACCGGCGCCGTGGCTCCGCATTTGGACGTGCAAGCTTGCACCGAGCGCGGCGTGCTGGTGTGCGATGGCCCGAGCCAGCCCCATGCCGCGGCCGAACTTACCTGGGCGCTGACGATGGCGGCCATGCGGCGCTTGCCGCAGTACGTGAACAACCTCAAACACGGTATTTGGCAACAAGCCGGGCTGCGTAGCCAGTCCACCCCCGATAACTTTGGCCTGGGTGCCCGCCTGCACGGCAAAACGCTGGGCGTTTGGGGTTATGGCCGCATCGGTGCCATGGTCGCCGGTTATGGCAAAGCCTTTGGTATGCCGGTGCTGGTTTGGGGCAGCCAAGCCGCACGCAACCGGGCCAGCCAGGACGGCATGGGCGTGGCACCTGCAGTCGAGGCGTTGTTTGCCCAATCCGACGTGCTGTCGCTGCACCTGCGGCTTAGCGCGTCGACCCGCGGGTTGATTGGCCCAGACTTGCTGGCGAGCATGAAGCCCACAGCCTTGCTGGTAAACACCGCGCGGGCTGAGCTGATTCAAGAAGGCGCACTGCTTAGCGCGCTCAACCGCGGGCGCCCGGGCATGGCCGCGGTGGACGTCTACGAATCGGAGCCGGTGCTGCGCGGCCACGCCTTGCTGCAGCTAGAGAACTGCGTGTGCACGCCGCACATAGGCTACGTAGAGCAAGAAAACTACGAATCGTTTTTTGGCGATGCGTTTGCCGCGGTTAAAGCGTACGCCCAACGCACGCCGATTCGCATGGTCAACCCTGAGGTTTGGACCGCGCGCGCTTGAATTGTTTGGTTACCGTTCACACAAAAAACTCAGGAGGAACACGGATGACATTGGAATTTCAACACGTTGCGGTGATTGGGGCCGGGGCCATGGGCCGCGGCATTGCGCAAATTGCGGCCCAAGCTGGCAGCCAAGTGTGGCTACTTGATACGCAAGCCGGCGCCGCGCAACAGGCATGCGAGGCTTTAGGGGCGCAATGGGAGAAACTGCAAGCCAAAGGCAAGTGCAGCGCCGATCAGGTGCAGCAGTGGCGCGCCGGTCTGCACGTGGCCGCCTCGGTGAGCGACCTGGCCAACGCTGACCTCATCGTGGAGGCGGTGGTGGAGCGCTTAGACGTGAAACAAGCGCTGTTCGCCCAACTCGAGGAGGTGGCGTCGCCGCAAGCGGTGTTGGCCTCCAACACCTCGTCGTTGTCTATTGCTGCCATTGCCGCAAACTTGCGCCAACCCGAGCGCGTGGCGGGCTACCACTTTTTTAACCCAGTGCCGCTGATGCGCGTGGTTGAGGTGGTGGCATCGGTACGCACCGACACCGAGGTGGTTGGCCGCTTGGTGCGCTACGCCCAAGCCATGGGGCATCAAGCGGTGGTGGCGCAAGACACGCCGGGCTTTATCGTGAACCACGCCGGCCGGGGCTACGGCACCGAGGCCCTGCGCTTGTTGGGTGAAGGCGTGTGCGATGTGGCCACAACTGACCGCATTCTGCGCGAACAAGCCGGATTTCGGCTCGGGCCATTTGAGCTGTTTGACCTCACCGGACTGGACGTCTCGCACCCGGTGATGGAATCGATCTACCAGCAATACTACGCCGAGCCGCGCTACCGCCCCAGCGTAATCACCGCGCAACGCCTGGCCGCGGGCCTGGTGGGGCGCAAAAAGGGGCAGGGGTTTTATCGGTACGTGGACAACCAACCACAACCCGTGGCCGAAGCTGCCGCCCCCTCGGTGCCCGATTTGCCGCCGGTGTGGGTCTCCCCAAAAGCGGCGCGCCGCGCCGAGCTGCTGCAGTGGCTCAAAGACCAACAACTGGCGATTGAAACCGGCGCCGTGGCCTCGTCCAAGGCGTTGATTGTGGTGGCCCCGCTGGGCTTTGACGTGACCACGCTGGCTGCGGTGGAGGGGCTGGACGCCAGCCGCACCGTGGGCATTGACCTGTTGCTGCCCGATGCCGCAACCAAAAGGCGCGTGGTGGCAACCAACCCCGCCACGCGCCAAGATATGCGTCAGGCCGCCCACGCCCTGTTTGCCCGCGACGGCAAACCGGTGAGCATGATTCGCGACAGCGCCGGCTTTGTCACGCAACGGGTGCTGGCCGCCGTGGTAAACATTGCCTCGGACATTTGCCAGCAAGGCATATGCTCGCCGGCCGATTTGGACTTGGCCGTTTCGCTAGGCTTGGGCTACCCCAGCGGGCCGCTGGCATGGGGCGACGCCTTAGGCCCAAACAACGTGCTGGAGATTTTGTTCAACATGCAAACCGTGTACGGCGACCCACGCTACCGCCCCAGTCCGTGGCTGCGGCGACGCGCAGCCCTGGGCCTGAGTTTGCTGCACACCGAGGCCTGATGCCATGAGCGAACAGCTGTTGAGCCACACCCAAGACCACACCCTGGTGCTGACCATCAGCAACCCTGAGCACCGCAACGCCTTGGGGCCTGCGGTATACAGCGCCGGGGTTGAGGCGCTCAACGCCGCCGAGGCCAACCCGGAGATTCGGGCGGTCGTCATCACCGGGGCGGGCGCAACGTTTTGCGCTGGCGGCAATCTCAACCGCCTGCTGGCCAACCGTGAGCGCCCGGTGGAGGTGAGCCTAGCCAGCATCAACGGCTTGCACGACTGGATCGAGGCCATACGCACCTTTCCCAAACCCGTGGTGGCCGCGGTAGAGGGTGCGGCTGCAGGCGCGGGGTGCTCGCTGGCCATGGCTTGCGACATGCTGGTGGCAGCAAGCAACGCCGTGTTTGTGATGGCTTACAGCACGGTTGGGTTAAGCCCCGACGGCGGCGGCACCTGGCACCTGGCACGCAGCCTGCCGCGGGCCACGGCCATGCGGCTGCTGATGCTGGGCGAACGCGCCACCGCCGCCGAGTTGCAGCAATGGGGTGTGCTTAGTCACATCAGCGCGCCGGGTCAAGCGCTCAACGAGGCACTGGCCGTGGCACAACGTTTGAGCCAGCGCGCCGGCAACGCGCTGGCCAGCATCAAAGAGTTGGTCAACGACGCCAGCCATGACCCACTGCACACCCATCTGACGCATGAGCGACAGCACTTTGTACGTAACCTGCACCATCAAAACGCGGCCGAAGGCATTGATGCCTTTTTAAACAAACGCCCGCCACGCTACACAACGTAACATCGCTCCTCTTTACTCCCCAAGTCACGGAAACGACACACCATGGATGAACCAATCCTTACGATGGAGGAACGCGCGGCGATTAACGCTGGGCGTTGGTTTTCTACGCTCTCACCTTCTTTACGGCACGACATTCTGCGATGCGCCTACGTCAAACGTTACCCCGACGACGCCCTCATCTGTGCGCGCGGCGACGCGCCCACCGACTGGTACGGTGTGGCCAAGGGCGCGGTACGAGTCAGCAGCACCACGCTGGCCGGGCGCTTAATTACTTACACCTACGTGGAGCCTGGGGTGTGGTTTGGCGATGTTTCATTGTTCGACGGCGACGCACGCACCCACGACACCTACGCACACGGCCCCACCACGCTGATGTGTGTCTCGCGCAGCGATTTCTTTCGGATTTTGGGGCTTCACACCGAGCTCTACGACGCCCTTATGCGCCTGCAAGCACGGCGCATCAGGCAGCTGTTTGGCCTAGTCGAAGATCTCAACACGCTGCCGCTGCGCGCGCGCCTAGCCAAGCAACTGCTGCACCTGACACGCAGCTACGGTGTGCCCGAACTGGGCAGCAAGCAAGAAATTCGTATCGCGCTGCATTTGGCGCAAGAAGAGCTTGCGCAACTGCTGGGTGCCTCGCGGCAACGCGTGAATCAAGAGCTCAAAAGCATGGAGCGCGACGGAGCCATTCGCCTAGACCCCGCGGGCTTGGTGGTATGCAGCAGCGATGCCTTGATGCACATCGCCGAGATCACCAGCTAAGCCCGCACGACAGCGTGCGCGCCATTGCCCCATGAGCCGGGCACCCGAACAACTCAACACCCAAGCGCTGGGCGAATGGCTGGCGGCCCATGTGCCAGGCTACCGTGGCGACCCCGTGCTCACGGCGTTCAGCGGTGGCCAGTCCAACCCTACCTATCGGCTCGATGGCCATGGCCAGTCGTACGTGCTGCGCAGCAAGCCCGCGCCAGCCAGTCAACTGCTGCCCTCGGCCCATGCCATTGAGCGCGAGTACCGCGTCATGTCGGCGCTGCACGCCGCAGGTTTTGCCGTGCCACGCATGTTTGCACTGTGCGAGGACGAGGGTGTGATGGGCCGTGCCTTTTACGTGATGCAACACATGCAGGGCCGGGTGCTGTGGGAGCAGTCGCTACCTGATATGACCCGCGAACAACGCCGTGCGCACTACTTGGCCTTAAACCACACGCTGGCCGACTTGCACCGCGTTGATGTGCAAGCTGCTGGGCTGGGCGACTATGGTCGAGCGGGCAATTACATCGAGCGCCAAATCAACCGCTGGAGCAAGCAGTACGTGGCCTCCATCACGCAACCCATTGCCGAGATGGACCGGCTCATGGCGTGGCTGCCAGCGCACTTGCCGCACTCGGCCACGCAAGGTAACTCGGTGTCGGTGGTGCACGGTGACTACCGGCTGGACAACGTGATGTTTGCGCCCAACGACGCCACCGTGATTGCTGTGCTCGACTGGGAACTGTCCACGCTGGGTCACCCGCTGGCCGACTTTAGCTACCACTGCCTGGCGTGGCACATCGAACCCGGGGCGTTTCGTGGCATTGGCGGGCTGGACTTGGCCGCCTTGGGCATCCCGTCTGAGCACGAGTACATCCAGGCTTACTGCCAACGCACCGAATCAACACAAGCCGACGCGCTGCAAAGCGATTGGAATTTTTATTTGGCGTTTAACTTTTTTCGCCTCGCAGCCATTTTGCAAGGCATTGCCAAACGCATTGAGGCAGGCACCGCCGCCAGCGACCAAGCCACAGCCTCGGCGGCTGGCGCACGCCCGATGGCGCAATTGGGCTGGCATTTTGCACAACGACATAAGGGATCAACAGGAGCATAAGCCATGAATTTTGATTACAGCGACAAGGTAAAAAATTTACAACAACGCTTGCGCGCATTTATGCAAGAGCACGTGTACCCCAACGAGGCACGGTTTTTTCAAGAAGTAGAAGCCAACCGCGCCGCGGGTAACGCATGGGTTCCCACCACCTTGATTGAAGAGCTCAAACCCAAAGCCCGCGCCGCTGGGGTTTGGAACCTGTTTTTGCCTAACTCCAAGCGCGCGCCCGAGGGGCTGACCAATTTGGAATACGCGCCCTTGTGCGAAATCATGGGGCGTGTGCCCTGGGCACCCGAGGTGTTTAACTGCTCCGCACCAGACACCGGCAACATGGAAACCCTGGAGCGCTACGCCAGCGAATCGATCAAAGACGCCTGGCTCGAGCCCCTGCTTCGCGGGGAAATACGCTCGGCCTTTTTGATGACCGAACCCGACGTGGCGTCCTCAGACGCCACCAACATTCAGTGCCGAATCACACGCGACGGCGACCACTACGTGCTTAACGGACGCAAGTGGTGGAGCTCGGGCGCGGGCGACCCGCGCTGCAAGGTATTGATCGTGATGGGCAAGACTGACCCGGAGGCCGCGCGTCACCAGCAACAGTCGATGATTGTGGTGCCCGCCGATACCCCCGGTGTTGAGGTGCTGCGCCCGCTAACCGTGTTTGGTTACGACGACGCCCCGCACGGCCACATGGAGGTGCGCATGACCAACGTTCGCGTGCCGGCGGGCAACATATTGCTGGGTGAAGGCCGAGGGTTTGAAATCGCCCAAGGCCGTTTGGGCCCGGGGCGTATTCATCACTGCATGCGTAGCATAGGCGCGGCCGAGCGGGCACTCGAGCTGATGTGCGCACGACTGAACGCGCGCGTTGCCTTTGGCAAACCCATCAGCGAACACAGCGTGTGGCACGAACGCATCGCGCAGGCGCGCTGCATGATTGAACAAGCCCGCCTGCTCACGCTCAAAGCCGCGTACATGATGGATACCGTGGGCAACAAACAAGCCCGCGCCGAGATTGCCATGATCAAGGTGGTGGCACCCAACATGGCCTGCGACATCTTGGACTGGGCCATTCAGGCGCACGGTGGTGGTGGGGTCAGTGGCGACTTTCCGCTGGCCTACTCGTACGCCAATCAGCGTACGCTGCGCTTGGCCGACGGGCCCGATGAAGTGCACCGTGCGGCCATTGCCAAACTCGAGTTGGCCAAACACAGCGTGTACGCCAGCGAGGTTGAAATGCCGATTACGCGCGGGGCTTAACACGCTGCGCCACAATACGGGCTTTTGTGCTCGGGAGACCACCAATGATTGATGTTTATTCATGGGCCACGCCCAACGGGCACAAAGTCCACATCATGCTCGAAGAGTGCGGTCAGCGCGAAGGGCGTGATTGGCGCGCCATACCCGTCAACATTGGCTCGGGTGAGCAGTTTGCTGCCGACTTTTTGCGCATCAGCCCCAACAACAAAATCCCTGCCATGGTTGACCCCCACGGGCCCGACGGCAAGCCCATTGAGGTGTTTGAGTCGGGTGCCATGCTGGTGTATTTGGCCAGTAAGTTTGGCCGCTTCATGCCTCGCAGCGACCGTGCCAAATTTGAGGTATTGCAGTGGTTGATGTTTCAAATGGGCGGGGTGGGCCCCATGCTCGGTCAGGCCCACCACTTTCGCATTTACGCCCCTGAAAAAATCGACTACGCCTACAACCGTTACACCAACGAGGCCAAGCGCCTGTACGGCGTGATGGACAAGCAAGTCGCCCGCACCGGCCATTACATTGCAGGCAAGCAGTACACCATTGCCGATATGGCAATTTTTCCGTGGCTGCGCAGCTGGCAAAACCAGGGTATCGATTGGGCCGATTACCCAGCCCTAAAAGACTGGTTTGACCGCATCGCCGCACGCCCTGCCGTACAACGTGGTGTGCAAGTGCTTACCCATTTGCGCAAACCCCTGATGGACGACAAGGCCAAAGAGGCATTGTTTGGCGCCACACAGTACGAAAAACGTTAACACACCACGTAGCAATTAGGGTCAACCCGAAAAAGACAAAACTGCGCTAGCATTCGCTCTTCATTTTTTGATTGGAGCGATTCATGAAGCGCGTTTCCCTCAAACTCGGCCTAGGCCTCGCCGCGTTGGCGCTGACCAGTGGCGTGGCCCTGGCACAAAACATCAAATTCTTTACCATCGGCACGGGCGGCACCGCTTACACCTACTACCCGGTGGGCGGCATGATTGCCAACGCCATCTCCAAGCCGCCTGGCTCGCGCGAGTGCGGCAAGGGCGGCAGCTGCGGGGTGGACAACCTGATCGCGTCTGCTGTGTCGTCGCGTGGCTCGGTGGACAACATCAACGCCATCATGTCGGGCTTGCGTAACTCGGGCTTTGCCCAGTCTGACGTGGCCTACTGGGCATACACCGGCACCGGCACCATGGAGGGCAAGCCGCCAGCCAAGGGGCTGCGCACCATCGCCGCGCTGTTTGATGAGCACATTCACTTGGTGGCAAAAGCCGACAGCGGCATCAACAGCATCAAAGACCTCAAAGGTAAGCGCGTGTCGCTGGACGAGCCGGGCTCGGGGACCTACGTTGACGCCAAGCTGATTTTGGAAGCCAACGGCTTGGCTGTGGGGGACGTAACGGCCGAAGCGCTCAAAGGTAACGCAGCCGTGGATGCACTGAAGAACGGCAAAATTGACGCCTTCTTTGTGGTCGCGGGTTACCCCACTGGCGCCATCGTCGATCTCGCCTCGTCGGAAAAAATCAAACTTGTGCCCATTGACGGCGCGGGTGCCAAGGCACTAACCGGCAAGTACGGATTCTTCTCCTCCAGCGCCATTCCTGCAGGCACCTACGAAGGTGTGCCCGAAACCACCACCGTGGCTGTGGGTGCGCAGTGGTTTACCTCGGACAAAGAAGACGCCGACCTAATTTATGCCATCACCAAAGCGCTGTGGAACCAAGAAAGCCGCAAGCTCATGGACACCGGCCACGCCAAGGGCAAGTCCATCACGCCAGACACCGCGTTGGCTGGTGTAGGCGTGCCGCTACATGCCGGCGCCGAGCGCTTCTACAAAGAGGCTGGCCTCATCAAATAAGGCATCGGCCTAATCTCAACACGCAACAACCCAGGCCCACAAGGCCTGGGTTTGTTTTTGGACCCTACGCATGAACGACAACACCAACGACCCCCTGCAAACCAGCGAAATCGAATCGCGATTTGACCGTGAAACCGCGTTTCGCGACCTGCCGCGTTGGATACATCACGGCGTGGTGGCCGCGTTGTTTGTGATGGCCGTTTACCACTTTTGGGCGGCAGGCTTTGGCAACATGCGCGAGTTATGGCATCGCGGCATTCACATTGCTTTTGTGCTGGGGTTGACGTATGTGCTGTTCCCCCTGCGTCGTGGAATCTCGGACAAAAGCGCGTGGCTGGATCCGATATTTGCGTTGCTCACCGTAGCGGCCGCACTTTACCTGCCGCTTCTTTCACCCGAGGCGCTGGCTGAGCGGGTTGGAAACCCATCAACGCAGGACGTCTTAGCCGGGTCGATATTAATTCTCCTCACACTAGAGGCTGCACGTCGAGCAGTCGGTTGGACGTTGCCTCTCATCGCCTTAATTTTTATGGCCTTTGCGCTATTTGGGCCGTGGGCACCGGGCGCGCTTAAGCACGGTGGCACCAGTTGGCTGGGGTTGGTGAACCATTTGTATCTCACCAATCAGGGCATTTACGGCGTGGCCATTGGCGTGATGGCGCAGTATGTGTTTTTGTTTGTGGTGTTTGGGGTGTTGGCTACGCGTATTGGCCTGGGGCAATTGTTTATTGACTTTGCCACCGTGATTGCGGGCCGCTACAGCGGTGGCCCAGCCAAGGTGGCGATTTTTTCGTCGGCCATGATGGGCACCATTTCGGGCTCGTCAATTGCCAATACCGTAACCACTGGCACCTTGACCATTCCGGCCATGAAAAAGGTGGGCTACCCCCCGCACTTTGCCGGCGCGGTTGAGGCCACATCGTCTACTGGCGGGCAAATCACGCCGCCGATTTTGGGTGCGGCGGCGTTCATCATGGTGGAGTATTTGGAGCTGCCGCTGCGCGACATTTTGGCCGCGGCGTTGTTTCCGGCCTTGCTGCATTACTTCGGTATTTTCATCATGGTGCACCTTGAGGCGCGCAAACTCGGCTTGCGTGGCCTAGAAGCGCACGAGCTGCCACCACTATGGGCCGTGTTGCGCAAGCACTGGCTTTCGGTGGTGCCGTTGGTGCTGTTGGTTTACTTTATTTTGGCTGGCCGCACACCCGACTTTGCCGCGGTCTACGGCATCATCAGCTGCATTGTGGTGGGTTTCTTGCAACCTCATCACCGGCTTACGCTGAGCTCGCTGTACCAAACCGTGGCCAAGGGCGCAAGCCAAACGTTGGCCGTGGGCGCAGCCGCGGCTTGCGTGGGCATCATTGTCGGCGTGGTTACGCTAACTGGCGTGGGTTTTCGTTTGGGTTTTGTGGTGGTACAAACGGCCACCGACATCAGCCAATCCATCAGCGGGCTTTGGCCGCTGTCGCTGTTTGACCCGAGTGACTGGGTTTTGTTTTTTACGCTGGTCTTTATTGCGCTGGCTTGCATCGTCATGGGGGCGGGTATTCCCACCACGGCCACTTACATCATCTTGGTGGCAGTGGCCACGCCGGCGCTCACCCAGTTGGGTGTCGAGCCGCTGGTGACGCACTTTTTTGTTTTTTACTACGGTGTGTTGGCCGACATCACACCCCCCGTGGCGCTGGCGGCCTACGCCGCAGCGGGCATTGCCGGGGCCAATCCGTTTCAAACGGGTAACACCGCGTTTCGGTTGGGTATTGCCAAGGCGTTGGTGCCCTTCGTTTTTGTGTACTCGCCCTCTTTGCTGCTGGTGGCACAAGGTTTTTCGTGGGAGAGTTTTGCCATCACCCTAGCCGGAGCCATGTTAGGCATTGCACTCATTGGCATCGCGTTTACCGGTTACTGGCGTGCGCCGCTGGTGCTGTGGGAGCGTTATTGGCTAATGGCGGTGGCGTTGCTGTTTGTGGCGCCAGGCTTGCCATCCATGCTGACTGGCATGGTGCTGGCCGCGCCCATCGTGTGGCGCCAGCTACGCAGCCCATCGGCCGTAGCCTAGCGGCATGCGCACATACGGTGCTGGCCTGCCCGGAGGGAGTCGAACCCCCGACCCACAGCTTAGAAGGCTGTTGCTCTATCCAACTGAGCTACGGGCAGTGCGGCTCATCTTAGCAAAGGCTCGTATTCACTGGGTTTGACCGCCCCTTTGCTATAGTGCAGGCGACAATTGGTTAGAGGATACCCACCATGACACGCACCGTGCAATGCATCAAATTAGGAGCCGAGGCCGAAGGCTTGGAGCGTCCGCCCTACCCTGGCGAATTGGGCAAACGCATTTTTGAGCAAGTCAGCAAACAAGCGTGGGGTGATTGGCTCAAACACCAAACGATGCTGGTTAACGAAAATCGACTCAATCTGGCCGACGCCCGGGCGCGCCAGTATTTGGCGCGTCAAATGGAAAACCATTTCTTTGGTGGCGGCGCTGACGTGGCCCAAGGCTTTGTGCCACCGGCACAGGACTGATTCTTGAGTACACCCGGCCACGCCATGGTGGTGGGGGCGGGTCTTGCCGGTGCCGGTGTGGCCTGGCGGTTGGTTCAAGACGGCTGGCGCGTGACCCTGATTGAAGCCCAATCCTACCCTGCCGCCGGCGCCTCGGCCTTACCTTTTGGTGTGCTCGCACCAACCCCCCCTGTTCATTTCAACCCAGCTTCTGCGGCCATGCAGTGGTTGCACCTGGCGCAGCCCGTGGCCGAACAGCGTCTGCAACAACTGCTGCCGCATGGGCAAGGCTGGCAGCGTATGCCGCTGCGTGACCGGCGCGAACCGGCTGCAACAAGCGCTTGTGTGGTCTCGCCAGGGCGGTGGGTTCAGGCCTACCTGCAGCAAGCCGCTGCCACCGGGCGACTCACGCTGCACCTGGGCGAGGCGGTGCGAGCGGCCACCCAAGTGGCCGGGCATGCCGCATGGTGCTTAGCGGGTGAGCGCGGCAGCCACTGGCAGGGCGACGTGGTGATTTGGGCCAATGCACTGGCCGCTGCGCAGCATGTGCCCACGCTGGCCGGGGCGCTGCTACCGGTGGTGGGGCAGTTGTCTGTAGGCCCGTGCCACCACGCCACCGCACCCGAGGTGCGACGCGACCACGGCGTGTGGGTTAATGGATTCGACGCCGACGGCCAGGCCCCGCGCTACAGCGTAGGTGCCACATACCGGCGGGGACACACCGAGGCCACCACAACCGAGATCGACCACCGGGCCAACCGCGCCAAACTCGAGCGACTTAACCCCAGCGCGTTACCGGCCTTTGACGAAGCACACGCCACCCACGCGCTTACCTCATGGGTGGGGGTGCGCTGCACCACCGCGCAGCGCCTGCCCATGGTGGGCGCCTTGGCCAGCCAGGTGCAGCCGGCTCGCCATCGCGTCTCGCTTGGTAACCTGCCACGCATGACACACGCGCTGGCCGTGTTGGCGCTGGGTTCGCGCGGACTCACCACCCATGCACTGGCCGCAGACATGATTGCCGCGCACCTCGGTGCTCGCCCTTGTCC
>JAYPEA010000029.1:0-23302 GCA_038125525.1 Burkholderiaceae bacterium | reverse complement strand
CGCCTTTGCCATCATGCGCGACGGCCCGCTGGGTGCGGCGGCTTTTAATAACGAATTCGGACGCCCGAACCTGGCCGGATACTTTCGCAGTTTCGAGCAAACCTTCACGCAAGCCGGGCAGCCGGTGCGCATGGGTTACCACAAGCCCGTGATGCTCGCTGGCGGCTTGGGCAGCATCGCAGCCGATCAGGTTAGCAAAATTCGGTTCCCGCAGGGTAGCTTGCTGGTGCAAATTGGCGGCCCGGGCATGCGCATCGGGCTGGGTGGTGGCGCGGCCAGCTCGCTGGCTGCCGGCAGCAACGACACGGCCTTGGACTTTGACTCGGTGCAACGCGCCAACCCGGAAATGCAGCGCCGCGCTCACGAGGTGATTGCGCATTGCCAGGCCATGGGTGCCGACAACCCGATTTTGGCCATCCATGACGTGGGCGCCGGAGGCCTATCCAACGCCTTTCCCGAACTGGTGCACGACGCCGCACAGGGCGCGCGCTTTGATTTGGCTGCGGTGCCGCTACAAGCCAGCGGCCTGTCGGCGCGAGAGATTTGGTGCAACGAGAGCCAAGAGCGCTACGTCCTGGCCGTGGCCCCTGAGCGCCTTCAAACCCTGCGCGCGCTTTGTCAGCGCGAGCGCTGCCCCATGGCGGTGGTGGGCGTGAGTACCGATGCACCTGAGCTGCAGCTCAACGACGCGCAGCAGCGGGTAATTGATATGCCCATGGACGTGTTGCTGGGCAAACCGCCGCGCCTGCACCGCCGCGACGTCAGGCAACAGCCGCTGCCCAGTCGGTTACGGTTGGATGAGGTCACGCTGCAGCAAGCCGTCATTGATGTTTTGGGACATCCCACGGTGGCCTCCAAACGTTTTTTAATCACCATCGGCGACCGCAGCGTGGGTGGCCTAACCCACCGCGACCAAATGGTGGGGCCATGGCAAGTGCCGGTTGCTGACTGCGCCGTGACCTTGGCTGACCACGACGGCTTGGGCGGTGAGGCCATGGCCGTGGGCGAGCGCAGCCCCTTGGCGGTACACCACGCCGCGGCCTCGGCCCGAGTGGCCGTGGCCGAGGCCATTACCAACTTGTTGGCCGCACCGATCTCGTTATCCAGCGTCAAGCTCTCGGCCAATTGGATGGCCGCGTGCGGTGAGCCAGGCCAAGACGCCGCTTTGTACGACGCCGTGCGCGCCGTTGGCTTAGAGCTGTGCCCAGCCCTTGGCGTCTCGATTCCGGTGGGCAAAGACAGCCTGTCGATGCGCATGCATTGGCAAGACGCCAGCGGCCAAACGCACCAAGTGGTCTCGCCAGTTACGCTGGTGGCCACCGCCTTTGCCAGCTTACCCTCGGTGCGCGGCACCCTCACCCCTCAATTGCAAGCCACCGATCCCAGCACCCTCATCTTGGTGGATTTGGCACGCGGCCAAACTCGCATGGGTGGCTCGATCTTGGCGCAAACCCTCAACCAGCCAGAGCACGTGGTACCCGACCTGGACGCCCCCGCTGACTTGGTGGCGCTGGTTCACGCTGTCAACGCGTTACGCGAGGAAGGCTTGCTGCAAGCCTATCATGACCGCAGCGACGGCGGGTTGCTGAGCGCCGTGGCTGAAATGGCCTTTGCCGGCGGCGTGGGCGTGGCGCTTAACGTGGATACCTTGTTGCTCGAAGGCGACGGTATCAGCGACAGCCGCATGGACGTGGGCGACAGCAAAAATTGGTCAACCCAGGTGCAAGCCAGGCGCCACGAAGGCACCATTCGGGCTTTATTTAACGAAGAGCTTGGTGTGGTGTTGCAGGTGGCGCGCGAACACCGCGACCAAGCCTTGGCGCGGCTGCGTGCCCACGGCTTGGGCGCTTGCAGCCATTGCGTAGGCATGACATTGCCGCAACGCGACACCCCCGAGCTGCAAGTCTGGCGCGACACCGACGTGGTGTTTCGCGCCACCTTGCACGACCTGCATCAGGTATGGGACAGCATCAGTTGGCGCATGGCGCGCGAGCGCGATAACCCGCACAGTGCCGACGCGGAGCACGCCACCAAAGGCGACCCCAGCGACCCCGGGCTACACGCCCACGTGACCTTTGACTTGGCGCCGATGGTCGCAAGCCACCGGCCTCGTGTGGCCGTGCTGCGCGAGCAAGGCGTGAACTCACACGTCGAGATGGCTCGCGCCTTTGACCTAGCAGGCTTTGAGGCCGTGGATGTGCACATGACCGACCTGCAGCACGGCCGCGCCGACTTGGCCGATTTCACCGGCTTGGTGGCCTGTGGCGGCTTCAGTTACGGCGACACCCTAGGGGCAGGCTTGGGATGGGCCAGCAGCTGGCGTTACAACACCCGGCTGCAGGATATGCTGGGCGCTTTTTTTGCGCGCGGCCAAACCTTTGCCTTGGGTGTGTGCAACGGCTGCCAGATGTTGGCGCACCTTGCGCCCTTAATTCCTGGGGCGCAGCACTGGCCCCGGTTTGCCCCCAACGCCAGTGAGCGCTATGAAGCGCGGCTTAGCTTGGTTGAAATTGTTGACTCGCCCAGCTTATTCACCCAAGGCATGCAGGGCAGCCGGCTGCCCGTGGTGGTGGCGCACGGCGAGGGGCGGGCCATGTTTGACCAAGCCAGCAACGTGGCCCAGGCGCACACGGTGCTTCGCTTTGTTGACCATCACGGACAAGCCACCGAGGCCTACCCGTTCAACCCCAACGGCAGCCCCATGGGCGCCAATGGCTTTACCTCCACCGATGGCCGCGTCACCATCATGATGCCGCACCCTGAGCGGGGTTTTCGCTACGCCCAGTGGAGTTGGTCGCCCGGTGACGCCGGCCAGCCTAGCCCCTGGATGCAGTTGTGGCACAACGCGCGTCGCGCCGTGGGCTAGCGCACCGCGCCGGCGGTGTGGGGTTACTCAATCTTGGCGTCGCCGCGCAGCTTGGCTTGAAAGGCCTGCAGTTTTTCTTGCTGCAGCCGCTCGCGCAGCGCGTCCTTGACTTCATCAAACGCGGGCGGTTGCGCTTTGCGCACATCGGTGAGGCGAATGATGTGCCAGCCAAATTGGCTTTTAACTGGCGCTTGCGTGGTTTGCCCCTTCTTCAGCGCCACCATGGCTTGGCTGAACTCGGGCACAAACGTATCGGGCGTGGCCCAATTTAAGTCACCGCCGTTGGCGCCCGAGCCCGGGTCTTGCGAGTCTTTTTTTGCCAGCGCTGCAAAGTCGGCGCCCCCAGCCAAGGCCTTCAGGCCGGCTTGAGCGGCGGCTTCGTCTTTGTACAAAATATGGCTGGCGCGGTACTCTTGGCCGGCTACGCCCGAGGTCAGTTTGTCGTACTGGGTACGCACGTCGGCATCGGTAACGGGGTTTTTGGCTTGAAAGTCGGTCAGCAAGGCCCGAATCAGCACCATTTGTCGCGTCAGGGCCATTTGGTCTTGATAGTCTTGGCTGGCGGTTAGGCCACGGCGCTCGGCCTCTTGCACAAAAATCTCGCGCATCACCAATTCATCACGAATTTGTTGCCGTTGGGCATCGGTTACGGGTTGGCCCGCACGTGCCATTTGGCGCTCGAGCGCGTCGGCGCGGCTGGTAGGGATGGGCTTGCCGTTGACCACGGCGACGTTTTGTGCCATGGCCGCGGCCGACAGCAACAACGACGCGCCCAAGGTGAGCAGGTGGTGGGTTTTCATGTGGTGGAAGACTCCCGAAAAAATAAAAAAGCGTGGGGGTTATGCCCATTCAATGGCCAGTGCGTGCAGGCCCTGGGCAAACAAAGGTTGCGCCGCATCATACACAAGGCGGTGCTTGTCAACGCGCGAGCCCGAGCCAAGTGCCGCGGCGCTGATGCGAACACGCAAATGACTGCCTTCGGTGCGGCCATCGCTGCCGGCGTGGCCGGCGTGCTGGGCGCTCTCGTCAATCACTTCGAGCACCTCGGGCGCGTGCCGGGTTTGCAAAATGTGGTGCAGTTGGTCAGCCGCTGGCATGCAAAGTCCTTAGGGTTTGTCGTGGTCTGGCGGTGGTTCGGCCTCCGCCGGTAGGTGCCGGGCAATGTAAAACCCTTGCCCCACAATAAAAACAATAGGGAAAACGTAGCCCCATAGCTTGAAGTTGACCCAATCATCGGTCGAAAAGGCGTAGGCCACCACGCCGTTGAGCGCGGCCATGAAGGCAAAGTAGCCCGCCCAGGCCCACGTGAGGCGTTGCCACACCGCCGGGGGTAGGTTAAGTTGCGTACCCAGCAGCATGTGCAGCACGTTGCGCCGCCATATTTGCAGCATGGCCAGCAGCGCCAGCGCCATGCCGGCGTACAGCACCGTGGGCTTCCATTTAATAAAACGCTCGTCTTGCAGCACCAGCGTGAGCGTGCCAAACACCAGCACCAGCACCAGGGTGGTTTTTTGCAGGGCCGAGAGCTTGCGATCGAGCCACCACACCACTGCCATTTGGGCCACCGTGGCGGCCATCAGTGCCGCGGTGGCGGCGTAAATGCCCTGCAGTTTGTACAGCAGCACAAACAGCACAATCGGCAAAAAATCAAGCAGCCATCGCATGGCGCTTAGGGCGTGGGGTCGGCGTCGTTGGCCTCTTGCTGCCAACCCAGTGAGGCCGAGTTGATGCAATAGCGCAGTCCGGTGGGGGCCGGGCCGTCTTCAAATACATGACCCAAGTGCGCGCCACACGCTTGGCACAGGGTTTCGGTTCGAATCATGCCGTGGCTGATGTCGCGTCGCTGCGTCACCGCCTCGGGTTTGGCGGTATGAAAACTGGGCCAGCCGCAGCCGGCGTCAAATTTGGTGTCGCTGTCAAACAGCTCAGCGTTGCAGCAAATGCAGCGGTACACGCCGCGGGCCCAGTGCTGGTCAAAACGCCCGGTGCCGGGACGTTCAGTGGCCGCGAGTTGCGTGATCTCGTAGGCCCCAGGTTCGGCGCCTTGGGCCTTGAGCCAGTCGCGCCACTGCGCTTCGGTTTGTGGTCGGTTAAAGGTAGACATGACGACCTGTGATGGAACGATGGGGTGAAAAAAACAGCGCCTCAGGCCGAGCTTTGAAGCGCTAAGCCGTAAGCATAACCGCTACGACGAGCAGCTGAGCACCAGCTCGGCTGCCCATTGGGGTGGTGGGCCAGCCCACGCCGTATAGGTTGGGTGGGGTTGGGTGGGCGTTTGCAGCACCTGCCACAGTGCATGCAGCACGCTGGGGTCGCCCGCTTCGGCCGCCTCAATGGCCTCTTGCGCCATGTGGTTGCGCAGCACAAACACGGGGTTAACCCGTTGCATGCGCTGGCCCAGCTCGCGCGGCGCGTGGCCGTGGCGCTGTGCCACTTGCTGCAGCTGGAACAGCCATGGCCCCACCTCCTCGGTGGGTAGGCTGCTTGGCAGCGCCTGGCTCACTTGGGCCGCGGCGCAGGTCCAGTCCGGGCAGCGGGCCAATGCGTCGCTCAAGGCGCGCCAGCTCAAGGTAAAGTCGCCGCGATGTTTGGCCAGCAGCGTCAGCCACGCTTGGGCCACGGGCAGTGCGTCGGCCGCGGCGTGTGCCAACCCCAGTTTGCGCGCCCACGCCACGGCCTGGGCGTGGGCATAGGCATCTGGGTAGCGCCGCAACGCGTTGGTTAAGGCCTCGGTGTCGGGCACCAGTGCCACCAGCGCTTGGGCCAAACACTGCAGGTTCCACCACGCCACTTGCGGCTGGTTTTGGTACACGTAACGCCCGCCTGTGTCCGAGTGGTTGGCGTTGTGCGCGGGGTCAAACGCGTCCATAAACTGAAACGGGCCATAGTCAAGCGTCAAGCCCAGCACGCTCATGTTGTCGGTGTTCATCACGCCGTGGCAAAAGCCCACCGCTTGCCATTGCGCCATCAAGTCGGCGGTGGCCTCAAGCACCGCACTGAACCACGCCAGTGCACGCTCGGCTGGGTCGGCCACGGCGGCCAACGGTGCAAAGTGTTGCTGCAATACCCAGTCCAGCAACTTTTGCATGCCAAGTGGGTTGCGCTGCAAATGCTCAAAGTGCCCAAAGCGCACAAAGCTTGGCGCCAGGCGGGTCAGCACGGCAGCGGCCTCGGTGCGCTCGCGCCGCACGGGTGTGTCCGACCCCACCAAGGCCAGCGCCCGGGTGGTGGCAATACCCAGGCCGTGCATGGCCTCGCTGGCCAAAAATTCGCGGATGCTGCTGCGCCACACCGCGCGTCCATCGCCCATGCGCGAAAACGGTGTCAGCCCAGCGCCCTTGAGTTGCCACTCCCACACCTGCCCGTCGGCGCCCTGCGTGCTGCCCAGCAACAGAGCCCGGCCGTCGCCCAATTGTCCGGCCCATACGCCAAACTGGTGGCCGCTGTATACCGTGGCGTACGCCGGCGTCGCCGGCGCGTTGCCAGCCAACAGCGCCAGCGCCTCGGGGCTATGCAGCCAAGGCATGGGGGCACCGGCGTGCTGAGCCAACGCATGGTTTTGCGCCAACCAACGCGGCGCGCGCACCGCCTGAGGCGCCACCGGCACGGCAAAGGGCGCGCCCAAGGCCGCCATGCCGGGCGCAAACACAGGCGCCTTCAAGGGGTTGTCCATGCCGCCATTGTGCGCCCAGGCCAGCGCGGGCGCGCCCCACGCCGCCATTGACCCCGTTGGCGCGGTAGGGATAGGGTTTGCCCCAAGGAGCAGGCCCACCGCGGCGAAGCCGGTAGGATGCGGGTAAAACCAACGCTTCCGGTTATTTTTGGAGAGTCAAGCCATGCTGGGTCTGATGCAGCAGCAGCCGTTGCTTATTTCGTCGTTGATCACGCACGCCCAACGCCATCACGGCCGAACCGAAATCGTCTCGCGCCGGGTTGAGGGCGACGTGCACCGCAGCACCTGGGGCGAGGTGGGGGTGCGCGCCGCCCAAGTGGCGCATGCCCTGGATGCCTGGGACGTACGCCAGAGTGCGCGCGTGGCCACGCTGGCATGGAACGGCTACCGTCACTTGGAGATGTATTTTGGCGTCAGTGGCAGCGGCCGCGTGCTACACACGCTTAACCCGCGCCTGCACCCCGATCAGCTCGCCTGGATCGTTAACCACGCGCAAGACACGGTACTGGCTTTTGACATGACCTTTTTGCCGTTGGTGCAAAAAGTGCACGCGCAATGCCCCTCGGTACAACACTGGGTGGCCTTGTGTGACGCCGACGCGCTGCCGGCCAACAGCGGCATCGCCAACCTCAGCAGTTACGAGGCGTGGATTGACGGCCACCCCAGCGCCTACGACTGGCCCGTGCTGGACGAGCGCAGCGCCAGCAGCATGTGCTACACCAGCGGCACCACGGGCGACCCCAAAGGCGCGGTGTACAGCCATCGCTCCACCATCTTGCACGCGTATGGCGGGGCGCTGCCCGACACCCTGGGCCTGAGTGCGCGCGACAGCGTACTGCCGGTGGTGCCCATGTTTCACGTCAACGCCTGGGGCATTCCGTACAGCGCCGCGGCCGTGGGCTGCAAACTGGTGTTTCCGGGCGGCGCGCTCGACGGGGCCTCGGTCTACGACCTGATTGAAAGCGAGGGCGTGACCATGGCCGCTGGCGTGCCAACCGTGTGGCAAATGCTGCTGGCGCACTTAAGCCAAACCCAACAACGCTTCAGCAGCCTGCAACGTACCGTCATTGGCGGCTCGGCTTGCCCGCCGGCCATGATCGACACCTTTGTGCAAACCTACGGCGTCGATGTGCTGCACGCCTGGGGCATGACCGAAATGTCACCCCTGGGTACGGTGAGCACGCTTAAGTACAGCCAACAGCAAGACAGCGCCGAGGCCCAACGCCAGGTGCGCCTTAAGCAGGGGCGGGCGGTGTTTGGCGTGGACATGAAAATCGTGGATGACGACGGCCACGAGGTACCGTGGGACGGTCAGCGCTTTGGCAACCTGATGGTCAAAGGGCCGTGGGTCATCGACAACTACTACCGCGCCGACACACCGTTGCTCAAAGACGGGTGGTTTCACACCGGAGACGTGGGCACCATCGACCCCGAGGGCTTTTTGCAAATCACCGACCGCAGCAAAGACGTGGTCAAGTCTGGCGGTGAATGGATCAGCTCGATTGACATCGAAAACATTGCCATGGCACACCCCGGCGTGGCCATGGCCGCGTGCGTGGGGGTGCCTCACCCCAAGTGGGACGAGCGCCCCGTGCTGTTTGTGGTGAAAAAAGACGCCGCCGACATCGACCGCCAAACCCTGCTGGATTTTTATCAAGGCAAAATCGCCAAGTGGCAGGTGCCCGATGATGTGATTTTTGTTGACGCCATTCCCTTGGGGGCAACTGGCAAGATGCAAAAAATGGCGCTGCGTGAGCAGCTCAGCCATTACGTGCACCCCGAGTTACGCTAGGCCCGCGCCACCCGCCGTTTGTTTTTGGAGCACTTCACATGACTGCCAGTTACCACGTTCAGGCCAACGTTGCCGTGATCACGTTAAACAACCCCCCCGTCAACGGCCTGGGCTTGGCCACCCGCCAGGCGGTGGTGCAGGGGGTGTTGCAGGCCAACCAAGACCCCGCCGTTCAAGCCATTGTGATTACCGGCGCGGGCAAAGCCTTCTCAGGTGGGGCCGACATCCGCGAATTTGGCACACCAAAGGCCACTGCCGAGCCGCACCTGCTGTCGCTCATCGCCACGTTAGAGGCCTCGCAAAAGCCAATCGTGGCGGCCCTGCACAGCGTGGCCATGGGCGGCGGGGTCGAGTTGGCACTGGCCTGCCACTACCGCCTTGCTGCCCCCGGCACCAAGGTGGCGCTGCCCGAGGTCAAGCTCGGCCTGATTCCGGGCTCGGGCGGCACCCAGCGCATGCCGCGTGCCTTGGGGGTAGAGGCTGCCCTTAACCTCATGGTCAAAGGTGACCCCGTTGCCGCCGAAGCCTTGGCCCAAGTACCCGGGCAAAAGCTGTTTAGCCGCATCGCCGCCAGTGCCGAGACTTTGATGGAAGAAGCCCTGGCGCTGGCGCACGAAGTGGCCCAGGTCAGGCCGCTGCCCTTGCTGCGCCATCTCAGCTGCGCGCACCCACAGGGAGACGGCTACTTTCAGTTTGCGCGCAATACCGTGCGCGCCGTGGCGCCGCAGTATCCGGCGCCGCTCAAGTGCATCGACATGGTGCAGCAGGCCACCAAACTGCCCTTTGAAGACGCCATGCGCCAGGAGCGCGACACCTTTTTGGGGCTCATGGGGACCCCCGAATCGCGGGCACTACGGCATGCCTTTTTTGCCGAGCGGCAAACCAGCAAAATTCCAGACGTGGCGCCTGACACCCCCACCCGCCCGATCAATAAAGTGGGCGTGATTGGCGCGGGCACCATGGGCGGCGGCATTGCCATGAACTTTCTTAACGCCGGCATTGCCGTGGTGATGCTGGAGACAAGCGATGAGGCGTTGCAGCGTGGCGTTGGCGTGATGCGCAAAAACTACGAGGCCAGGGTAAAAAAAGGCAAGCTCAAGCCCGAAAAACTCGAGCAACTGTGGGGCTTGTTGCACACCACGTTAAACATGGACGACTTGGCCGACGCCGACTTGATCATCGAGGCGGTGTTTGAGGACATCCAAGTCAAACGCCAGGTGTTTGAGCGCCTAGACGCCGTGGCCAAACCCGGGGCCATCCTAGCCAGTAACACCTCAACACTCGACCTCAATCAAATTGCCCGCTTCACCAAGCGCGCGCAAGATGTGGTGGGCATGCACTTTTTTAGCCCAGCCAACGTCATGCGTTTGCTCGAAGTGGTGCGCGGTGAGCAAACCGCTCCCGACGTGCTAGCCAGCGTGATGCGCCTCGCCAAGACCATACGCAAAACCGCCGTGGTCTCGGGCGTGTGTGACGGCTTTATTGGCAACCGCATGGTCGAGCAGTACATACGCCAAGCGCTGTTCATGTTGGATGAAGGCGCCACGCCGCAGCAAATTGACCGTGCCATTGAAAAGTTTGGCTTTGCCATGGGCCCGTTTCGTATGAGTGACTTGGCCGGCAACGACATTGGCTGGGCCATTCGTAAGCGCCGCTACCAAGAGCAGCCGGCGCTGCGCTACGGCCGAACCGCCGATTTGCTTTGCGAGCAAGGCCGCTTTGGGCAAAAGGTGGGCAAAGGCTGGTACGACTACCCCGCCGGTAGTCGCAAGGCCGTACCCAGCGCCGAGGTGGAGGCCATGGTTGCTGCCCACCGTCAAACCCTTGGACTTGAGCCGCGCCGCTTGGGCAGCGAAGAAATTGTGCAGCGACTGGTGTTTGCCCTGGTGAACGAGGGTGCGCGGATTCTGGAAGAAAAAATCGCTATCCGTGCCAGTGACATCGACATGGTGTACCTCACCGGTTATGGGTTTCCACTTTGGCGTGGCGGCCCCATGTGTTATGCCGACACGGTGGGCCTGCTGCCTGTAACTTACGCCATGCAGCGCTTTGCGCAAAACCCCAACGACGACGCCGAATTTTGGCAACCCGCGCCGCTGCTGGCCGAACTGGCCGCCGCTGGCAAGCCCTTTAACGCTTAACCCCGCTGCCCAACAGGAGTTTCTGTCATGACATCCGCACTCGTCGTCTCCACCGCCCGCACCCCATTTGCCAAAAGCTGGAAGGGCTCGTTCAACATGACGCACGGCGCCACTTTGGGTGGACACGCGGTGCGTGCAGCCATGGGTCGCGCCGGCGTTGAACCCGGCGAGGTTGAGGACGTCATCATGGGCTGCGCCAACCCCGAGGGCGCCACGGGCTGGAACATCGCGCGGCAGGTGGCCTTGGCCGCAGGGTGCCCGGTTGGCGTAGCCGGCATGACGGTTAATCGCTTTTGCTCGTCGGGCTTGCAAACCATTGCGCTGGCCGCGCAGCGCATTGCCAGTGGTGAGGGCAGCGTGTACGTCGCCGGGGGGGTGGAGAGCATCTCGTGTGTGCAGCAAGAAATGAACATGCACATGTTCATCGACGCGACGCTGCAGCAAGCCGTGCCCGCGGTGTATTGGCCCATGCTGCAAACCGCCGAGCAAGTGGCCAAACGCTACGGTATTGGACGCGAGCAAATGGACGCCTACGGCGCCCAAAGCCAGCAGCGTGCCTGCACGGCCCAAGCTCAGGGGCGGTTTGCCGATGAAATCGAGCCCATTAGCGTAACGGCCGGTGTGGCCGACCCCCAGCGTGGCATGACCACCCGCCAAGTGCAAGTGGCGCACGACGAGGGCTTACGCCAAGGCACCACCGCTGAGGCCTTGGCCGGCATTCAGGCGGCGTTACCCGGTGGCAGCGTGGCCGCAGGCAACGCCAGCCAGTTCTCGGATGGCGCCGGGGCGTGCGTGGTGATGGATGAGGCTTTGGTCAGCCAGCGCGGCTTAGCCCCGCTGGGGCGGTTTTTGGGCTTTGCTGTGGCTGGCTGCGAGCCCGACGAGATGGGCATTGGCCCGATTTACGCCGTACCCAAGGTGCTGGGCCGGCTCGGGCTCACCGTCAACGATATCGACTTGTGGGAACTCAACGAGGCTTTTGCCGTGCAAGTGCTGTACTGCCGCGACAAATTGGGCATTGACCCCGACAAACTCAACGTCAACGGCGGCGCGATCGCCCTAGGCCATCCCTACGGCGTCAGCGGCCAACGCCTCACCGGCCATGCCCTAATCGAAGGCAAGCGCCGGGGGGCCAAGCGCGTGTGCGTGACCATGTGCGTGGGTGGGGGCATGGGGGCAGCCGGCGTCTTTGAGGTGCTCTAAACCGCCGCTGAACTTACCCTTACCGCAGCCGGGGCTTGGGCGCCGCGTGCTACACTTTTTGGCTACAAATCACAAATCTCTCAAGGGAACCCCACATGAGCGCCAAAGGCAACAAACCCCAAACCCTGCAAGATCCGTTTCTCAACATCCTGCGTCGAGAACACGTACCTTGCTCCATTTACCTGGTCAATGGCATCAAACTGCAGGGCCATATTGAATCCTTCGACGCTTACGTGGTGCTGCTGCGAAGCGCCAGCGTCACGCAAATGGTGTACAAGCATGCCATTTCAACCATCGTGCCTGGCCGAGCCGTCTCGCTTGACATGCCTGCCGACAACGAGACCGACTAAACCCCATTGAGTACGCCCACGCCGCGCGTGGTGCTGGTTGGGGTGGACTTGGGCCACCCCCACTTTGACACCGAACTGGCCGAACTGGCCTTGCTGGCGCAAACCGCGGGTTACGAAGTGGCGCACCGCATGGTGTGCAAACGCCGCGTGCCAGACGCCGCGCTTTTTGTTGGCAGCGGCAAGGCCGACGAAATTGGCGCCAGCCTAAGCGCATGCAACGCCCAAGAGGTGCTGTTTGACCAGGCCCTTAGCCCGGCGCAGCAGCGCAACCTTGAGCGCCACCTGGCGGTGCCGGTTAACGACCGCACGCTATTGATTTTGGATATTTTTGCGCAGCGCGCGCGCAGCCACGAGGGCAAATTGCAGGTGGAACTGGCGCGCTTACAGTATTTGGCTACCCGCTTGGTGCGGCGCTGGAGCCACCTGGAGCGCCAGCGCGGGGGCCAAGGGTTGCGTGGCGGGCCCGGTGAGACCCAAATAGAGCTCGATCGGCGCATGATTGGAACCTCCATCAAGCGCGTGCGTGAGCGCCTACACATGGTGCAACGCCAGCGTCAAACCCAGCGGCGGCGCCGCTTGCGTGCCGGCGTCTTCAATGTGTCCTTGGTGGGCTACACCAACGCCGGAAAATCCTCGCTCTTTAATGCCTTGGTCAAGTCGGGGGCCTACGTTGCCAACCAATTGTTCGCCACCCTAGACACCACCACCCGCGCCATGTACCTACCCGAGGCGCAACTCAGCGTGTCCTTGTCTGACACCGTGGGTTTTATTCGTGACTTGCCGCACGACCTGGTGGCGGCGTTTTCGGCCACTTTGCAAGAGGCGGTGCAGGCCGACTTGTTGCTGCACGTGGTAGACGCCACGGACGAGGCGGCCCCCGAGCGCATGGCACAGGTGCAAGAGGTACTGAGTGATATTGGCGCCGGCGAGGTGCCGCAAGTGGTGGTGTTTAACAAAATCGACGCCTTGGCCAGCGCGTGTCAACCTCGGCACACCCGAGATGAGTTGCAATTGGGAGCTGCGGTTTGGCCGCGTATTTTTGTTAGCGCGCACACGGCGCAGGGCTTGCCCCAGTTGCGCCAGGTGCTTGCCGAGCAGGTCGCCGCAGCTCAGGCGCAACACCCATCAACGGTAGGGCTATGACGCCCGCTTGCCAGCGACGCAACCGCTTCTGCCACAATGGCTCTTGGTTACTCATGACGTTTGATTGGATTCGCTAACTTATGTCTTTTTCCTTATTTCAACGTTTACGCGCACGCCGGGGCACCCCGTCTAACGTGGTGCTCAATCTCAACGACCCGCGCTGGGGCCGGGGTGAGCAAAACGGCCAAGACGATGACGAGCCCACGCGCGGACGCCGTGGGCAAGACGCGCCGCCTGATCTGGACGAAATGTGGCGCGACTTGAATCGCAAAATCAACGGTTGGCTCAGTGGTGGGCGCGGCGGCAACGGCGGCACTGGCGGCGCACCACCCCCGCTTCGTCCCAGCGGCAAGGCCGCCGGGGTTGGCGCGGGCTTGGTGGCCGTGGTGCTGGCGTTGCTTTGGCTGGGTAGCGGGTTTTTTATTGTTCAAGAAGGTCAGCAGTCCGTCATTACCCAGTTTGGCCGTTACCACACCACGGTGGGGGCGGGTTTTAATTGGCGCCTGCCTTGGCCAATTCAGGCCAACGAAGAGGTGTACGTAACGCAAATTCGCTCGGTTGATATTGGCACCGACAACATCGTGCGCGCCACGGGTCTGCGCGAGTCGGCCATGCTTACGGCAGACGAGAACATCGTCGAGATCAAGTTTGCGGTGCAGTACCGGCTCAACGACGCACGCGCTTACCTATTTGAAAGCCGCGACCCCGACAGCGCTGTGGTCAAAGCCGCCGAAACCGCGGTGCGTGAGGTGGTGGGCAAAATGCGCATGGACTCGGCTTTGGCCGAAGAGCGCGACCAAATCGCCCCGCGCATGCGCGAGCTGATGCAAACCATTCTTGACCGCTACAGCACCGGTATTGAGGTGGTGGGTGTGAACTTACAACAAGGTGGTGTGCGTCCCCCAGAACAGGTACAAGCCGCGTTTGACGACGTACTCAAGGCTGCCCAAGAGCGCGAGCGCGCCAAAAACGAAGCCCAAGCCTATGCCAACAACGTGATCCCGCGTGCCGGTGGTGCCGCCTCGCGCTTGCGCGAAGAGGCCGAAGGCTACCGGGCCCGTATTGTGGCGCAGGCCGAAGGTGACGCGCAGCGGTTCTCTGAGGTGCTCAAGCAGTACCGGCTGGCCCCCGAGGTCACGCGCGACCGTTTGTACCTAGAGACCATGCAAGAGGTCTTCAGTAACGTCAGCAAGGTGGTGGTTGAGTCCAAGCAAGGCTCCAACTTGTTGTACTTGCCGCTGGACAAACTGATGCAACAAACCGCCTCGGCCAACGCGCCGGCAAATGGCGTACCCGATTTGCCGCCCAGCGCCGGCAGCAACTCGGGCAACAGCCGCGCCGGGTCTGGCGAGGGCCGCAACCGCGACGCCGACCGCAGTCGCGCGCGCGAGTTTCGTTAAACGAGAGCTTGGAATTTTTTTATGAACCGCATTGGATTGATTGTCTCCTCGCTGTTGCTGCTTTTGGTGCTGGCCAGCTCCACCATGTTTGTGGTGGACCAACGTCAATTTGGCGTGGTGTACCAGCTGGGCGAAATTCGCCGTGTTGAGACCCAGCCTGGACTCAACTTCAAGTTGCCGCCGCCGTTTCAAAACGTTCGGTTTTTGGACAAACGCCTGTTGTTGCTCGACAGCGCCGACACCGAGCCCATGCTCACGGCTGAGAAGCAACGCGTGGTGATTGACTGGTATGTGCGCTGGCGCATTGCCGACCCCTCAGCCTACATTCGTAACGTGGGTTTGGACGAGCGCGCTGGTTCGCTGCAGCTGCAACGCGTGGTGCGTAACGCGTTTCAAGAAGAAGTCAACCGGCGCACCGTTTCGCAGTTGCTGGCCTCAGATCGCGAGGCGCTCATGGCCGACGTAAAGCAGGCCGTGTTGCAGGCAGTTAAAAGCGCCGACAAGCCCTGGGGTTTGGACGTGACCGACGTGCGCATCAGCCGTGTCGACTACGCCGAGACCATCACCAAGTCGGTCTACGACCGAATGGAAGCCGAGCGTAAGCGCGTGGCCAATGAGTTGCGCGCCACCGGGTTGGCCGAGGGTGAAAAAATCCGCGCCGACGCGGACCGTCAACGCGAGGTCATTTTGGCCAACGCGTACCGCGATGCGCAACGCATCAAGGGTGACGGCGACGGCAAAGCCGCCAAGGTTTACGCCGAGGCCTTCAACCGCGACCCGTCTTTTGCGCGCTTTTACCGTAGTCTTGAGGCGTATCGTGGCACCTTTAACAACAAAGGCGACGTGATGGTTCTGGATGCCTCATCCGAATTCATGCGCGTGCTGCGCGCCGGCACCGGGGCCAAGTAAATGGCGTCAGGGCGCAGGGGGCGCCCGCTCGGTTTCGGCCTCAAGCGGGGCGGCTAGAATCGCGGCTTCAGCCGTTTTCTCGCCGCCTATTTTTATGTCCGCCTGGGTGCTGCCCGATCACATTGCCGACTTGCTGCCCGCCCAGGCTCAGCAGGTTGAGTCGCTGCGCCGCCAGTTACTTGATCGGGCCATGAGCCATGGCTACGAGCTGGTGACTCCGCCGCTAATCGAGCATCTTGAATCGCTGCTCACCGGCACTGGCGAGGCGCTAAACCTCATGACCTTTAAGCTGGTTGACCAAACCAGCGGCCGCACACTTGGGTTGCGCGCGGACACCACGCCCCAGGTGGCGCGAGTTGACGCCCACTTGCTCAATCGCGCCGGCGTCACCCGCCTGTGCTACTGCGGCCCCGTGGCACACACCCGTGCTGCCCACGCCCACGCCACGCGCGAGCCGCTGCAATTTGGCGCCGAAATATACGGCTACGCGGGGCGCGAGGCCGAGCAAGACGTGTTGCAACTGGCACTTGCCGTGTTGCGCCTGGCGGGCTTTGCGGAGCTGGTGCTTGACTGTGCCGATGTGCGCATTGTTCGGGCGCTGCTGCAAGGGCAGCCGCTAGACGCAGGGCAAACCCAAGCCGTGCAACAAGCGCTTGCGCGCAAAGACGCCGAGGCCTTGCACGCACTCACCGCGCCACTGGCTCAGCCGGTGCGCGAAGGCTTGCGCGCCTTGCCCACCTTGCACGGTGATCGCGATGTACTGGTGCGCGCGCAGCAACTGCTGCCACCCCTGCCGCTTATTGTGCAAGCCCTAGACGACTTGCACGCCTTAGCCCAAACCGCGCAAGGGGCTCGGGTATGTTTTGATTTGTCCGACATGCGCGGTTACGCCTATTACACCGGGCTACGCTTTGCTGTTATCACGCGTTTGTACGACACGGGTGAACCCATTGAGCTGTTACGCGGTGGCCGCTACGACGAGGTAGGGGCTGTGTTTGGGCGCTCGCGCCCGGCAGTGGGCTTTAGCCTTGACATCAAAGAACTGGCTCGGGCGCTGCCCGAAAACGCACCGCGCTTGGCCATTCGTGCCCCGTGGGGCAACGACCCGAAACTGGCCCAAGCCATTGACACGTTGCGCCAAGGCGGCGACACCGTGATTTGTGCGCTACCCGGTCACACCTTAGGCCAAGACGCGCTGGTGTGTGACCGTGAGCTGGTGCAAACCCCGCAAGGCTGGCAGGTGCAGCCGCTTTCTTCCTGAATTCGCATGACAACACAAGTTACCAAGGCCGCGCCGGGCCGACACGTGGTGGTGGTGGGCTCCCAGTGGGGCGACGAAGGCAAAGGCAAACTGGTTGACTGGTTAACTGAAACCGCCCAACACGTGGTGCGTTTTCAGGGCGGGCACAACGCCGGCCACACCCTGGTGATTGGCGGCGTAAAAACTGCCTTGCACTTGATTCCCAGCGGCATCATGCGCCCCGGGGTGCGTTGCTACATCGGCAACGGTGTGGTGTTGTCCATGGACAAACTGCTTGAGGAGATCACCAGCCTCGAGCGTGCCGGCGTGCAGGTGCGCGATCGTTTGTTTGTCTCTGAAGCCTGCCCACTAATTTTGCCCATTCACGCCGCGCTTGACATGGCCCGCGAGGCCCAAAAAGAGCGCAGTGGCGCCAACAAAATTGGCACCACGGGCCGTGGCATCGGCCCAGCTTACGAAGACAAGGTGGCGCGGCGCGCGCTGCGCGTGCAAGACTTGCGCCAGCCCGAGCGCTTCGCCCACAAACTGCGCGAGTTGGTGGCGCTGTACAACCATTTGCTGGCGCAGGTGTACCACGCCGCTGACGTGACGTGGCCCGAGTCGCTGGCCCCCTACATCAAGCAAGGCCAGGTGGACGAAGACGCCGTGCTTGCCCACGCTTTGGCGCTGGGCGAGCAGCTTCGTCCCATGGTGGCAGACGTCTCGCGCATGCTGAACCAAGCCCACGCCGAGCAGGCCAATTTGTTGTTTGAAGGCGCGCAAGGCACCTTGCTCGACATTGACCACGGCACCTACCCGTACGTAACCTCGAGCAACTGCGTGGCTGGCAACGCCTCGGCTGGCGCCGGTGTTGGGCCAGGGCTGTTGCACTACGTGCTTGGTATTACGAAGGCGTATTGCACGCGGGTGGGCAGCGGGCCGTTCCCTACCGAGCTTGACTGGGAAACCCCAGGCTCCGTGGGCTACCACTTGGCAAATGTTGGGGCCGAGCGCGGCGTTACCACGGGCCGGCACCGTCGCTGCGGTTGGTTTGATGCGGCCTTGCTTAAGCGCTCGGCACAGGTCAACGGCCTCAGTGGGTTGTGCATCACCAAACTCGATGTGCTCGATGGCCTACCCGAGCTGCAACTGGGCGTGGGCTACATGCTAGACGGCCAGCGCATTGACATGCTACCCATGGGGGCAGACGACATTGCCCGCTGCCAGCCCATTTACGAGACCTTGCCCGGGTGGAGTCAGCCCACCGCTGGCGTACGCCAATGGGATAAGCTGCCGTCCAACGCGCAGGCTTATTTGCGCCGCATCGAGCAAGCCGCCGGCGTGCCCGTGCACGTGGTCTCCACCAGCCCCGACCGCGACGACACCATCTTGTTGCATCATCCGTTCTCTACCACCTAAATTCGCCCCAGACACAGGAGAAGCCCCATGCTCACCGAAGACGGCAAGCATCTTTACGTTTCTTACGATGAGTATCACAGCCTGATTGAAAAGCTGGCCATTAAGGTGCACCAGTCGGGCTGGCAGTTTGACACCATCTTGTGCCTGGCGCGCGGCGGCATGCGCCCGGGTGACATCTTGTCACGTATTTTTGATTGCCCCTTGGCCATCATGTCCACCAGCTCGTACCGCGCCGGTGCCGGCACCGTGCAAGGGCGGCTTGATGTGGCTCGCTACATCACCACCCCCAAAGGCGAAATTGCCGGGCGGGTGCTGTTGGTGGACGACTTGGCCGACACCGGCCACACCTTAAAAGTCGTCATCGACACCCTGCGCAACAACTATCCGCCCATTACCGAGTTGCGCAGTGCCGTGATTTGGACCAAGGGCGTGTCCTCGTTCACGCCCGACTATTCGGTGGAAGATTTGCCCACCAACCCCTGGATCCACCAGCCTTTTGAGCCTTACGACGCCATGCGTCCAGCCGATATTTTGGAGAAGTGGAAGGTCTAACCGGAGGGGTTGACATGACCGAGCGTTTACCGACCGAGCTCATCCATCACCCGTATCGCCCGCCCTCGGGTTTTGACTCGGTGCAGCCGGCGGTGCATAAGGCGTCAACGGTGATGTTTGCCAATGTCGCGGCGCTGCGCGCGCGCGACTGGCGCAGCAAATCCGGCTACACCTATGGCTTGCACGGCACGCCCACCACGTTTACGCTCGAAGAGCGCCTGGCCAAGCTAGAGGGCGCGGCGCACGTGACGCTGGCTCCCAGCGGACTGGCCGCCATTGCCCTGACCAACATGGCGTTGCTGCAAAGCGGTGACGAGGTGCTGATACCGCACAACGTGTACGACCCCAACCGCGTGTTGCTGCGCGATGAGCTTACCCGCTGGGGCGTGCGCGTGGGCACCTACGACGCGCAACAGCCCCAAACCTTGGCCACGGCCATCAGCCAGGCCACGCGGCTGGTGTGGTGTGAGGCCGCGGGCTCGATTTCAATGGAGTTTCCCGATGTGCCGGCGTTGGTGCAGGTGGTGCAACAAGCCAACGCCGGGCGGTCGCGCCGCATCCTAACCGCCCTTGACCACACCTGGGGCGCGGGGGTGGCGTACCGCCCCTTTGACTGGCACGTCGACGTGGCCGTGCACGCCTTAACCAAGTACCCCAGTGGCGGGGCAGACGTGTTAATGGGCTCGGTGGCGGTGCAGGCGCCCGAGTTGCACGAGTTGGTGTTGCAAACCCACAAGCGCTTGGGCATGGGGGTAGGGGCCAACGACGCCGAGGCCGTACTTCGTGGGTTGCCCTCGATGGTGCTGCGTTACCAAGCGCAAGACCAAAGCACGCGTGCCTTGGCGCAGTGGCTGGCCGAGCAGCCCGGGGTGGCACAGGTGCTGCACCCGGCGCTGCCTGGCTCGCCCGGACACGAGGCCTGGGCCCGGTTGTGTCAAGGCGCGGCGTGTTTGTTTAGCGCGGTGTTTGAGCCGCAGGTCACGCAAGCCCAAATCGACGCCTTCTGTGACCGCTTACAGCGCTTTCGTTTGGGCTACAGCTGGGCTGGCCCCGTGAGCTTGTGCGCGCCGTACAACATGGGCGCGATTCGCCCCGAGGGCTGGGCGCACGCTGGGGGCTTGGTGCGTTTTAGTGTGGGCCTTGAGGATACCGCTGACCTGCAAGCCGACTTGGCGCAAGCCCTGGCTGCGCTTTAAGTCGCGAGGCTGGCGGCCCATTGGCGCACACTTTGCGCCGCGTCGGCCATGGCTTGGGGTGAGATGCCGTGTAGCATCAGCTGCCCGCCTTGCGGGGCCAGCACAAAATTACGTGCAATCGACTCGCGGTAGCGCGGGTCGTAGTGATGGTCAAGCAAGTCTTGCACCGCGCTATGCACCGCGCCGCTGCGAGCGGCCTCTTGCCATTGGCTTACGCGCTGCTTGCCGCACAACGCCACCAGCGCGTCTAGGCGGGCGCAAAACGGCTCCACATCTTGCACAAAATGCTGGTAGTCGCGCATCAGCAAGGCCACCCGCTGCGCCATGGGCAGCTCAAGGTGCACGCAGGGGGCTTGGCGCATTGCATGAATGAGTGATTCGGGCACCGTCACGTTGCCCACCCGTTTGCTTTCGGCTTCAACAAACACCGGGCGCTGCGGGTCCAGCGTGTTTAGCGCGTGCCACAGCCGGGTCTCAAACGCTTTTTGGCTGGGCTGGGTGGCGCCTGGTAGCAGGCCCAGCACCGAGCTGCGGTGTTGCGCCAAGTGTTCTAGGTCAAGCACCTGCTCGCCTTGGGCGCTTAGCGCGTGCAGCACATGGGTTTTGCCCACCCCCGTGGGGCCAGCCAGCACCCGCCACTGCAGGCCCGTAGGCCGTTGTGCCAATTGCTCGCGCACCAGCGCACGAAAGGCTTTGTAGCCACCTTGCAGCACGTGCACCCTAAAGCCCACGGCGCTGAGCACCGTGGCCAGTGCGCCGCTGCGGTTGCCACCACGCCAGCAGTAAATCAGGGGTTGCCAGTCTTTGGGCAGTGTGGCGGCGTGTTGCTCAAGGTGCTGCGCGATGTTGCGCGCCACCATGCTGGCACCGAGTTTTTTGGCCTCAAACGCCCCCACTTGGGTGTAAAGCGTGCCCACTTGCACGCGTTGCGCGTCGTCAAGCGAGGGCCAATTCACTGCCCCGGGCAAATGGTCTAGCGCAAACTCGGCGGGAGACCGCGCATCAATCCACGCGTGGTAGCGCGGTGCTTGGGCCAGGGCCTGCGCGGCGTCAACGCGCTCAATCGGCACGGGCGGGCAGCAGCGGCAACAAGGCCGGCCAAATGTTGTTTAATATTGCCCCGTGCGCTTTGGCCAGCGGGTGGATGCGGTCGGGTTGAAACCAATCGAGCGCGTCGTCACGGTCGGCAATGCCGGCCAGCATAAAGGGCACCAGCGCCGCCCCACGCGCCTTGGCTACAGCGGCAAATGTATTGGTAAACGCCGTGGCGTAGCGCCGCCCGTAGTTAGGGGGTACCTGCATGCCCACCAGCAGCACCTTGGCCCCTTGCGCTTGCGCCGCTTGCGTCATGGCCTCAAGGTTGGCCTGCGTGCTGTTCAGTGGCAAGCCGCGCAGCGCGTCGTTACCGCCCAGCTCAATCACCACCACCGCTGGCCGATGCCGCTGCAGCAGCGCGGGCAAGCGGCTGCGCCCGCCGGCCGTGGTGTCGCCGCTGATGCTGGCGTTAATTACCTGCACCGTCACGCCCTTGGCCTGCAGCCGCTGCTGCAGCAGGGCCACCCAGCCGCTGTTTTTGGCAATGCCGTATTCGGCGCTTAACGAGTCACCCACCACCAGCAGCGTAGCCGGTGGCGTTGCGGCATAAGCCAGCGTGGCGCTTAAGGCCAAGCACAACGCGCTACAGTATCGCCATAGCCAGCGCATCAGCCCAAGCGCATCAACCACTTGGCGCCGCCACCTGACCCAACCTAAGCCACTTATGTCCATCAATCACACCACCCGCCACGACGACTCAACGCCTTTGCTGCGCTGCGAGGGCCTGTGCAAAGAAGTGACAGACTCCAGTGGCACATTATCCATCCTCAACAACGCCAGTTTTGAGGTAGGGCGCGGCCAAACCGTGGCCATTGTGGGGGCATCGGGCTCCGGCAAAAGCACGTTGTTGTCGCTGCTGGGCGGGTTGGACACCCCCACCCGTGGCCAGGTGTGGGTGGCGGGGCAATCGATTGTTGACATGGACGAAGACCAGCGCGCGGCTTGGCGCGCCCGCACCCTGGGGTTTGTGTTTCAAAGCTTTCAGTTGCTGCCCCACCTCAGTGCCCTAGAAAACGTCATGCTGCCGCTGGAGCTGGCCGGGGCCAGCCATGCCGCCGAGCAGGCGCGGCACATGCTCGAGCGGGTGCAGTTGGGGCAACGCCTCACACACTTGCCGCGGGTGCTCTCGGGTGGCGAACAACAGCGCGTGGCCTTGGCCCGTGCCTTTGTGGTCAAGCCCGCTTTGCTGCTGGCCGATGAGCCCACCGGCAGCTTAGACGCCGCCACCGGCGAAGCGGTGTTGCAGCTCATGCTCGAGCTCAACGCTGAGCAAGGCACCACGCTGCTGTTGGTTACGCACGACGCGGCCCTGGCCGCGCGTTGCCAGCGACGCCTTGAGGTGCACGCCGGCCACGTAAGCGAGGCGCTGACGCCCGCATAATGCGGGCATGGCGCATCAAACACTTTTTGGTTTTCACGCCGTGGGGGCGCGGCTGCGCGTGGCCGCGCCAAGCATCCACGCGTTGTACGTGGACGAACAACGGCGTGACGCCCGTATGCAGCAACTGCTGCAACGCGCCAGCGGCGCCGGGGTGGTGCCGCAGCCGTGCAGCGCCGAGCGCCTAACGCAGCTGGCCGGCACCAGCCGCCACCAAGGCGTGGTGGCGCGCGCCGAGCGCTTGCAATTGGCGCAGCACCTTGACCAAACGCTGGACGCACTGAGCGCCTCGGCGCAGCCTGCCTTGCTGCTGGTGCTCGACGGCGTCACCGACCCCCACAACCTGGGTGCTTGCCTGCGCGTGGCTGACGCCGTGGGCGCCCACGCCGTGATCGCACCCAAAGACCACGCCGTGGGCGTCAACGCCACCGTGGCCAAGGTGGCCAGTGGCGCGGCCGACACCGTCCCATACCTGATGGTCACCAATTTGGCTCGCACCCTGGTGCAGCTGCGCGACGAAGGTATCGCCGTGATAGGAGCGGCCGACGGCGTCGATACCTCTTACACCCAAGTTGACGCCACCGGCCCCATCGCGTGGGTTTTAGGCGCCGAGGGCAAAGGTCTGCGCCACCTCACGCGGCAACGCTGCCAACACATCGCCGCGATCCCCATGGCAGGGGCGGTAGAAAGTCTGAATGTCTCGGTGGCTGCTGGCGTGGTGATGTTTGAAGCGGCGCGGCAGCGTCAATTGGCCAAACTGGTCAATTTGGACTAAGTGGTCTATAGTCTGTGCACTCTTTTGCAAAAATTTTGGTGGTTTCGTATGCGGATAGCTCGAATCCCTCTGGGTACGGTTGCCTATAAGGGTGCGGCCTTTGGCGCAATCGCGTTGGCGCTGGTTCTTGGCGCGGCCCCGGCCATCGGGCAGCAAGTGATCACGGTGGC
>JAYPEA010000028.1:0-23873 GCA_038125525.1 Burkholderiaceae bacterium | reverse complement strand
GGCGCAAGGTCGGTTTTGTTGATGATGAACAAATCGCTTTTGGTGATGCCAGGGCCGCCCTTGCGCGGAATTTTTTCACCGGCGGCCACGTCAATCACGTAAATGGTAAGGTCGCTGAGTTCTGGGCTAAAGGTTGCGGCCAGGTTGTCGCCACCGCTTTCCACAAATACCACGTCGGCGTTTGGAAAGCGCTCAAGCATGCGATCAATGGCTTCAAGGTTAATGGACGCGTCCTCGCGAATCGCGGTGTGCGGGCAGCCTCCGGTTTCTACCCCCATGATGCGCTCGGGCGGCAGTGCGCCGCTCTCAGTCAGCAGTCGTTGGTCTTCTTTGGTGTAGATATCGTTGGTAATGGCCACCAGGTCGTAGCGGTTGCGCATGGTCTTGCATAGCATTTCGAGCAGCGTGGTTTTGCCTGAGCCTACCGGCCCACCCACCCCCACGCGCAGTGGGGGCAGGCTTTTGGTGCGGGTGGCTGGCACAGTGGCGGTGGCAAAAGGTGTCATGTGGGGCTCCTACGATCGAAACAGTCGGGCGTATTGGTGCTCATGCTGCGCGCTTCGAATGGCCAACATGGGGCTGAAGCTTTGCCACTGCTGGCGTTGCGCCGCGCGCGCTGGAGCTTGCGTTAGTGCCTGTTGCAGCACGGGCAGCAGCCCTTGCAGTAAGCGCTGCCCTTGGCTTTGGCCAAGCGGCATGGCCTTAACCAGCGCCTGTACCAGGTTTTCGGCCCAGGCAAATGCGTAAGCGGTGGCTGAGTACTGGGCCTGGCAGCCGCGTGCGGCGGCCACACAGCCGTAGATCAATGGGTAAGCGGGTGGGTCCAGCGCGAGGGCGCGCCAGCGTGCCATGTCGTGTGCCGGTAGCAAGTGCGCGGCCCAGGCCACCAATGACCGCCCCATTTGGTTGGTTTGCAAGCGCAGCTCGGCGCTCTCGCGCGTGGCCGCAAGCCATTGGTTGATGTCGCGCAACGCGTCGTCACTTGGCGCACACCATGCCGCGTGGCTGGCCAGCAAGGCGGGTAAATCACAGCGCGCCAGCGACAGCTGGGCTTGGCTTTGCAGCCATTGTGCGGCGCTGCCTTCGTTGTGAATGTCTCCGGCTTCAAGCGCTGCTTCCAGCCCCTCAGAGTAAGAAAACCCGCCCACGGGCAACGCTGGCGAGGCCAGCCACAGCGTGTGCAGCAGTGCTTCAGTGGGAGTGGTCATGACGCGGGTGCTCATGCGCGTGGTCGGCCGTGTGCCCGTGTGAGGCGTAAGCACCGGCTTCGGGTTCAAACGCGGCCTGCACCTCGTGCACCATCAGGTGCATGGCGCGCAGCATATCGGCCAAGACGTGATCGGGCTCGAGCTGCAAATGCTCGGGCGTTACCTCTAGCACCACGTGCCGGTTACCCAAGTGGTACGCCGCGCGCAGCAAATCGAGCGCGCTGCCGTGGGTGGGGCAGGGCGTCACGCGCAGCAGCGGTTGCATGGCCGCGGCGATGCACAGCAGCCCGCCGTCCTCGTCGACCAGTACGTCGCCGCCCCGCATCACGCGTCCGCGTGGCAGCACCAACGCCACCGATTCACCCGCCAACTCAGCGTGCAAACGGCTTTTTTGGCGCGCGTCCCAGTCCAGCGCCAAGCTAGGGGCACGGCGGCGCAGCGCCGGGGCCAGCCCCGCGCCCTGCGGCAGCAAACGGGTAAAGGTTCGCATCATCTAAAACAAAAAGTAGCGCTGCGCCATGGGCAGGTGGGCCAGTGGCTCACACGTTAGCAGCACGCCGTCGGCGCGCACCTCGTAGGTTTGGGGGTTAATCTCCATGTGCGGTGCGTAGTCGTTAAGCACCATGTCGCGCTTGCCGATGGTGCGGCAGCCTTGCACGGCCACCAGTTGGCGCTGCAGCCCCAGTTGCTCGCCAATGCCGCGGGCCATTGCCGCCTGCGAAATAAAGGTCAGGTTGGTACGGGCCATGGCTTTGCCGTAGGCACCAAACATCGGGCGCAGGTGCACCGGCTGCGGGGTGGGAATGGAGGCGTTGGGGTCACCCATGAGCGAGGCGGCAATCATCCCCCCTTTGATGATGAGACTGGGCTTAACGCCAAAAAACGCAGGGCGCCACAGCACCAGGTCGGCCCACTTACCGGGCTCAACCGAGCCCACCTGGTGCGCCACGCCATGCGCGATGGCCGGGTTAAGGGTGTACTTGGCTACGTAGCGGCGCACGCGAAAATTGTCGTGCCGCGCTGGGTCTTCGGGCAAGCTGCCGCGCTGCACCTTCATTTTGTGCGCGGTTTGCCAGCAGCGCATCACGTTCTCGCCCACACGCCCCATGGCCTGGCTGTCTGAGCTAAAGATGCTGATGGCGCCTAGGTCATGCAAGATGTCCTCCGCGGCAATGGTTTCTTTGCGAATACGGCTCTCGGCAAACGCCAAATCTTCTGGGATCGACGCATCCAAGTGGTGGCATACCATCAGCATGTCCACGTGCTCGTCTAGGGTGTTAACCGTGTACGGCCGGGTGGGGTTGGTCGATGAGGGCAACACGTTGGCTTGCCCCACCACTTTCAAAATGTCGGGCGCATGCCCGCCACCGGCACCTTCGCAGTGAAACGTGTGAATGGTGCGGCCCTTAAAGGCGTCGATCGAATCCTCAACAAACCCCGATTCGTTCAGTGTGTCGGTGTGAATCGCCACTTGGGTGTCGGTTTGCTCGGCCACGTTGAGGCAGTTGTCAATCGCCGCTGGGGTGGAGCCCCAGTCTTCGTGCAGTTTGAGGCCAATGGCGCCGGCCTCAATTTGCTCCATCGCCCCCTCAGGCTGGCTGGTGTTGCCCTTGCCCAAAAACCCCAGGTTCATGGGAAACGCCTCGGCCGCCTCGAGCATGCGCGCCAAATGCCACGGCCCAGGGGTGCAAGTGGTGGCGTTGGTGCCCGTGGCGGGGCCGGTGCCGCCGCCGGTCATGGAGGTGATGCCCGACATCAAGGCCTCGTCGATTTGCTGCGGACAAATAAAGTGAATGTGGCTGTCAAACCCGCCAGCGGTGAGAATGTGACCCTCGCCGGCAATCACCTCGGTGCCAGGGCCAATCACCAGGTCGACACCGGGTTGAATGTCTGGGTTGCCCGCTTTACCCAAGCCCACAATGCGCCCATCGCGCAGCCCAATATCGGCTTTAACAATGCCCCAATGGTCAATCACCACGGCGTTGGTAATTACCGTATCCAGTGCGCCTTGCGCGCGGCTGCGTTGGCTTTGGCCCATACCGTCGCGTATGGTTTTGCCGCCGCCAAACTTCACTTCTTCGCCGTACCCCCCCGCGCGCAGGGTGAAGTCTTGTTCAATCTCAATCACCAATTCGGTATCGGCCAAGCGCATCCGGTCGCCCACGGTGGGGCCGTACATGTCGGCGTAGGCCCGGCGTGCCATCTCAGTCATGTCACAGCGCTCCTTGGGTTAGGCCACGCAGCCCGTACACCACACGTGCACCGGCCAAAGCCACCAGTTGCACCACGCGAGTTTGTCCGGGTTCAAACCGTATCGCCGTGCCCGAGGCAATGTCCAATCGCATGCCGTGTGCCGCGCTGCGATCAAACAGCAAGGCCGCGTTGGTCTCGGCAAAGTGATAGTGCGAGCCGACTTGTATGGGGCGCTGGGCCGAGTTGGTTACCTCCAGGCTCACCCGGTCGCGCCCGGGGTTGAGCGCCAGGGTACCGGGTTGCACCCACACTTCACCGGGTATCACGGCGCTTTGCCTTAATTTGTGCGCGCATGCGGCGCGCGGCCAGATAAACCAGCCCGGCCAACAGGGCCCACCCGGGCAGATGCTCGGGCGCGCTGAGTACGTGCCATAGCGTGGTCAGGGCGCTGGCGTGCGTGTCGTGTGCAAAAGCTGGGCTGCACGCCGCAGCCAGGGCCACGGTGGCTAACATGCGTTGATGGGGGCGTGTTGTCATGGCAGCTCCTTAGGCAATGGGTTGGTGCACCGTCACAAGTTTGGTGCCGTCGGGAAAGGTGGCCTCGACCTGAATGTCTGGAATCATTTCCGCCACGCCCGGCATCACGTCGTCGCGCGTGAGCACCGTGCGCCCGTCGGCCATCAGATGCGCCACGGTTTGCCCGTCGCGGGCGCCTTCGAGCACGTGCGCGGTGATAAGGGCGATGGCTTCTGGCACATTAAGCTTAAGGCCGCGCGCGCGCCGCCGCTCGGCCAGCAAGGCGGCGGTAAACACCAGCAACTTGTCTTTCTCTCTTGGGGTTAAGTCCATGCGACGTGCTTGCAAAAGTCTTGCCACCCCACACGTGGGCCGTCACCGCTCAAAATGCCCGATTTTGGTGCGCGCCTTGCCTTATGGTGGTGCCATGGCACCAAAGCCGAGCGACGGCTACATGGCCCAGGTGCGCGGTGCCAAGGCCGGCAGCTGCCAGGCGTGGCCGCGCCACTGGGCCCACACCGCGCGCAGCAGGGGCGCCAGGTGCTGGCCCTGATGCGCCAGTGCGCGCAACAGCAACACCTGTGGGTGCACGGCGCTTACCCCGGCGGTAACGTGGGGGTGCTCGCCCAGGCAACTGCGGGCAAGCTCAAGTAGCGCCTCACGCTGCTCCTCGGGCCAGGCCGAGCCACGCGCCAGCAGCAGTGTGCCCCAGTGGCGCCGGCCGGCTAGGCCGGCGGGGCCCTCCAGTAGGGCCAGGTCGGTGGCCTCCACCGTGCCTTCGTCCAGCCACACCGAGTCGATTTGTTGGCGCTGTTGCCACCGCCCGTGGGCAAACGCTTCGTTGGCACCCGGCAGCCCCAGGTGGGTGGTTTCCATGGCCAGCACCTCGGCGCTGGGCGCGAGGCAGGCGTGCCATGTGTTTACGCCCAAACACCTGGGGTACACAATCGTCTCTAGGGGTAGCCATTCAAGCCGGGCGTACTCGTGCACCCGGCAGTGCACGTGCTGCTGCGCCAGCGCCCCGCTGTTGTTGCCATAAAACCGCGTAGCCCCGGGTGTGCTTAATACCGCGTGCGCGTGCGGCGCCACGCTTACATCCAGCGCCAGCGTGTCACCCTGCACCAAGCCGCCGGGTGGGTGTACCCATACCGTATGGCAAATGTCCTGCCCTTCGGGGTATAGCGGTTTGAACACGCGCATCGGCCCTTGGTGCGTAAAGCCTAGCGTGGTGCCGTGTGCACCGTGCGCGTAATCCAACCCCAGCGTGGCGTGCCAGCCCATAGCCTGTGGCTGGTGCGTTAGCACACGCCGCAGCTTACGCCGCACTGGCGTAAATAGCGGCGATAGGCCAGGCTGAGTTTGTCTGAGGGTGCCATGGCCTCGCCCCCGCCGGTGGGCAATTGCGCGGGTTGCTGTGACTCCAAAATGGGCTGGTCTTGTGAAAAAATCGTGACCTGAAAATCACGCAGCGCTTCATCGGTGCTGTCGGTGTCGTTGGTGTAGTGGGCGAACCAAAGGCGGCATGTGGTGTCGGTGGTGGGGCAGGCCCAAATCACGTAGGCATCTTTGGGTCCAGCGGTCTGCCCTTGTTTCTCAAGCAAAGCACTGTACGGGCTGAGCACTTCGTAGCGGTAGTCCACCCATTCACCGTTTTGGCTGCTGGCGCTGCCGCGTGGCTGCCACGCTTGGTAGCGCTCAATGCAAGGCCGGCCGTCATCGGTTAGCGTGACGTCATAGGGTGGCACCTCGGGGTGCGCGGCGTCACCCAGCCAGCCTTCGTGCACGTAAGCAAAGTGCGCGGTGTCAAGAAAGTTCTCCACCGCGCGCGGCGCGCTGGTGGCCACGTCAAACGGGCCGTAAATCAATCGCCGCTCAGGCAGGTGATCGAGCCGCGGGATGTCAAACGCTGGAGCCGTGGCGCCATGCTTGAGCCCTAAGTTGGCCCAAACCAGCCCATGCGCGGTTTGGGTGCCAAGACACGCCACAGCAAAATTGGCCGGTGGAGCCAGTTGTGGGCTAGATGGCACCGAGACACATTGGCCACTGGCGCCAAACTGCCAGCCGTGATAGCCGCAGCGCAGCAAGGCGCGGCCGTGTTCGTCTTGTTCTACGGTTCCAAGCGACAGGCGAGCGCCTCGGTGCGGGCACTGGTTTGGCATAAGAACAGGCACGGCCTCGCCGTGGGCCTGGGTGTCAAGCCACATCACCAACTCCCGCCCAAGTAGACGCAGCGCCTCGGGGCGCTGCGCTTGGGGAGAATCGGTTGGTGCCAGGGACACCGGCCACCAACCCGATTGCTCTGCCCCTACGGGGCGATCAACGTCAGCCAAAGCTTACTTGCTGCCCGGCACGCTGCCCTCTACGCCTTTGACGTAGAAGTTGATGCCATCGCGCCAGGCTTGGTCAGCCTTTTTGCCTGCCGCCAACACCTCTTTGCCTTTGTTGTCCATGATGGGGCCAGTAAAGGGCTGGAACGAGCCGTCCTTGATGCCAGCCTTAACCTTATTCACCCGGGCGACGATGTCGGCTGGTACCTCAGGTGAGATTTTGATTAGGTCGTTCAAACCCTCTTTCACGCCCCACACCGTGCGCTTGGTTTTCCAGGTGCCGGCTTTGAGCTCTTCGATGGCCTGAATGTAGTAGGGGCCCCAGTTGGCAATCGCCGAGCCCAGGTGGGCCTTGCCGGCAAACTTGCTCATGTCGCTGTCCCAACCAAAGGCGTACTTACCGTTTTTCTCGGCGGTTTGCAGCACCGCGGTCGAGTCGGTGTTTTGCAGCAACACGTCGGCGCCTTGGTTAATCAAGCTCTGTGCGGCTTCGCTTTCCTTGGGCGGGTCAAACCAGGTGTTAATCCACACCACCTTGACCTTAATGTTGGGGTTGGACGTTTGTGCCCCCAGCGTAAAGGCGTTGATGTTGCGCAGCACCTCGGGGATAGGGAACGAGCCCACAAACCCCAGCGTGCCGGATTTGCTCATCTTGCCAGCGATGATACCGGCCATGTACGTGTCGTGATAGAAACTGGCATCGTAGATGCGCATGTTTTTGGCGGTTTTGTAGCCTGTGGCGTGCTCAAACTTAACTTTGGGAAACTCTTTGGCCACCTTGAGCATGGGGTCCATGAAGCCAAACGAGGTGGCAAAAATAATTTGGTTGCCCTGGCGCGCCAAATCGCGAATGACGCGCTCGGCATCCGCCCCTTCGGGGACGTTTTCTACGTAGGTGGTTTTTACGGCGCTGCCAAACTTGGCCTCGACTGCCTTGCGCCCTTGGTCGTGGGCAAAGGTCCAGCCTGCATCGCCCACTGGGCCCACATAAACCCAAGCGGCTTTTACCGGGTCGGCGGCCTGGGCGGTGCCCAGCGTCAGCCCCAAGGCGGCGGCGGCCAACGTTTTAATCATCGAACGCTTGTTGGTGTGCAACATAACGAATCCTTCTTTAGGTTGGGAGTGAACGGATTATGAATGGTTTCTGTGCAGCAAAACCCATACCATGGACCTTTTGCCCCATTGGGGTGCATGCACGCTAGGCGCTTGGGTAAAAAGGCTTACCAATGGACTGAGGCATGTTGACTCGAATCCACAGCGGGTTGCGCGAAATCAGCACCAGCACCACGATGGTGGCCACGTACGGCAGCATCGATAAGAATTGGCTGGGAATTTCTACACCCATGCCTTGCAGGTAAAACTGCACCATGGTGAGGCCGCCAAACAAGTAGGCGCCCAGCAGCACACGAGCGGGGCGCCAGGTGGCAAAGGTGGTCAGCGCCAGCGCAATCCAGCCCTTACCCGCGGTCATGTTCTCAACCCACAGCGGCGTGTACACCACCGAAACATAAGCCCCAGCCAAGCCACACAGTGCGCCCCCGGTAACCACCGCGGCCAGCCGCAGGCGCCGCACCGGGTAGCCCAGGGCGTGCGCCGATTCGGGGTTTTCGCCCACGCTGCGCAGCACCAAACCCGTGCGTGTGCGGTACAAGGCCCAGGTAAGCACCAGCGTAAGCGCCACAGCGGCGTACACCAAGGGGTGCTGTTTAAATAACGCGGCCCCCAAAAAGGGCAGCTCAGACAAGTACGGTACAGCAAACGGCGTGGTGTCTGGCAGCTTAACCTGCGTGTACGGCTGCCCGGCAAAGGCCGTGAGCCCAGCGCCAAACAGGCTGAGCGCCAGGCCGGTGGCGTATTGGTTGGTGTTTAGCCATATCACCAACCAGCCAAATACCGCGGCCATCAGCGCCCCGGCTAAGCCAGCGGCAGCAAAGCCCACCAGCGTGCCGCCCGTGGCTGAGGTGGCGGCAAACCCCGCTAGTGCGCCGCACAGCATCATGCCCTCGGCGCCTAAATTCAACACCCCGGCGCGCTCGTTGATGAGCAGCCCCAGCCCAGCCAGCGCCAAAATGGTGCCCGCGTGCAGCGAGGCGGCAATGAGCAAGGCCAACGCCTCCATTACGCCCCCCCTGCATCGGTTTGGCGCCGCACCCAGCGCAGCCGGTACGCCACCAGCGTGTCGCAGGCCAGCAAAGAAAACAGCAACAGCCCCTGAAACACGCCAGTGATCGACTTGGGCAGACCCAAACGCGACTGGGCCAACTCGCCGCCGATGTAGAACATGCTCATCAGAATGGCCGACAACACAATGCCCACCGGATGTAGCCGCCCCACAAAGGCCACGATGATGGCGGCAAAGCCGTAACCCACCGGCACATACGGTGTGAGTTGCCCGACCGGGCCGGCCACCTCAAGCGCCCCTGCCAAGCCGGCGCAGCCGCCCGAGATCAGCAACGCCAGCCATAGCGCCGAGCGCGACGAAAACCCCGCGTAGCGTGCCGCTCGCGGTGCCAGACCCCCGACTTGCTGGGCAAAGCCCAGCTTGGTGCGAAACAGCAGCAGCCACGCCCCCGCGGCGGCCAGTAGCGCCAGCGGTAGACCCAAATGCACGCGTGATCCCTCAAACAACAGCGGCACCAGGGCACCTTCGTCAAAGTTGCGCGTTTGCGGAAAGTTAAACCCCATGGGGTCCTTCCACGGCCCGAACACCAGGTAGTACAACAGCTGAATGGCCACGTACACCAGCATGAGGCTAACCAATATTTCGTTGGCGTTGAACCGGTCACGCAGCCACGCCACCACACCCGCCCATGCCATGCCGCCCAGCACACCGGCGAGTAACACCAAGGCGTTGAGCCAGCCGCCGGTTTCGGCGTCGGCCAGCAGGGCCACACCACCACCGGCAATGGCGCCCAGCACAAACTGCCCCTCGGCGCCAATGTTCCACACGTTGGAGCGAAAGCACACCGCCAGGCCCAGCGCAATTAACAGCAGCGGCGTGGCCTTAACCATCAGCTCGCCCCAGGCGTAGCCGTCGCGTATGGGCTCAATAAAAAACAGCTCCACCCCACGCCATGGGTCTTTGCCCAGCGCGACAAACAAGGCCATACCAATTAGTGTGGTGACGAGCAGCGCCAGCAAGGGCGAGCCCACGGCCCAGCCTGCCGAGGGTTGACCACGAGCCTCAAACCGCAGCATGGGTTTGCTCCGGCCACAGGCCCGCCATCCACTGGCCAATTTGCTCAACTGACGCGTCTTGCCGCGCTACCGCGGGCGATAACCGCCCGCCGGCAATGACGTGCAGCCGGTCGGCCAGCTCAAACAACTCGTCCAGCTCTTCGCTGATGACCAGTACCGCCGTGCCCTGCTCACGCAGCCGCAGCAACTCGCTACGAATTCGGCTGGCTGCGCCCACGTCCACCCCCCAGGTGGGTTGAGCAATCACCAGTACCTTGGGCTGGGCGTCGATCTCACGGCCGACCAAAAACTTTTGCAAGTTACCGCCTGAGAGCGCGCCCGCCATGGTGTGCACGCTTGGGGTTTTCACGTCCATGCTTTGCACCACGTGTTGCGCTTGGGCCGCCATGGCCCGGGGACGCAGCAAGCCGCCGCGCCCCACCCCTTGCTCGCGGGTGAGCAGCATGTTGAGCATCAAGCTCATGTTGGGCACGGCGCCGTGGCCCAGGCGTTCTTCGGGCACGTAGTGCAGGCCCAGCGCACGCCGTGCCGCCGGCCCCATGGAGCCGGCCGGCACCCCCAGCAACTGCATGGCATGGGCCGCGCTGGGTGTTTCGCCGCTTAAGGCTTCAAGCAGGGCTTTTTGACCGTTGCCCGAAACCCCGGCAATGCCCACAATTTCCCCAGCGCGCACTTGCAGTTGGGTGCCGTCATGGTGTTGCCATTGCAGCGCCACCGCACCCGTGGCCACCGGCCGGTGTGCCAGCGGCGGGGGCTCGGCACCCAGCATCATGCGGCTGAGGCTGGCGTTGCTTTCTTGGCGCGGGTCGCATACCCCGGTCACACGGCCGCCGCGCATCACCGTGCACACCTCACACAGCGCGCGAATTTCGTGCAGCTTGTGGCTGATGTACAAAATGCTGCAGCCCTCGCTGGCCAATTGGCGCAGCACCACAAACAGCTTGTCCACGGCCTGCGGTGTGAGCACCGAGGTGGGCTCGTCCAGGATGAGCAGCTGCGGCTCGGTAAGCAGCGCGCGAATAATCTCCACACGCTGCATCTCGCCCGTGCTTAGGCTGTGTACGGGTTGCTCGGGGTCAATGGGTAGGCCGTAGGCTTGCGCTTTGTCGCGGATGCGCTGTGACACTTCGGCCAGCGTAAGACGCTGGTCTAGGCCCAGCCACACGTTTTCGGCCACGCTGATCGAGTCGAACAAGCTGAAGTGCTGAAACACCATGCTGATGCCCAGTGCCCGTGCATGGCGCGGGTCACGTATGCGCACCTCGTTGCCATTGAAGTGCATCACGCCTTGGTCGGGCTTGACCGAGCCGTAAATCATCTTCATCAGCGTCGATTTGCCCGCGCCGTTTTCGCCCAGCACCGCGTGCAGCGAGCCGGCGGCCACTTGCAGGCTCACGTCGTCGTTGGCCAGCACGCCCGGGTAGCGTTTGCTCACGTGTTGCAGGTCAAGGCGGGGCGGGGCGGTCATGGCGCATCGGTAGGGTGGTAGCGTTCAAAAGCATACCGCAGTCCATTGGCGGCCACGTGTGCCTCACGTTGCACCAGTTGCCACGGCGGCTGCGTGAGCTCGGGGGCCCAGGTATCGCCCGTCACCTCCAGCGCAATCACGGTACGCTCCACTCGGCTGGCCAAGGGCAGGGCCTGCGCGTACAACTGCGCGCCACCCATCACCCACAGGGTCGAGGCTTGGGGCTGCAGCTGCCCGGCCAGTGCCAGCGCCTCAGCCAGCGAGGCGCATGGGTGCGCGCCCGGCGCGGCCCAATGGGGTTGGTGCGTCAGCACCAGGTTGTGGCGTTTGGGCAACGGGCGAAAGGCCGCGGGCAGCGAATCCCAGGTTTTTCGCCCCATCAGTACCGGGGCGCCTTGGGTAAGGGCGCGAAAATGCGCCAAGTCTTCGGGCAAGTGCCACGGCATACGGCCTTGGTAACCAATTACGCCGTGGTTGGCCTGGGCCCAAATCAGCGCCAGTTTCATTGCGCCCCTCGCGTCCCCCGGCTGGGCAACAGCACGGTGGCAATGGCCACGGCCACCAGCCCCAGGGCAATCCAGTCTTGCCACACCGGCACCTCACCCACCACCACGGTGGCAAACAGCGTGCCCAGCACCGGCACGGCCAAAATGCTCATGGTGCTGGTTGCAGGGGGCAAACTGCGCGCCAGCCCAAACCACAGCACCTGGCTGAGGCCAAAATTCACCCATACACCCCAGGCCAAACTGGCCCACATCACCGGGGTAAAGCGGGCCAAGGCGGGCGCAGGCTCGGTGCCCATGGCGGCCACCCACAAAATCGGGCAGCACAACAGCAGCATCCACACCGTGATGCGCAGCGGGCTGGCTTGGGTGTTGGCACGCCGCATCCACAGCGTGCCCACGGCCCAGCTCAGCGCCGCCAGCAGCATCCACATTACCCCCGCTGGGCGCCCACTGAGGTGCGAGGCCTCGTGCCACAGCAGCAGCGCCACCGAGCCAAGCGCCAAGGCCGCAGCCAGTAGCGTGCGCCGCGTCATGGCTTGGCCAAAAAACAAGCTACCCAGCACCACGGTGAACACCGGCATCGTAAAGCCCAGCACCGCCGCACGGCCCGAGGCGAGCTCTTGCACGCCAAAAATCGACAGCGTATGCCAGGCCAGGATGTTGGGCAGCATCAGCAGCGCCAGCGTCAACCAGTCGCGCCGCGCCGGCCACACCGAGCCCTCGGCCCAGCGCACGTATGCAAGCAAACTCAGCGCCCCTAGTGTCATGGTGATGGCGCGAAAGTACAGCGGCGTGATTTGCTGCAGCGACAGCTTCATCATGGGCCAATTCAGACCCCAAAAAATCGTCAGGCCAATCAGCGCCCACGATTGTTGTCGCGTTAGGGAGCTCACACCGGCGCCGGGTAAAGCCTACACCGCCACCGGCGCTTTAATCGCCGCGTGGTGCCGGTAGTCAACCACCTCAAAGTCATCAAACGCGTAGTCAAACAGCGTGGGCGCAAGGCGTCGGATGTGCAGCGTGGGGTAGGGGTAGGGCGCGCGCTGCAACTGCAGTTGTACTTGCTCGTGGTGGTTGTCGTAAATGTGGCAGTCGCCACCGGTCCAAACAAAGTCGCCCACCTCAAGGTTGCACTGCTGCGCCAACATGTGCGTAAGCAGCGCGTAGCTGGCAATATTAAAGGGCACTCCCAAAAAAATATCGGCGCTGCGCTGGTACAGCTGGCAGCTGAGTTTGCCTTGCGCCACATAAAACTGAAACAACGCATGGCAGGGCATCAGGGCCATGCGGTCAAGCTCGGCCACGTTCCACGCACTGACCACCATGCGGCGCGAGTCGGGGTTGGTTTGCAGCTGCTGCACCACCTGGCTGATTTGGTCAATGTGCCCGCCGTCTGGTGTGGGCCAACTGCGCCACTGTTTGCCATACACTGGGCCCAAGTCGCCGTTGGCTGCGGCCCACTCGTCCCAAATGGTTACGCCGTGCTGCTGCAGCCATGTGGCGTTGCTGTCGCCGCGTAAAAACCATAACAGCTCGTAAATAATCGATTTGAGGTGAACCTTTTTGGTGGTAACCAAAGGAAACCCTTCGCTCAAATCAAACCGCATTTGATGCCCAAACACGCTGCGCGTGCCGGTGCCGGTGCGGTCAGACTTGGCCACGCCGTGGGTGAACACGTGGCGCATCATGTCTTCGTATTGGGAGCGTATGGGTCGGTCGGTCATGTGGCGTTGGCGCGAAGCACCGCGCCCGGGTTGAGTAGGTTGTGTGGGTCTAGCGCCTGCTTAATGGCGTGCATCATGCCCAAAGCGGTGCCATCTTTGTATTGTTGCAAGCTCGCTGCCTTTTGCCGCCCCACGCCGTGCTCGGCAGAAAACGAGCCTCCGTGCGCGGCCACCGCCTCATACACCAAGGCGTTGATGGCGGCTTCATGTGCGTGCAAAAACGCCGCGGCGTCGCCGCCCTCGGGTGCTTGTACGTTGTAGTGCAAATTGCCATCGCCCAGATGGCCAAAATTCACCAGCCTGGCCCCGGGTACGGCGCGCTGCAAGGCAGCGTCGGTGTGCTGCACAAAAGCCGCCAGCCGCGATACGGGCAGGGCAATGTCGTGCTTAATGTTTAACCCTTCTTGGGCTTGCGCCAGCGGAATGCTTTCGCGCACATGCCACATGGCTTGGGCTTGTTGCAGGTTTTGGGCAATCACCACGTCGCTGGCGTGCTCGGCCTCAAGGGCTTCTTGCAGTGTGTCCTCAAGGCCTTGACGCGCGCGCGCCTCGGCGTGTGCGTCGCTTACCTCTAGCAGCACCGCGTAAGGGCCCTTGCCGTGAAACGGAATATGCAGCTGTGGCAATTGCCGCGCCGTAATGGCCAGCGCTTGTTGCCCCATCATCTCAAAGCCGGTGAGCGCGGCGTCTAAGCGTCGCTGGGCCATGCCCAGCAGCGCCACGGCCGCGTCCACACTGGCCACCCGCGCCCACGCCGTCAGGCGTGCCGCGGGCATGGGGTACAGCTTAAGTGTGGCCGCGGTGATGATGCCCAGCGTGCCCTCGCTACCCACCATCAGGTGGCGTAGGTCGTAGCCGGTGTTGTCTTTGCGCAGCCCGGTTAGCCCATGCCATACCTGCCCTTGTGCCGTGACCACTTCCAGCCCCAAGCACAGGTCGCGCGCGTTGCCAAAGCGCAGCACCTGGGTGCCGCCGGCGTTGGTGGCCAAATTGCCGCCAATGGTGCAGCTGCCCTCAGAGGCCAGACTCAAAGGCAGCAACAAACCGGCGTCGGCGGCCCAGCGCTGCGCTTGTTGCAACACGCAGCCAGCCTCAAGCGTCATGGTTAGGTTGGCCGCATCCAGCGCGCGTAGGCGGTGCATGCGCGTAAGGCTGAGCACCACGGCCGTACCACTGGTGTCGGGCGTGCTGCCCATGGCCAAGCCGGTGTTGCCCCCCTGGGGCACGATGGGCGTGCCGTGCGCGGCGCAGTGGCGTACCACCGCTGCCACCTGCTCGGTGTGCTGGGGGCGCACCACGGCCAAGGCGCGCCCCGGTTGGCGGCCACGCCAATCGCGCTCGTAGCTGGCGCAGTCGGCCCCGGTTAGCACATGCTCGGGGCCTACCGCCTCGCGCAGTGCGGCCAGCACATCAGCCATGCGCGGTCTCCTGCGCATCGCGCAGCCGCAGCCGCACGTGCGCTGCGCAAGCCACAAACAGGGCCACGCAAAGCGCCACCTGCAACCATGCCAGAAGCACCCCCATGCCGCTTTCGGTGGTGCCGCGCACCACCCCCTCTAAAAAGTACAACCACACCAACAGGCTGAGCCAGCGAAAGGTGTACATGCGCCGTTTAAGCAAGCCCGCCAGTGGCACACAAAGTGGCAGCACCTTAAGCGCCCACCACGAACCCCCAGGACGCAGCGGGGCCAGCCACAACTCCCAAGCCAGGCCCAATGCAATCAAAGCCAGCAACAGCGCCAAGCTGGCGCGCTGGGTTCGCCGCACGTGGGGTGCAATGAGGTTAGGGGGCGGTGTGTGCATGCGTGCCAATCATAAGGCCCAAGCCTTTAGCCCTTGGTGGTAAACGGTGCGTGCAAAAAGCCTCTAAACCGGGCCCGGGCGCCACGCGTGGGCGCAGCGCTTAGCGCGTAGCGCGGAAAGCGTCGTAAAAACATGGACAGCGCCACCATCCCCTCAAGCCGCGCCAGGCTGAGCCCGGCACATTGATGGGTGCCAAAGCCAAACGCCAAGTGCCGGTTGGGTTGGCGTTGCAGGTCAAGGGCATGGGGCTGGGCAAACACCTCGGGGTCGCGGTTGGCCGCGCCAATGCATAAGGTAAGGCGTGCGCCTTGAGGCAGCGCCACGCCACCCAACTCGGTGGCCGTACGCGCGCGGCGGTTACCCAATTGGTTAGACGACTCAAAGCGCAAAAATTCATCAACCGCTGGCACCATCAACGCTTCTTCTTCGGGGCTTTGGGCCGAGCAGGCTTGCAGCGACGCCAGCAGCCCCGCGCGGACTTGTGGCCATTCGCACAGCGCCACCAGGGCGTTACCGATGAGGTTGGTGGTGGTCTCGTGTCCGGCGTTGAGCAAAAAAATACAGTTTTGCAGCAATTCGGTTTCGCTTAGCGCTTGGCCGTTGGCGTCGCCCGCAATCAAGCGCGTGAGTACATCGCGCTGCGGGTCCAGCGGATGCGCGCGCCGGTGCGCCACCAACCCGCGCAGGTACTGGGTAAAGTCGCGCACGCTGTCTTGTCCGCGCTGCAGTTGAGCGGCGCTGAGTGTGGGCTCTAGGGCGCCCAAAATGGCCAATGACCACTCGCGCAGCGGGCCGCGATCGGCGTGCGGCACGGCCAGTAAGTTGCCAATAATTTCTACCGGAATCGCCGAGGCAAAGTCGTCAATCAAGTCGCCGCCGCCGCGGGCTTGCAAGCGGTCAAGCAAATCGCTTACCAACTGGCGCAGCCCAGGTGCCAGGTCGGCAATTGCGCGGCGCGTGAGCGCACCCATGATGATGCCGCGCACCCTGGTGTGCAGCGGCGGGTCGTTAAACACCAGGCTGGTGGTGTGGTGCTCGTACAGCGGCGTACCCTGGCCGTATTTGGGTGCAAATTCCTCGTGCTTGTCGGCGTAAAAGCTTTGGGCATCGCGGTACACCGCCACCAAGTCGGCGTGTCGTGTCAGAAAAAAACTGCCATCGGGCAACTGCGCCACCGGCCGCGTTTGACGCAGCGCGTCGTACACCGGGTAGGGGTTGGCCAAAAAGGCTGCGTCCAGCGCCCGCAAGTCAAAGGCCTGCGCCATGGCCAAGGCCTGCGCCGGCGTGATGGGTGGTGTGATTGCTGGCAAACCCATCACGCGCTCAGCAGCCACGGGTGCAGTGCCCGTAGCGTGGCCTCGGGGGCTTCGGTCATCAGCGCGTGGCCGGCATCTACCAGCACCGTGTCAGCCTGGGGCAGGGCCGCCTGCAGGCTGGCGGCAGCTTTGGGCGGGGTCATTTGGTCGCGCTTGCCCAGCACCAAGCGCACCGGGCACTGCACCTTGGCCGCAGCATCCGGCGCACCGTGGTAGCTGTCGCAGGCTTGAAAGCCTTGGGCAAACACGTTGTGCTCGCGGTTGCTGGCCAACACCCGCTTCATCAGCGCGTCCAGCGCGCCGTATGTCCAGGTGCCCGGGCCCAGCGCCGAGGGCGGTGGCGCTAAGGTGCTGTGGCTAAAGGTGTTAACCATGGCCATGGCGCGCGGCGGGTCGTCTTGCGCGGCTTGTAGCAGGGCCGGCGCCACGCGCATGGGGTAAGCCGTGCCCACCAGCGCCAAGCGGCTGATGCACTGTGGCGCTTGCGCGGCCATCTCTAGGCCAATCAACGAGCCCATGCTGTGTCCGGCCACGGCGGCCTGGGTGACGCCAGCGGCTTGCAAGCACTGCAGCAAGGCAGCGGCGTAGGCCTCGATGCTGGCGCACGGCTGGCCCGTGCTACGGCCGTGGCCGGGCAGGTCCACGGCCAGCACGTTGGCGCCGTGGTGCGCCAGGTAACGGCTTTGCAAAATCCACACACTGTGGTCGTTGAGCACACCGTGAATTAGCAGCACCGTGGGCTGTCCCGCCACCCATGGCCGGCCGCCGGTGTACGCGTAGGCTTGGCCCCAAGGGCATGCAATCTTCATGCGTTACCCGCTTTCTCGGCCGCGCGCAGGGCACGCTTGAGGTCGTCAATTAAATCGTTGGCGTCTTCAAGCCCAATCGATAACCGAATGGTGCCCGCGCCAATGCCTGCGGCGGCCAAGTCAGCGTCGCTCATTCGAAAATGCGTGGTGCTGGCCGGGTGAATCACCAGGCTGCGCGCGTCGCCCACGTTGGCCAAATGGCTAAATATTTGAAGCGCTTCAATAAAAGCCATGCCCTGTGCGCGGCTGCCGCGTAGGTCAAAGCTAAACACCGAGCCCGCCCCGCGTGGCAGCAGGCGTTGAGCCAGTGCGTGGCTGGGGTGGCTGGGCAGCATGGGGTGCCCCACCCGTGCCACCATGGGGTGCGCAGCCAAAAATTCGACCACCCGCTCGGTGTTGCTCATGTGCCTGGCCATGCGCAACGGCAGCGTCTCTAGCCCCTGTAGCACCAACCACGCCGAGTGCGGGCTGAGGCAGGCGCCAAAGTCGCGCAGTGCCTCGCGCCGCGCGCGCAGCAAAAACGCGCCCACGGTGGCCTCTTCGGTAAAGACCATGTGGTGAAAGCCTTCGTACGGTTCGCTCAGGGTAGGAAACTTGCCCGACACCTCCCAGTCAAACGCGCCGCTGTCCGAGACCACACCCGCGATGACCGTGCCGTGGCCGCTTAAGAATTTGGTGGCCGAGTGCATCACCAAATCGGCGCCGTGGCGCATGGGCTGCAGCAGCCACGGTGGGGTTAGCGTGGCGTCAACCAACAGCGGCAACCCGTTGTCGTGCGCCAGCGCGCCAATGGTCTCCAAATCCAGCACGTCGTTGCCGGGGTTGCCTACCGTTTCGCCAAAAAACAACCGCGTGTTGGGCTGCAGCGCCGCGCGCCAAGCATCGGGTTGGTTGGGGTCAACAAAGGTGGTGGCAATGCCAAAGCGCGGCAAGGTGTAGTGCAGCAAATTATGCGAGCCACCGTACAGCGCGCGACTGGCCACGATGTGGTCGCCCGCGCCAAGCAGCGTGGTGATGCTGGCGTGCAGCGCGGCCTGCCCGCTGGCAAAGGCCAGCGCGCCGCAGGCGCCCTCAAGTGCGGCCACCCGTTGCTCAAGTACTGCGTTGGTGGGGTTGCTGATACGGCTGTACACGTGCCCACCGCGCTCCTGGTTAAAAAGCGACGCGGCGTCGTCGGCGCTGCGAAAAACAAACGAGGTACTTAGGTGCAACGGTACGGCGCGCGCGCCGGTGGTGGGGTCGGGTTGCGCGCCGGCGTGCAGCGCCAGCGTGTCAAAGTTGGGGTTGGCTGCGCCAGCCATGGCTTCTCCTCGTCAAAGTCCGGTATATTCATCGTAACCGCAGCCAAGCGGCCAAGAGGAGGCAGACCATGAAAGTCAGTGATATTTTGCGCGTTAAGGGCAACACGCTGTACACCGTGCGCCCAGACCAATCGCTTACCGAGGCCGTTGAGCTCATGGCCAGCCACGACATCGGCTCGTTGGTGGTGATGTCCCACGGTGTGCTCGAGGGCATGCTCACCTTTCGCGAAGTGATCAACCACTTGCACCAGCACGGCGCGGCCTTGGGCAACAGCACAGTGCGTGCGGCCATGGACGATGCCCCGCTTACTTGTACCCAGGCCACCGAACTCGACGAGGTGCGGCGCATGATGCTCGAGCGCCACGCGCGCTACATGCCGGTGATGGACCAAGCCATGTTGATGGGGGTGATCAGCTTTTACGACGTGGCCAAAGCCGTGGTGGATAGCCAAAACTTTGAAAACCGCATGCTCAAGGCCTACATACGCGACTGGCCTGGCGAGGACGACCTCGCCCAACCCAAGGGCTAGTTGCTCGCGCCCATGGTCAGGGCCGCCTCGCGTTGCGCGGCGCGGGCCTCGGGGCTGGTGTCGTCGTGGCCATTGGCCGGCCAACCCTGCATGTGCTGCGTGGCCACGGCGGCCAGCGCGTCAAGCCACGCCGGGGCATCGTTAAGCGCGTCAATGTAGGCAAAGTCGGTACCCCCGGCCTCACGAAACGCCGCCTGCACCTCCATGGCAATTTCCTCCAGCGTCTCTAGGCAGTCGCTGGTAAAGCCCGGGCAAAAAACCTCCACGCTGGTTCGCCCCTCTTGCGCCATGCGAACCAGGGTGGGCTCGGTGTAGGGCTCTAACCACTTGGCCTTGCCAAAGCGAGATTGAAACGTGACCGTGTAGTCGGCCCGCGCCAACCCCAGGCGCTCGCTCAGCAGCCGTGCGGTTTTGTGGCACTGGCAGTGATAGGGGTCGCCCTGCTCCAGGGTGCGCGCGGGCACACCATGAAAGCTCATGATTAAGTGCGCCTTGCGCCCGTGCGCGGCCCAATGGGTCTGCACCCGCTGCGCCAGCGCGTCAATGTAGGCCGGGTGGTCGTGGTAGGCGTTAACAAACCGCAACTCGGGCACCCAGCGCGCCCGGCCCGCCCATTGGTACACCGCATCGGCCACACTGGCAGTGGTGGTGCCGCTGTACTGCGGGTAGGCCGGCAGCACCAGCACGCGCGTTACGCCCTCGGCCCGCAGCGCCTCAAGCTGCGAGGCCACCGACGGGTTGCCGTAGCGCATGGCCGCGCGCACCTGCACGTGCGGGCCCAGCCGCTGGGCCAGCCCCTGGGCTTGGCGCAGCGTCCAGCGCAGCAGCGGCGAGCCCTCGGGTGTCCAAATGCTGGCGTACTTGGCTGCCGAGCGTTTGGGCCGCACACGCAGAATAATGCCGTGCAAAATCGGCCACCACAGCAGCGGTGGAATCTCCACCACCCGCTGGTCGCTTAAAAATTCGGCCAAATACCGCCGCAAGGCGGGCGCCGTGGGTGCATCGGGTGTTCCCAAATTGCACAACAGCACGGCGGTGCGAGGGGAGCTGCCATGACGGTAGGGAGGTTCGGTTTCAAAACGCATGGCGTATTTTCGCCTACGCCGCACCCCCTTGCGGCCATGGTGGACGTCCAGGTCGGTTGGGTAAGGGTGGCACGCTGGGCACTTTCATAAGTTACCGGTTATATATAACAAAAAAGACATAAACAATAGTTTACTTATATTATCGGGTATATTACGGGTTGTTCTTTTAACCCAAAGGAGGCGTCTGATGACCCGAAAATCCCTAGGAATCTTTGCTACGGCAGCATTGGCTGCCACCCTCTCCACCTCTGCGGCAGCGGCGTGCGGCCGTGTGACGGTGGCCAACATGAACTGGCAGTCGGCCGAGGTGCTGGCGGCGGTCGACAAAATGGTTTTAGAAGAAGGCTATGGTTGCAAAGTGGAGATCGTCCCTGGCGACACCATGCCCACGCTAACCTCCATGATGGAGAAGGGCGAGCCCGACGTGGCGCCTGAGGCGTGGATCAACTCGGTGCGCGAACCGCTGGACGCGGCGGTAAAAGAAGGACGTTTGCACTATGCGGCCAAGTCGCTGCCTGACGGCGGGGTGGAAGGCTGGTGGATTCCCAAGTACATCGCCGATGCCAACCCTGGCATCAAAACCATCGACGACGCGCTCAAGCGCCCCGATTTGTTCCCCGCGGCTGAGGCCAAGGGTAAGGGCGGCGTGCACAATTGCCCGTCGGGCTGGAACTGCCAGCTCAGCACCGCCAACGCCTTTAAGGCTTGGGGTGCCGAGGGCAAGGGCTTTGTGCTGATCGACACCGGCTCGGCCGCTGGCCTGGACGGCTCGATTGCCAAGGCTTTTGAGCGAAAACAAGGCTGGCTGGGCTACTACTGGGCCCCCACCTCTATCTTGGGCAAGTACGAAATGGTTAAGCTCGACGCGGGCGTGCCGCACAACAACGCGGCGTGGAATGCCTGCAACGCCAAGGCTGACTGTGCCAACCCCAAGAAAAACGATTGGGCTGTAGCCGAGGTGTACACCGTGGTAACCAACCGCTTCAAGAAGGCTGGCGGGGACGCGTACAACTACCTCGCCACACGCGGTTGGGACAACCAGACCGTTGGTCAGCTAATGGCTTGGATGACCGATAATCAAGCCACCGGCGAAGACGGCGCGGTCCACTTTCTCAAAACCTATCCGCAGGTATGGGAAAAGTGGGTAAGCCCGGCTGCCGCCAAAAAAATCAAGGCCGCTCTTTAGTAAGCCTTGAGCCCCCACGTGGTGGGGGATAAGCGCCTGCGCCGGTCGGTGCAGGCGTTTTGGTTTTTACTTAAGGAACAGTGCGATGGACTGGTTGGACGAGTTTCCTGCCCTATCAAATGGCGTGTTGCGCGCACTTAAAAAAACGATTGATTTGGGCTTTAGACAATTTACACGAGAGTACGGGGAGTTTTGGGAAAACCTGTTCAACCCGCTGCGCGATTTTTTAATTGGGTGCGAAGACTTGCTCACCCAAAGCCCTTGGCCACTGGTGCTGCTGGCGTTAGCCCTTATTGCATGGTTTGCCACGCGCAGCTGGCGCATTGTGTTGGGGTCGGTCGTCACGTTGGTGCTTATTGGCGTCTTTGGTATGTGGGAAGACACCATGAAGACGGTATCGATGGTGTTTGTCTCCACCCTGGTGTCATTGGCGCTTGGGCTACCGATCGGTGTGCTCATGAGCCGCTACGACCCGCTTCAACGCGTGGTGGCCCCGGTGTTGGACGTGATGCAAACCATGCCCAGCTTTGTGTACTTGATTCCGGTGGTGATGCTGTTGGGTATTGGCAAGGTGCCGGGCTTGATTGCGGTGGTGATTTTCTCCATCCCCCCGGTGATTCGTTTTACCAATCTCGGTATTCGCTTGGTGCCGGCAGACATGCTAGAGGCGGCCGATGCCTTTGGTACCTCGTACTGGCAAAAGCTCTTGAAGGTGCAGTTTCCGCTGTCGCTGCCGACCATCATGGGCGGCGTGAATCAGACGATTATGTTGGCGTTGTCCATGGTGGTTATTGCCTCCATGATTGGTGTGCAGGGCTTGGGCCAACCGGTGCTCAAGGCCATCTCCAACCAGTACTTCACCCTTGGCGTGTTTAATGGTATGGCCATCGTTGGTATTGCCATCATTTTTGACCGAATCTCGCAAGCCTACGGCAAGCGGCTGCAGCGGCACCTGGAGGTGGTCCATGGTTGATTCGGTGGCAAATACCCAGACGCCCGGTGCCGATGCGCCAGAAAACTCGGTTGGCGTCAGCATCAAGAGCCTCTACAAGGTGTTCGGTCCAACCCCCGGGGCCGTGATGCCGCTGGTGCATCAGGGCATGTCCAAAGACGAGCTGCGTGACAGCCACGGCCATGTGTTGGGGTTGCGGGACATCAACCTTGACATGAAGCCCGGCGCGATTCAAGTGGTGATGGGGTTATCCGGCTCGGGCAAAAGCACGCTCATTCGGCACATCAACCGCCTGATCGACCCCACCGAGGGCGAGGTTTGGGTGGGAGACGAGAACATCATGGGGCTGGGAGCCAAGGCTTTGCGCGAGTTTCGCCGCCGCTCCACGGCCATGGTGTTTCAGCGTTTTGCGCTGTTTCCGCACTACACCGTGATGGAGAACGTGCAGTTTGGCTTAGAGGTCAAGGGCGTGGGCCGCAAAGCACGGCGCGAAGAGGCCGCGCGTTGGATTGACCGGGTTGGCTTAGCGGGCTACGAAGACAACTACCCCAACCAACTTTCGGGCGGCATGCAGCAGCGCGTGGGCTTGGCCCGGGCGCTCACCAACGACGCGCCGGTGTTGCTGATGGACGAGGCCTTTTCGGCGTTGGACCCACTGATACGCAGTGACATGCAGTCGGTGCTGATGGACTTGCAAGGTGAGATCGGCAAGACCATTGTCTTTATTACCCACGACTTGGATGAGGCGCTGCGCCTGGGTGACAACATCGCGATTTTGCGTGACGGGGAGGTGGTGCAGCAAGGCACAGGACAAAGTATTGTGCTGCGCCCAGCGGACGATTACATCGCGTCGTTTGTGCGCGACGTCAACCGGGGTCGCGTGATTCGCTGCCGTACGCTGATGCAACCTGGCGCCCCGGTAGAGGGCCCGCAGGTTGAGCAGAGTTTGGTGATTGAAGAGGCCGCGCGCTTGCTCAGCGCCGAGGGCCTAGAGACGGCCAACGTGGTGGACGGCAAAGGGCGGCATCGCGGCCTCATCACACAGTCCGACATCATTGCTGCCATCGTGCCGCCAGCGGCCGAGACCGAGGCCGCCTAAAACGGCAACACGTGGGCGCTGCGTACCGCGCCCTCCAGGGTGGCGGGGTAGGGGCCGGCGACGTAATCGCCAGCGGCCCACAGCGTGTGCCAAACCACGCTGGGCGGGCGCACGGCTTGCGGGGTGCAGGCAAAGGTGGCGCGTTTTTCTTGCACCGTTTGCTCGTGCCGCAGCCCGGGCATGGCCAGCTGCTCGCGCAGCTGTTGCGTCACGCGGTGCCCCAGCTCGTCGTTGGGCAGCGTGCTGTGGCTTACCACGGCGGCCAGCTCGCCGGTGTGCCCGCGCAGGGCCGCGGTGTCAAACACAAATTGCGCCGGCTGCTCGGGGTTGCTGGGCAGGTGTTGCATGGGCCGCGCCAGCGCGCGCGCGCCGCTTACCCACACCGTGGCAATGGCCGTGTGCTGCAGGGCGCGCGCTGCCGCCGCCCAGTGCTGGGCGGCGGGGGCGGCACAAGTGGCCGCCAGCGCGGCTGCCTGTGGTGCACCGCAGGCCAGCACCACCGCGTCATGGGTGCTGCCGTCGCCCAGCTGCCACTGGGCGTGCTGGTGGTGCAGGCTTTGTACCCGTTGGCCCAGCCTAACCTGATGGCCGCGCTGCAGCAGCCAGTGCCGCGCTGGCTCGGGGTAGCACTGGCTTAGGTGCAGCCGGGGCA
>JAYPEA010000027.1:5750-24333 GCA_038125525.1 Burkholderiaceae bacterium | reverse complement strand
TACCAAGTGGCACTGTTTGGCGCCACGGGGGGCGTGGGCGCGGCCTTGCTCGACGCCTTGGTTAACGACGCCGCCTGCGCGCGCGTGTTTGCCGGGTCGCGGCGCCCGCTGCAGGCCGTCTCGCCCAAGGTAACGCCTTTTGGGTTTGACCTGAGTCAAGAGGACTCCATTGCCCAGGCCGCCCAGGACATGCGCCAAGCCGCAGGCACGGTGGATATGGTGCTGGTGGCCACGGGGTTGTTGCACGGCCCATTAGTCAAGCCAGAGAAGACCTTTCGCGCACTCGACGGCGCTGCCCTGGCCCAGTGGTTTGCGCACAATACGATTGGCCCGGCGCTCATTGGCAAGCACATGCTGCCGTTGTTGCCCACCGCCACGCGTGGCATTTTTGCGGCGTTGTCGGCCAAGGTGGGATCGGTTTCAGACAACCGACTCGGCGGCTGGCATGGCTACCGCGCGTCTAAGGCGGCACTGAACATGCTAATTAAAAACTTTGCCATCGAGTTGGCAAGAAGGCACCCATTGGCACTATGTGTGGCGCTGCATCCGGGTACGGTGGACACACGGCTATCCCAACCTTTTCAATCGTCGCTTAGGCCGGGGCAACTTACCGCGCCGGCCCAAGCTGCGCATCATTTACTGACCGTGCTGGACCAAGCCCCATGCGAGCAAAGCGGCGAGCTGTTGGCGTGGAATGGTCAGGTAATCGCGCCATGAGTTACCCGGCCTCGTCACGTATGGGTTGGCGGCGTTGGGCCGTGGCCTTGCTATGGATAGGCGCCCTGCTCGAGCCCAGCCCAGGCGTGGCACAAACGGCCGCAGCGATCGCCCCAGAGGCGGCCACTGGCCTGCGTGCGGCACAGGCAGCCACGCGTCATGCGCGTTATGCGGTGGTCAGTGCCAACCCGCTGGCCTCACAGGCTGCCGCGCGCATGCTGGCGCAAGGCGGCTCCGCAATGGACGCAGCCATCGCCGCGCAGTGGGTGCTGGCGGTGGTGGAGCCGCAATCCAGCGGACTGGGCGGTGGCGGTTTTGTGCTGCATTTCGACGGCACGCACGTGACCGCCATTGACGGCCGCGAAGTGGCGCCGCAGACGGCCACCGAGGATTTGTTTTGGGTTGACGGCAAGCCCATGCCATTTGCCCAGGCCATGGTGGGCGGCCGGGCCGTTGGCGTACCCGGTTTGGTCAAGGCGCTAGAGCATGCGCACCAACGCCACGGCAGCTTGCCGTGGGCCACCTTGTTTGAGCCAGCCATGGCGCTGGCCAGCCAAGGCTTCGCGGTGTCACCCCGTCTGCATCAATTGCTGCAAAAAGACCGGTTTCTCAGGCAAGACCAACAGGCCGCGGCGCTGTACTACCTTGACGATGGTAACGCGGTACCGGTTGGCCATTGGCTCACCAATCCGCGCCTGGCCGAGGTACTCAAACGCCTGGCGCGCGAAGGCAGCGCCGCGCTATACGACGGCCCGATTGCGCAACGCATGGTGCAGGCGGTGCGCCAACACGCCACCAATCCCGGCTACTTGCAACACCAAGATTTGCAGGCATACAAGCCCCGCGTTAGCAAGGCCATGTGCTTTGAGTACACCAGCAAGCCCGGCGTCCCTTACACCATTTGTGGCATGCCGCCGCCGAGCTCGGGCACCCTGGCAGTGGCACAAATTCTCGGTATCTCGCGCATTGCCGCGGGTAACAGAGATTTGACCTGGCTGGCCTACCTTGAGGCTGCCCGGCTGAGCTTTGCCGACCGCGCCCTTTACGTGGCCGACCCGGCGTTTGTGCCAGCACCTGCGGGTGATTGGCTTAGTTTGCTTACGCCAGGGTACCTGCAGCACCGGGCCGCCCTGATTCAATCAACGGCTGCGGCGCAGGTGCAAGCCGGTGACCCCAGCCCTTGGTGGCACGCGGCGGCACCCACACCAGCCGTGGCCGCCATGCCCGAGCAGCCCGAATACGGCACCACCCACATCAGCGTGGTCGATGCCCAAGGCCGCGCCGTAAGCCTGACTTCGTCGATTGAGAGTGCTTTTGGCGCGCGGTTGATGGTGGACGGATTTTTGCTTAACAACCAACTCACCGACTTCAGCTTTACCGCACGAGACGCGGCCACTGGCCGCCCCGTGGCCAACCGGGTGCAGCCTGGCAAGCGGCCCCGCTCGTCCATGGCACCGCTGATGGTGTGGAACCGGCGCACCGGGCACTTGGCCTACGTGCTGGGCAGCCCAGGCGGCAGCATGATCATTCACTACGTCGCGCGCGCGCTGCAAGCCATGCTCGACCGGGGACTAAGCGCAGCGCAAGCGGTGCAACAACGGCATCTGGGCGTGGCCACCAGCCGCCGCGTTTGGGTGGAGCGGGGTCGGTTTGACGCTACGGCGTTGGCAACCCTTGAGGCGCTGGGCTACACACCGCAAGTTACTGGCCTGACAAGCGGCCTGCATATTTTGCACCGGCCCGATCCGCAGGGGCCGTGGCTCAGCGGCGTGGACCCGCGGCGCGAGGGCAGCGCCGCAGGCTTGTGAGGCGGCGAACCTTAGGCGCCCACGGATCGGGCCACCACCTGCGCGGCGTCAACCGCCTCGCCCTGCTCAACCCAAGCCACAAACAAATCAGGCCGCACCAACACACTGTTGCAGCCGTAGGCCTCGCGCAATGCAGCGCTGGGATGGTGCGCATGACGCAGCGGCACGCCCATGGCTTGCGCGGCCGCCACAAAGGCCTCGCCCGTGGCGGGGCTTTGGCCAAAATTAAGCAACACAAAAGCCCCGCCCAGGTGATCCCACAAGTCGCTGCCATCAGGCAGTGGCTGGGGTGCCAGGTGGTAGCCGGCCTGCGCTCGCACCGTGTGCTTGCCTTTGGCCCCCGATTGCGCACCCGCATGGCCCGCCACCAGCGGCGAGCCCGCGTAGTGTGGCAAAAATTCGGTCACATCGATGTCGTCGGCGCGCGTACGTTGTTGCCAGGCGTCTTCAAACGCCTGGCGGTCGCGTTGTGGGTCATACCGGGCACAAAAATCGCTAAAGTCCGCAATCATGCGGCCAATAAAGTCTTGTGACACCGACTTGAACACCGGCAACCGCTCCGTGGTGTAGCTTGGCAACAGGTGCGGCCCGCCCCAGCCGTTTAAACACGCCACGAGCTTCCAGCTTAGGTTGGTGGCGTCTTCAAAGCCGGTGTTGACTCCATAGCCACCGTACGGCGGGTGGCTGTGCGCGGCGTCACCTGCAATGAACACGCGTCCGTTTTGGTAGCGATTCGCCATGGAAATGCGCAAGTCCCAAAACCCAATATGCTCAAACGTCACATCAAAGCGCGCGCCCACCACGTCATGCAAATACGCAGCAAAGTCAAAGTTATCTTTGGTGGCGTGCTCGGGCACGGGCGCGTGGTAAAACCAGCCACCTTGCAAATCCACGCGTCCTAAAAATTGCCAATACCCTTCAAGCCCCGGTCTCATGACATTAAAAATTGTCTTACCAGGAAACCGCTCAAGCAAGCCATCAAGTTCAGCCGAGCGAAACACCAACAAGGCCATGCGTGGCCCCTGGTGGTCGGTGTCTTGCTCAATGCCCGCGAGCTCGCGTACCGCCGAGCGTGCACCGTCGCAGCCCACGGCATACGCCGCCTTTATCTGGCCCCGGGCCGATCCATCCACCATCTGGTAGGCAAGTGTGGCAGCGGTGGCGTCTTGCGTCACGCCCGAGACAGTGGCTCCCGTGATTAAGCGAATGCCTGGTAGCTCGCTGGCGCGCTGGCGCATCACGTCTTCCAACAAATACTGCGGCAGCCGCTCGTTGTCGGTAAAGTAGTAGGGTCGCACCTTGCTGCGTTGAAACCAGTCGTAGTGGTACGCGCCCAGCAACTGTCCGTAAGCAATCAACCCCGCGTTACCAAACGCTGGTGGAATCGGACTGACCTCGCGCACCGCCTGTGATATGCCCCAGCGACGAAAATGTTCACCCGTGCGCTGGGTGAGGCTTTGGCCCTTTGGGATGCGGTGCAACTGAGTGGTCTTTTCTACAACCACCACCGACTTACCCTGTTGCGCCAGATCAATGGCCAACCCAAGCCCAACCGGCCCAGCCCCGGCAATGGCCACGTCAGCGGTTAATTGGTCTACCATGCCCCGTTCCTTTACTCGTTTGCTGCGCCGGTGCCGCTTGGCCGCGATTACCTCGCGCCGCGATGGTAAACGAGTTCATCGCCATAGGTTGTCACATGAAACAAGCATCCCCTCATTCAGTAAGTCAACACGTGCTCGTTGTGGGCGCTGGGCCCGTGGGGCTGGTTGCCGCGATTGATTTGGCGCAACGAGGCGTACCAGTAACCGTGATTGAGCGGCGCGCCACGCCCGACTCTCTCACCGTGCGCTGCAACCACATCGCCGCGCGAACCATGGAGATTTTTCGGCGCCTTGGGTTTGCCCACGAGGTGCGCGCTGCCGGTTTTCATGACGATTTTCCCCACGACGTGGCCATACGTCTTAACGCCGTGGGCGCTGACATGGGCCGCATCCCCATTCCGGGGCGAGGCGGGCGGCAACGCGGCGACCCCGGCCCCGATACGGGGTGGCCCACGGTGGAGCCACCGCATCGCATGAATCAAATTTTTCTTGAGCCCATATTGCACCGCGTGGCCGCGCGCACGCCCGGGCTGACCCTGTGTTTGGATACCGAATTGGTTGAGTTAAAAGACGACGCCCAACGGGTTTACGCCACCGTGTGTACCCAAGGGGCCACGCGCACGCTGGAGGCAGCGTACCTCATTGGCTGCGATGGCGGCAGCTCGTTGGTGCGCAAACATATAGGCGCCGTGCTTGAGGGCGACCCCTTGATTCAACACGTGCAGTCCACGTTCATTCATGCCCCAGGCCTCACCCAAATGATGCGCAGCGAGGCGGCTTGGGGCATTTTGAACATCAATTTGCGCCGCTGTGGCACCATTTACACCATCGACAACGACGATCGTTTTTTGGTACACAACTACGTTCTGCCCGGCGAAACCTTCGACACCGTTGACCGCGACGCCTGCCTGCGCACGATTTTGGGTGTAGACAAGGACTTTCAGTACACGGTGCTGCGGGTTGAGGACTGGACGGGTAAGCGCTTAATGGCCAACAAGATGGCGCAAGGGCGCATTTTTTTGGCGGGCGACTCGGCGCATTTGTGGGTTCCGATGGCAGGCTACGGCATGAACGCCGGCATTGCCGACGCCACTGGCCTCACGTGGCTGCTTGACGGTGTGGTGCACGGCTGGCTTGCCCCCGAGGCGCTGCAGGCCTATCAGGCCGAGCGTCTGCCCATTACCGAGCAAGTCTCGCATCAGGCCATGCGCACGGCTGAGACCATGATCAAAAACCGCGCGGCGGTACCGTCCACCATTGAAGACGCCACCCCCGAGGGCGAGGCCGCAAGGCAAGCGTACGGCGCGCAAACCGCAGCCCTGAACACGCCGCAGTACTGCTGCGCCGGCCTTAACTTTGGCTACTACTACGACCACTCGCCCCTGGTGGTGTACGACGATGAATCGCCCCCGGGCTACAGCATGGCCGAGTACACGCCGTCTACTGTGCCTGGGTGTCGCTTTGCGCACGTGGTCATGCCCGACGGCTCCTCGGTTTACGACCACCTGGGCCCGGGCTACACCTTGGTGCGCACCCAACCCAACCTAGGTGCGGGCCTGTTGCACGCCGCGCACGAGGCCAAGGTGCCGCTTACCGTGTTGGACTTGGCGCCTTCTTCAGTGCACGAGCACGCGCTGTACGTGGTGCGCCCCGACCAACACGTGGCGTGGCGTGCCCAGCGTGATCCGGCCGCGCCGCAGGCGCTGTGGCACACCCTAACGGGCCGCGCCCTCGCCTAGGGTAACAACACGTCCAGTAGAGCCTGGCGCCGGTTGTGCTGTACCTCGTGCAGTGCGCGCCTGATGGCCTCGCGCAGCGCGCTGGGTTGGGCCACCTGCTCGGCATAGGCGCCGTGGGCGCGTGCCACCGCACAGTAATCGGGTGGCGGACCCAACGCAGTCAAAGGCATGGGGGCCAGCGCCGCGGCCTCGCCACTGGGGTACATGCTAAGCGTGGCCCGCTTCACCGCCTGCCAACGACCGTTGTTGAAAACCACGGTTAACACGGGCAAGTCGTGGCTGGTGGCCACCTGATGGCAAGCCGAAGGGTTGGCGAAAAGGTATGACCCATCGCCCACTGCCGCCACCACCGTGCGCTCGGGTTGCGCCAGTTTGGCGCCCAGGGCCGCCGGCAGGCCCCAGCCCAACCCGCCCGACAGCGGCGTCCAGTGCAGCTGCCCGTGGCGCGACAAATGCATGGCCCCAGGAACCGGGCCCAGCTCGGCAAACAAGGCGGCCTCAGCGCCGGCCTCATCAGCTAAGACGTGGCTGACAAAAGCCGGCGTCATCACGCCGCGCTCGGCCTCATCCAGCGCCTGCTGCACACCTTGGCGTTGCGCCTGGCGCGTGGTAGCCAGCCACTGCCGCCGCTTGGCCACCGTTTGCTCATCCAGCAAGGGGCGCAGCGCCGCGCGCAAAGCAGGAACCGCCAAGTTGGGATCGGCACGCAAGTTGAGGTTGGCGCGAAAGCCTTTGTAAGGCAAGGCTTCATCCAGCGGGTCCAAGCCCAGCGCAACCACATGGGCTTGCGTCGGTGCGGCCTCCAGTGGCGTCCACGGCACCATGGCGCCGATGGTAAGAATGGCGTCGGCTTGCGACAACACCGCAGCGGGTTCAAAACCCAGATGCGACGGGTGGTCGGTGGCCAGTGCATTGGCGGTGGGCCAAAACTCAACTGCCCCCCACGCGGTTTCACTTAGCAGTTCAGCCAACTGCGCCACGTGGCCGGTGGCCGGGGTGCGCTGCACCACCACCACCACGCGCTGCGCCTGGGCCAGCGCTTGGGTCGCTTGCTCCAGGGCTTGCGGGTTGGGCGGTGTGCCCCAGGCCTCATGCACCACAGGCGGCTCAAGTTGGTGCGTCACCGGCTCGGCCAACACCTCGCGCGGCAGGCTCACGTATACCGGCGCTGGCGGTGCAGCTTGGGCAATCGAGACTGCGCGCTGCACCACCGTAGCCGCCTGCTCGGGGTAACGCAACTCATAGGTCCATTTGGTTGACTCTTGAACCAATGAGGCCTGATTGAACATTTCTTGCCCCCAATGAATGGGCGTCTGACGGCTGCCGTGGCGGCCTTTTTCGGTTATTGGCGAGCGGCCCGACATGAGTAACATGGGAACCTGTGAGGCGGCAGCATTGAGCGCGCCCATGGTGCAGTTAGCCAAACCCACATTCACATGCACCATCACCGCCGCCATCTTGCCCGAGACCAAATGGTAACCATGCGCCATGCCCACCGCCACGTTTTCGTGATGAATGGCTAGAGCCTTTGGCATGGCCCCCGATTGCGCATCGGCGCTCAAGGCCTCAATGATCGAGGGAAAGTCGGTACCGGGATTGGCCAACAGATGGTCGATGCCACTGTTTTTCATTTGGTACAGCAAATGGGCCGCAGCGGTGTGCATACTAGGGTTATCACGGGTCATGGCAGCAAGTCACCAAAGTGTTTGGTTATCGTAGCGGTGGCGTGTATTATGAATTGCACACCAGACAAAAACCCCTGACATAGGAGACACCCATGAAACGTATCCCGACTTTGTTGGCAAGTGCTGTACTCGGCTTGGCTGCCGCTGGGGCATCGGCGCAACAAATCTCCATCGCCACGTCCAATCCGGGTGCCATCTACCATAGCATCGGCACGGCCATTGCCAAGGTGCTCAACGAGTCAGGTGTCAACGCCACCGTGCAACCGGCCACCAGCCCCAACCAGTACCTGCCACTCATCAGCAGCGGTGAGTTTGATATGGGACCGGTGAACCTGCAAGAGCTAAGCTACGCGTACAAAGGCGAGGCATGGTTTACCGGACGTGCCAACAAAGGCCTTCGGCTGTTGGCTTTGCACTACCCGCTTCGAGTCACCATGTTCGTGCGTGCCGACAGCGACATGCAAACCATTGCCGATCTCAAGGGCAAGCGCATGACCGCAGGCTACACCGCACAAAAAACCATCAACCCGCAAAACGCGGCCATGTACGCCACAGCCGACATGACTGAGAGCGACATCAAGCCCGTGCCCGTGCCCAGCGTGGTCGGTGGGGCCAATGCCTTCATGGCGGGCTCAGCCGACGCCTTTATGTTTGCGCTTGGCGCCGGTAAGGTGCGCGAGGCCGACGCCGCCGTCGGGGGCATACGTGCGCTCAAAATTGTTAAGCAAGCCGACAGCGAAGACAAAATTCGCAAGCACTGGCCAGTGGGCTACCTCACCTTGGTCAAACCTGGCCCAGCCGCTGGCCCTGGGGTAAAAGAGCCCACGTGGATGTTGACTTACCCGCAGGCGATTGCCTCAGGTGAGAAGATGTCCGACGAGGCAGCCTACAACGTGGCCAAGGCCATGTACAACGGTGCAGCTCAACTCGGCAAGCTGCTGCCGCCCTTTCGTTTGTTTAACCCCAAAGAAATGGTTGGGCCCAGCGGTGGCGTGCCCTATCATCCGGGCGCCATTAAGTTTTACAAAGAAGTGGGCATCTGGAAGTAGCGCACGCTCCTCATGACCCCCGCCCCCCAGACCCCTAGCCAGCGGGTCAACCACCCGGCCCAGCCCCTGCCCCCGCAGGGGTTTTTCTCATCGGTGGGCACCTGGTTGTCAGCCTTAATCGTGCTGCTGGCCGCGGCGTGGTCGTTGGACGTCCCGCGTGCCCTGGGTGTGGCGTTTTATCCGGCCCAGCTCTTGGGGTTGATTCTCGCGTTGTCGGTGGCCGTGGCGTTGTTATCGCGAGACCATCGCGGGCAGCCACACGCCGCGGCGCCGCCCTGGTACGACTGGCTGGCCGCCGGGGTGGTCTTGCTCGGCGGTGGGTTTTTGGCATGGCGCTACGCCAGCTTAGTCGATTTGGTACTGTTGCGTCCGCCACAGGCCGTTGCCATTGGGCTGGTTTTGCTGCCGCTGACGCTCGAGGCGTTGCGCCGCACGGTGGGCTGGACGTTGCTGTGGGTGGTGGTGATTTTTGTGACCTACGCTTTGTTTGGTGATGCCGTACCCGGCAGGTTGGCCGGTCGCGCGCAGGACTGGGACAAAGTTGCCTCGTATCTGTCCCTTGACGTCAACGGTGTACTGGGCATTCCGCTGCAAATTGCCAGTACCGTGGTGATTGCCTTTGTGTTGTTTGGCACCATGCTCAACCGCGTAGGTGGGGCACAGTTTTTTACTGATGCCGCGCTCACCGTCATGGGGGGCCTGCGCGGTGGCGCCATGAAAATTGCCGTGATTGCTTCAGCGATCTTTGGCTCCATCTCAGGCAGTGCCGTCGCCAATGTCATGTCTACCGGGGTCGTGACCATTCCCATGATCAAGCGCAGCGGCTATCCGGGCCACAAAGCTGCGGCAATTGAAGCAGTCGCCTCAACTGGCGGGCAGTTGCTGCCGCCGGTCATGGGGGCGTCGGCGTTTTTAATGGCCGAGTTTTTGTATGTGCCATACGCCACCGTGGCCCTGGCCGCGTTGGTGCCTGGGGTGTTGTATTACGTGGCGTTGTTTGTGCAAGCCCACCTTGAGGCGGTTAAACACAACATTGCACCTGTGCCAAGGGCCCAACGCCCAGCGTGGCGTGACATTCGCGGCGGCTGGCACTTTTTGCTAGCGTTTGCGGTGTTGATTGCCACGTTGTTTGTATGGAACTGGCAGCCGGCCAAGTCGGCCTTGGCGGCCACCGCCACCGTGTTGATCTCAGCGTGGGCACTAGGCTACCAAGGCCGGCGTCCGGCGCCGCGTGAGCTGTGGGACACCGTCTGTCAAGCCGGGCGCGGCTCGGTGGATTTGGTGTTGATTTGTGCCGCTGCGGGCATGGTCATTGGCGTGCTCAACATGACGGGCTTGAGCTTCAACCTAACCTACGCGTTGGTGCAAATGGGCGGAGGCAGCAAAATTGCGTTGCTGCTGATGTCGGCGGTGGTGTGCATTGTGCTGGGCATGGGCTTACCTACCCTGGGGGTGTATGTGCTGCTTGCCACCTTGGTGGCACCGGCCTTGGTTGAACTGGGCGTGGACAAGGTGGCCGCCCACCTGTTTGTGCTGTACTTTGGCATGATGTCCATGATCACCCCACCAGTGGCGGTGGCAGCCTTTGCCGCGGCGGGCATTGCCCAGGCCAACCCCATGCGAACGGGGCTTGAATCGATGCGGTTTGGTTGGCCTGCTTACGTGGTGCCGTTTTTGTTTGCGCTATCTCCCACCCTGATTCTCAAGGGCTCTGCGGTCATGATTGCGCTTGACGTGCTGTTTGCTGTAATCGGCGTGGGTCTGATGTCGGTGGCGGTGAGTGGGTATTTTCAGCGCGCCGTGAGCGGTGTGGGCCGTTGGGTGGTGGCGGCGTCGGGGTTAATGACGTTGCTGCCGCACGCCATGGTACCGGGTGGAGTCATGGCCAACACCGTGGCCGCAGCGGTTGGCCTGGCTGCCCTGTTCATCTGGGGGCGGCGGGTAGGCAGCGCCTAACCTCCCCACGGGCCCATCGCATGCCGTTGACACCGCCGGTTCACCACGTGGCCCTTGTGGGGGCAGGCATGGCCGGGGCCAGCGCGGCGCACGCCTTAACTCAAGCGGGCTACACCGTAACGGTGTTTGAGAAAAGCCGTGGCGTAGGCGGGCGCATGAGTACGCGGCGCCAGCCAAATTGGCAGGCCGACCACGGGGCGCAATACTTCACCGTTAAAGATGCCATGTTTGGCCAATCGGTGGCCCAGTGGCAAGCGCGCGGCTGGGTTGCGCCGTGGCGCGCGCGGGTGGCCAAACGCGCGCCCGAGGCGCCGCACGATGTGAGCCCATCGGATTCGGTGTTGCGCTGGGTGGCCACGCCCACCATGCCCAGCCTGGCCAAGCAGTTGTTGGCCGCAGCCACGATACAACACGGCCACACCGTCTCGGCCCTTACCCGTCAAGGCAACGGGTGCTGGCAGCTGCACACCGCCGAGCACGGCACCCACCCCACGGAATTTCACGCCGTGTTGCTCGCGCTGCCTCTGCCCCAACTCGTCACCCTCATGCCACGGCTTCCCGCTGCATGGGTTCAGGCATGGCAGTCCATTCGGTTTGAGCCGTGTTGGGCGGTGATGGCGCAGTATGCCCAACCGCTGGCCTTGCCCTTTGACGGTCTGTTTGCCAACCATTCCGATTTGCAATGGGCGGCGCGCAATTTATCCAAGCCTGGGCGCACTGGGCAAGAAACGTGGACTTTGCATGCCACGCCGGCATTTAGCCAAGCGCATTTGGAATCGGCGCCCCACGAAGTGGCCGAGCACCTATGCCGCGTCATGGGCCAATTGGGAGCAGCACAACCCGCCGCCAGCGTGGCGCACCGCTGGCGCTACGCCTTGGCCGTAACCGACAACGCCGTTTGGCCAACCGATTTGGCGTACTGGGATGCAGCGCAGGGCCTTGGCGTATGCGGCGACTGGCTTGCCGGCGGACGCGTTGAAGGCGCTTGGCGCAGCGGCGCGCACTTGGCGCAGCAATTGACCCAGTCAACAACGCCACCCAGTGAGAACTGACCGCGACCAAGGATCCACCATGCCTGATTCCAGCCCTGCCAAAGCCCTCGTCGTCGGCGCCACCGGCGTGATTGGTCGCTATATCGTTGAGCGCTTGTTGCAAGAGCCCACGTGGGAAGTGGTGGGCTTGTCGCGCCGTGCCTTGCCCGCGCGCGCAGGCTACACCCACTTGGCGGTGGATTTGCTTGACGATACGGCCACGGCCCAAGCGCTGGCGCAGGTCTCAGGTATCACCCACGTATTTTTTGCGGGCTTTGCCCCAGCAGGCGGCGTGGCTGCCGATTACGCGCGCAACATTGAGGTCAACCTTAAGCTGCTGCAGTCGGCAGTGCGGCACGCGCAGCAAACCCAACGTGGTCTGCGCCGGGTGGTGTTGGTAACCGGCACCAAATACTACGGGGTGCATTTAGGCCCATACAAAACGCCCGCCAAAGAGGACGACCCACGGCACATGCCGCCCAACTACTACTACGATCAAATCGATTGGTTGCTTGATTTTCATCAAACCTGCCAAGGTCAAGGCAGCACGTGGGACTGGGTGGAGCTGCGCCCGCAAACCCTATGCGGCTTTGCCCCAGGCACGGCCATGAGCATCATTCCGGTACTGGCGGTATACGCTGCGTTATCGAAGGCGCAAGGCTTGCCGTTGCGATTTCCCGGCAAGGCCGAAGCCTGGCGCAGCATTTATCAAGTCACGTCCTCGGCGCACTTTGCCCAGGCGGCGTGGTGGGCGGCTACCACGCCATCGTGCGCCAACCAGGCGTTCAACATCACCAATGGCGATTATTTTCGGTGGTGCAACGTGTGGCCGCGCTTGGCCGAGGTGTTTGACATGCCGTGGGCCGAGCCACAAACCATTGCACTCACCCAGCACATGCCAACCCTGCGCCCACTGTGGGAGCGGCTGGTGCAAACCCATCGGCTCACCCCCGTTGCGTGGGACGATTTGGTGGCCTGGCCCTTCGGTGACTACGTCTTTGGCGCCACATGGGACGTGATGTCCTCCACTGTCAAAGCGCGCCAATACGGCTTTGACGCCGTGGTGGACTCAGAGGACATGCTGGTCGAGTTACTGCAACAGTATCGGCAAAACAAAATCGTGCCCTAACCTGCCATGCCTGGCTGCGGCGACACCATGTGCGCCATGGCACATGGGTGACAGGCGCGGCGTTCGGTTTTGTATGGAATGGGGGCTCAACCACCACAAAGCCCTGCCATGCACGCCACCGGTTGTTTGTTGCTATGGAACGATTGCGCTCCCGGCCACGAGGCCGCGTACGAATCGTGGTACCAAGAAGAACACTTACCCGAACGCATGGCGGTGGCAGGTTTTGTATGCGGCGTTAGACATCGGGCCTTAGATGGTCTGGCCCCAGCGTTTATGACCTACTATGAAGTGACTCATCCTGAGGTACTGCACAGCTCCAGCTACCGCGCGTTGCTGGCGCAGCCCACCCCACGCACACGGCACATCATGCAAGTGGCGTTTAAAAACATGAACCGTACCGTGTGTGCGCTGCAACTCGTTCGTACCGGTGCCCTCACCCCTTACGCGGTCACCGCCACGGGCAACGTCGCCTGGCTGGACGCCCTGGTGCCGCCGCCGCAGGCCACACGCGTGTTGGCGCTACGGGGTTTGCCCAAGGCCGAAACCACCGCTGAAGAGGCGCTGCGCGGCGGCGACGCCAGCGTCGAGGCCGCGGTGGTGGCGCACGTCGATACCGCCGATCAAGCCCTGGTACTGGCGCAGGCCATGGGCGGCAGAGCGTGGCAGCAAGTGGCGTACGCCACTGGTACCCACGCCATTCAAGCGAAGGCGTAAGGCAGTGGTTTCGCATCCGCACATGCGCTGGCTGGAGGATTTTGCGGTGGGCCAAACGTTTGTTTTTGGCCACTGGCACATGACAACGCAGGACATATTGGAATTTGCCGCCAAGTACGACCCCGAACCCTTTCACCTATCCACCGAACAGGCACGGGCGTTAGGGTGGCGTGACATCATTGCCTCTGGGCCACAAGTTGCGGCCATTTGCCGGCGTATGCAAAAAGACGGGTTTCCTCACGTTGAGACCGTTATCTCACCGGGTTGGGAGCAGGTTAAGTGGCGCCTACCGGTGTACGCCGAGGATCAACTCAGCGCCAGTGGCACGGTGCTACAAGTGAGGCCCTTGGCCAGCCGCCCGGGGGAGGGATTGATGCAAATGGACAACCGCATCGTGCGCCAAGACCAAGCCGAGGTGGCCAGCATGGTGAGCAACTGGTTTGTGCGCATGCGTCCAACAGGCGCGGATTGACCACGCCAGCCCAGGGCATGGGCGCACCATCAATCGCGTTTCGGCGTCTCGGGCGTGGAGTCGGTTGCCGAATCGCTCAATGAGGCCACGCCTTTGTCAAAAGTCACGCCGATTTCGTCGCCGAGCTTTTTTAGCGCCGGCAACTGCACCGCCATGCCCAAAATCGCGTCCAACGCCTGATTGACAGGGGCTTGGGGCCCCTGCCCACCGCCCTGCCCAGGCCCCAACCCGTTGAGCTGGTTGATGCGTATGGAGTCGATCTTCTCCGCCGGCTTAACCATCTCGGCGACCACCTTGGGCAGGGCTTGTAATTTGGCCAGCGCAATCTCACGTTGGCCGGCTTGTTCGTTGAGTGCGTTTTCGGCCGCCACCTGCGCTTTTCTTCCCTCGGCCCGCGCCATCAGGCGCTGCTGCTCGGCTTGCGCCGTCAGTTTGGCCTCTTCGGCTGCCGCCTTGGCAGCAATCACCGTGCTTTGCGCGCGCTTATCCGCCGTGACCATCTCGGTTTCGGCGGCCTGGCGCTGGCGCACAGCAGCAGCCTGCGCCTCTTGCTCGGCGGCCAACAGCGCCACGGCTTTGCGCCGCTCAGCCTCGGCCACCACCTTGGCCGTGTTAACCGCCTCTTGCGCTGTGACCCACTGCGCACGCTGCACCTCGGCGGCCGCCTTGGCCAGATTTTCTTCTTCGCTTTGCTTAGAAATGGCGATGCGTTTGGCCTGTTCAGCCATGGTCACAAGCTTATCGCGCTCGATTTCGGTTTGCTTGATGTGCTGCTCGCGCTGCATGTCGGCCACCCGAATTTGCTGCTCCAGGGCAATTTTTGCCATCGAGACCGACAGTTCACTCTCGACTTTGTGCTTGGCCACCTCGGCGACTTGTGCCGCCTTTAGCGTTTCGATTTGCTTGGCTTGATCGATTTGCGCTTGCTGCTGCTCCAAGTCGATTTGCAGGCGTCGCCGTGCCGCCTCCATGGCGGCACGCCTGACGGCAACATCGGCCTCCGCATCAATTTGCGCCCGCTCTTTTTTGCTTGTGGCAATCACCTCGGCCAGCTTGCGCATACCCACGGCGTTAAAGGCGTTGTTTTCGTCCAGATTTTGAAACGGTGTTTGATCCAGCGCGGTGAGCGAGACCGAATCCAAGTCCAGTCCATTGCGGGCCAAAGGGTCAATCAGCGCCTGACGCACATCGTGCACAAACTTACCGCGGTTTTCGTGCAATTCGTCCATGGTAAAACGCGCGGCCACGGCCCGCATCGCGTCAACCAATTTACCTTCAACCAACTCTTGCAACTTGGGCGTGTCAAATGTGCGGTTACCCAGAGTTTGCGCTGCGCGCGAAACGCCCTCTTCGGTTGCCGTGACCGACAAATAAAACTCCGCGCCCACGTCCACCCGCAGCCGGTCGTTGGTGATCAGCGATTCTTCAGCGCGTCGCACCACCTCCAGACGCAGCGTTTGCATGTTCACGCGAGAGACCTGGTGGAACCACGAAAACGCGAAAGCCCCGCCATCCATGATGACCTTGCGCCCGCCGATGCCGGTGCGCACCAGACTGACCTCGCGCGTGGCACGCTCGTAAAACTTGGCCAAAATTGCCGCCACCACAACAGCAACAACAACCCACACCACCATCCACAAAAGCCATTCACCCATCGCAACCACCTTTAACTGATCAGTCCGCTGTTGGCACACATAATGTGCGACGACATGCCGCCGTCCACGGGTATGTTGGTGCCCCTAATCCAACCGCTGCCGTCCGAAAGCAAAAAAATCACCACCGGGGCAATGTCCTGCGCTTGCCCCGGGCGGTCCATGACCTTGGCGTCCTCTTCGGCCCGGGCGCCCAACGTATCAAGAAAGTCTTGCAAGATGGGCGTGGCCACAGGCCCCGGACTGACGCAATTCATGCGTATGTTGCGCTCACGCCAAGTCCAGCGGTTACGCATGGTCCAGGCAATCAACGCCTCTTTGCTAAAAAAGTAGCTACGCCCGCCTGCATCACCGGCGTCGTGATTGGCCACAAACGCCTGAACGTTGTCAAAGTCCAGCGCATCGGCCTCAAGAATGGAGCTTACCTGGTTCGGCCAGCCAATGCCGGCCAAAGACGCCAGATTCACCACGCTGGCACCCTCGTTCATTTTGGACATCAAGTCCAGCGTAAGGCGCTTGAGGCCGACTAAATTGGCCTTGAGCACCTTGGCCGCGGGATGCGTCGGCGGTAAACCGGCCGAATTCACCAAACCGTCAATGCCACGCGGCAACAGCCGCACCAAGTCCTGAATCGCGTACGGGTCGGTTAGGTCAGCCCGATAGTGCTCGTCCACGTGGTCGTGCGTCATGGCCAAGTCCACCCCCAGTACGCGCGCACCATGCTTTTTGGCCAGTCGCGCCACCTCTTGGCCTATGCCTGAGGCGCATCCGGTTACCACAATTTGCTTGCCGTTTAACACCTGCGTAGCCCCTTAAAACATGGGTGGAAACGCTCGGCCGCCTCGCTCGAGCGTGATCCAACGGGTTTCGGTAAAGGTCTCATGCGACCAGCGTCCGCCGTGACGCCCCAGGCCTGAGGCCTTGGAGCCACCAAACGGCACGTGCGGCTCGTCGTTGACGCTGCTGCAGTTGACATGGCACATACCCGTTTCAAGCCGATGAGCAATCGCCAAGGCACGCGATTCGTCGCGAGTGATCACGCCACTCGATAATCCATACTCGGTATCGTTGGCAATGGCAATGGCCTCATCGTCGGTGGCAAACGGAATCACTGGCACCACCGGGCCAAAGGTCTCCTCGCGATACACCAGCATGTCGGGCGTGACGTTAAGCAAAATGGTGGGCTCTACGTAGCGCCCGTTGACACCACCGCCAAGAGCGACGGTGGCGCCCTTGGCCACGGCGTCGTCAATTTGCTGCTTCACCTTGGCCGCTTGCTTGTCGTTGATGAGGGGACCAATGATGTGGCTTGGGTCTTTGCTGGGGTCACCCACCTTCAAGCCGCTGGCACGCTGCACAAAGCGCTGCAAAAAGGGCTCAAATATCTTCTCGTGCACCAGCACCTTTTCTACCGACATACAAATTTGCCCTTGATGCATGAAGCTGCCAAAGTTTGCAGCCTGTGTGGCGCGCTCCAAGTCGGCGTCGTCGCACACGATCAAGGCGTCTTTACCACCCAATTCCACGCAGGCTTTCTTCAGGTGCGCACCGGCACGTGCGGCAATCATGCGTCCCACCGGCGTGCTGCCAGTAAACGAAATGCCTTTGACTGCAGGGTGATCAATCAGCTCGTCGCCCACGGTCTGCACCCGGTCGCGCGAGCAGGTAATCACGTTAAGTACTCCAGCGGGCACGCCCGCCTCTTCAAACACCTCAGCAAAAAACAAGCCGCCGGTGTACGGGGTTTCTTCTGAGGGCTTAAGCACCACCGTGTTGCCTGCGGCCAGCGCAAAGGCAATACCGCGCGCGGTTAGCAGGCTGGGAAAGTTCCACGGACTGATGCAGGTGACCACCCCCATGGGACGGCGCACCGCCAGCGAAAACTTGCCGCTCTCCGAGGGCAGCACCTCGCCCATGGCGGCGTAATTGCTGGCCGCCGCGGCGTAAAACACCTCGGGCACATAGCCAGCCTCAAACATGCCCTTGCCGATCCAGCCACCGCCCTCGTGGCGCAACGCCTCAACCAATTCGTCTTTGCGTCGCTCAACCACCTCGGCAATCTTAATCATAAGGTGCGAGCGGTGCTGAAAAGGCAACGCCGACCACGCGCCAAACGCTTGCTGCGCCGCACGCAGCGCCATGGTGGTCTCGGTCAGCGAGGCATCGGGCACCTCCGCCCACACGCTTCCGTCGGCGGGGTTAAGGTCTTCAAAGGTGGTGGCCGTGGGCACCCACTGACCGCCAATCCACAAGCCTTTCAATCGTTTGGGCATGTTTATTCCTTCACCATCTTTCCCGCGTCGTCGCGCTTGTACACCTCAATGCCTGGGCGGCGCCACACCTGCACGCGGACGGTGGAGGGCGCCGTACTGGGGGCCTGATCGGTTGGCATTGGCTGCGCCGCACTCGCGCGCGCACGCTGCGCAATCGTCTCAATGCTTTGGCACATGGCCGCCAGCGCATCACCTGCTGGCGTTGTATCCAAGGCCGCCGCCGTTGCCACAGGCAGCGGGTTAACAGGCAACCGAGCACGCTCGGCGGCCTCGGCCACCAAGCGGGCAATCGGAATCGCCGCCAGCACCTCGCGCGCAGCACGGGCGTCGCCCTCGGCGCTGAGTGTGGCCGAAGCCCCGGCCAGGCGCGACACAGTAGCCGGTGTACCCTCGGGCTTGGCTGCGGTTACCGCGCCCGGCGTGTGCGTGTTGTCTGGTTTTTGGCCACCCAAGTAGCTTTGTTGCAGCGCACTGTCTTGCAACATGCGCGCAGCTGGTTGGCCACCCGAGAGTCGAGCGTTTTCCATCACGTAACCGCGATCGGCAATGGCCAGGCTTAAACGCGCGTTTTGCTCCACCAACAGCACCCCAACACCGCTTTGGGCCACGCGTGAAATCGCGCGAAATACCTCTTTGGACAACAACGGTGACAACCCCAGCGAGGGCTCATCGAGCATCAGTACCTTGGGTTGCGACATCAGCGCCCGACCAATGGCCACCATTTGTTGTTCGCCACCACTCATGGTGCGGGCGATTT
>JAYPEA010000027.1:4176-5650 GCA_038125525.1 Burkholderiaceae bacterium | reverse complement strand
GCCCGACCAATGGCCACCATTTGTTGTTCGCCACCACTCATGGTGCGGGCGATTTGCCCTTGCCGCTCTTGCAACCGAGGAAACAAGGCAAATACCTGTGCAAGCGTCTGCTCGGCGTGCGCCCTGGCACGTCGGGCAAAGGCTCCGAGTAGCAAATTTTCGCGAACCGACAACTCACCAAAAATGCCTCGCCCTTCGGGTACCAAGGCTACCCCAGCCTCAACCACGCGGTGCGCGGGCATACCCATCATGCCCACACCCCCCATGCTCACGCTGCCCCCAGCCTGCGGTGCCACCATGCCACCTAGGGCTTTGAGCAGGGTTGACTTGCCTGCGCCGTTGGCACCCAAAATCACCACCACCTCAGATGCAGCGAGCGTAAAAGACGCCGCGTCCACCGCCTTGTGCTTGCCAAATGACACGCTAAGCTGCGAAACCTCCAGCAGCGGCGCGTGGTCGCGGGCGTCCGGCTTATGTACCATCAGCCTCCCCCAAGTACGCGGCGATCACGGACGGATGTTGCAGTGCCTCATCGGGTGTACCTTGCGCGATTAATTGGCCGGCGTTCATGACCACGCAGGTGTCGCACAGGCTACGTATGGCGTCCATTAGGTGCTCAACCAACACAATGGTGGTGCCATCCTGCTGAATGCTGCGCACCAGTTCGATACCCTCGCCCAGTTCGGTCGGATTAAGGCCGGCTAGCCACTCGTCCAGCAACAGCAAAGTGGGCTGCGAAACCAGGGCCCGGGCAAGTTCCACGCGCTTTTGATCGATGTAAGTCAGGGCTGCCATGGGTTGGGTTTCACGTCCGCCCATGCCCACCCGCGCCAGCACCCGCTCGGCGGCTTTCACGGCCTCGCGCCCCCAGAGTGCGCGATGACTGAACACCACCCCAGCCATGACGCTCTCAAGGGGGGTTAACCCCCCCAATGGCCTGACCAATTGAAAGGTACGCGCCACGCCACGCAAAAAGATGGTGCGCGCCGGCCGGTTGGAGATTAAGCGGTCTTGAAAAAAGATGTCACCCGAGCTCACCCGCAACGCACCCGAAATCAAATTCATCATGGTGGTCTTGCCCGAGCCATTGGGCCCAATCAAGCCTACCACTTGGTGCGGGTCTACCCCAAAGGACACACCATCAACCGCCTGCAAACCGCCAAAACGTTTGCTCACGTTGACCACTTCAAGCAAGCGGCTAGTCTTCACGCTGCCCTCGCTTGGCCCAGACGGTAAGCCAACCTGCAATGCCGTTCGGAATAAAGTAAACAATGATCAAAAATGCCAAGCCCAGCAGCAGCACCGTTTGCGTGGGCATGACCGCGGCAATGAATTCCCACAGCAGCGTAAACGGTATCACCCCCAACAGCGGCCCCCACAATTTGTGCACACCACCTAACAAGGCCATGATGACCACCTGAAACGACAAATCAGGCGAAAACGCCATGGACGGCTCGATATACGAAAGACGGGG
>JAYPEA010000027.1:0-4076 GCA_038125525.1 Burkholderiaceae bacterium | reverse complement strand
CCAGAAAACAACGCCCACGAGGTGGCCAACACCCCGTACATCAACATGGAGATGCCCAGCGTCAGCCAGTACGCGTTGCCCATCCACGGCAACACAACCAAAGCCATCAAGGCCAGCACCGCCCAAGCAACGCGTGCGTATGCACCTCGCGTCATCGGCGCACCCCAAACAGCCCCTCAGGCTTAAACAACAACACCAAAACAAAAAGCAAATAAGCACCAGCTAGCGTCAGCCCAGGGTCCACCAAGCTGGCAATCGCGCTCTCCGCCAAACCCAGCAAAAGCGCGGCCACAATGGCGCCACGCAAGTTACCCACGCCACCCATGATCACAATGATCAACGCCTTCATCGTGAACAACACGCCCACCGAAGCATCCAGCGTTAAGAAGGTGGACAACACCACGCCACCAGCGGCCGCCACCGCACCACCGGCAGCAAACGCCCAAGCGCTGAGTTTTTCCACATCAATTGAAACAAGCCTTGCGCTGCTCGGATCAATCGCTAAAGCGCGCATGGCCATGCCCACGCGTGTCTTGAGCAACGCCACATACAGCGCGGCACACAACAGCACCGCCACGGCGGCGGCACCGAGACGATTTTTGCCGTAGGCGCTGCCAAACAAATCGATGGGCTCGGCCCAGAACGAATAATTAAAAAACTCACCGCCAAAAGCGGCGCGCATCAAACCCACGGCCACAAAGCTCATACCAAACGTGGCCAAAATGCTGTCCACCTCGAGCGCACCACGTGTTTTGGCTCGGCGAATCAGGGGCATCAGCAGCCACCGATATATCAACCAGTTCAGCACAAACGCAGCCGGCACCGCCATCACAAATCCCCACATGGGGTTGATGGCCTGCAGCGTCACGCTCCAGTACGCGGCAAACCCGCCCACCACAATCCACTCGCCCGCAGCAAGGTTCATGATGCGCGCGACGCCGTACTGCAACGTGAGCCCCAAGGCCATAAGGCAGTAGGTTGCTCCCAGCAACAAGCCGATGATGAGGATGTCCATGGTTGCGCAGACGGACGCGCGGCCCCGGGCTCGGCCCGGGTCGCGCGCGGCCGAAATCAGCCTAGGCTTACCAGCCGGTCTTTACGCGTACGGCTTTGGCGCCGGATTTACCCGTTGAGGCCACGCCAACGAACTTGCCGTTTTGCCACTGGCCCACAGTCCAGAACTGGTCGATCACCTGGTTATTAAACTTCCAGTTACCCAGCACCGTTTTGAAGCTGCCTTGCTTAATGTGGGCGGTCACGGCCTTGCGGTCCACGCTGCCCACGGCTTCAATGGCCTGCTCTAACACCTGCAAACTGGCGTAGGTCACGGGGCCAGCCCAGTAGTCACCCGCCACACCAGTCACTTGCTTGTGACGCTCGTAGTAGCCCTTCATCTCGGCGGAGTCCACGTCGATACCACCGGCGCCCAGCACGTTCTCAGCACTTTGGCCAAACTTGCCGGCGTACGCTGGGAAACAAGTGGCCACGGCGGTGTAGAAGGCCTTAACGTTTAGCCCTTCAATCTTGGCCAATTCGGTCAAGCCAAAGGTGTCAGGCGGGTATGACCACGCCACAAATGCATCGGGCTTGGCTGCCTTGGCCCCTTTAACGACCGGGGCTAAGTCTTGCGTGCCCAAGGGGTAGGATTTGTCGTACACGATCTCTAGCCCAGCGGCTTTAAAGATGGGGCGTGCCGCCTCAGCCAACTCGATACCAAACGCATCGGCCACGTTAACCATGGCCACGCGGTTACCGATGGTGCCGTCAGCCACCATTTTTTTCAAAATGTCGGCCACCGACTGCGCGAACGCCGTGGTGGTACCCAGTGTGAAGAACATGCTGGGGTAGCGCTTGGCAAGCTCTTTTGTTTTGTCCGTAATGGCACTGACTGCAATTTGCGGGTAGCCATACTTGGCAAACACCGGCGCCGAGGCCAGGTTTAGCCCTGTGCCATAGGGCGCCACAATAAAGTCCGCTTTATCTTGTGTGGCCAAGCGCTCAACCGCCTTGATGGTCTCGCCCGGGTTGGTGCGGTCGTCATACTCAATGAGTTCCACTTTGCGCTTGGATCCGTCTTTCATGGCCAAGCCGCCGCGACCATTCACATCTGACACCCACAACTTGATGCTGGGCCACTGCGTTACGGCAGCGCCGCCGGCCAACGGGCCGGTTTTGGGCGCCACGGCACCGATTTTGATGGTCTCGGCCTGGGCCGCGGCCAAAGGCATACAAAGGGAAAAGGCAAGACTTGCCAAAGAGAAAGCGCGACGGCGATTCATGTTGGTCTCCAGGAGCGTTGAAAAATTTGTTATGCGTCTAACCGACGGTCACCGAGTTTAAAGCAACGGCCAACGTCGGGCGGGCATCGCACTGGAAAGCCCTCGGTCAGCGCGGCCCATGTCGCGCACGGGCTGTTGCCCCAAAGTGTATACAAACAAGCGGTTTTTTGCCAAAGAATCTGGTGATTTCTCTGTTTAATGTATACAATTCGGGGGTTTTCCCTTGCTTATACCCCTCGCGTGCCGTCTCCTGAACGAACCGTCTCCCTCGCCATTCAGGTGCAAAACACACTGCGTGAGCGTATTTTGCAAGGGCATGTGCAGGCCGGTCAGCGTCTCACCGAGTTGGGGCTGGTGAGTGATTTGGGCGCGTCACGCACGCCAATCCGTGCCGCCTTGGCGCGGTTGGAGCAAGAGGGGCTGCTACGGCGGTTGCGTTCGGGCGGCTACGCCGTTCGTGAATTTTCTGCCACCGACGTAGCCGACGCCATTGAGCTGCGTGGCCTGCTCGAGGGCTGGGCCGCGCGCCGGGCGGCACAAAATCAACCCGACGCCACCCGCCTGGCACCGGCACGCGCGGCGTTGCAAGCCATTGACGCGGTGCTGCAAACCGAACACCTCAACGCCCAAGCCTTTGCGTACTACGTGCAACACAACCAGGCCTTTCATGCATGGTTAAGCGACGTGTGCGACGCACCAGTGATTCAACAGGAGATACAACGGGCCTCCTCTTTGCCATTTGCCTCGCCCTCAGGTTTTGTTGCCACGCAAGCGGCTGTGCCGCGCGCACGCGACTTACTGCTGGTCGCCCAAGACCAACATTGGCAAATCTTCGAGGCCATTGAAGCCGGTGACGGCGCGCGCGCCGAGGCCGTGGCGCGTGAGCACGCGCGCGTAGCCAGACGCAACCTGCAACGCGTGGCTTCACCGGCCGGCGTCATCACCACTGCGACCCTGGGCAACCTGCCCAGCCTACCCAACCCGTTATCCGCCTAGGAGCAGACCCATGTTTATTCGCAACGCTTGGTATGTGGCCTGTACGGCCGAGGCCCTCGCCGCCAACCAACCGCTGGGACGCACCATATGCAACCACGCCATGGTGCTGTTTCGTGGACCTCAGGGCCAAGCTGTTGCCCTGGAGGACTTTTGCCCGCACCGCGGCACGCCTTTGTCGTTGGGCCGAGTCGAGCAAGGCGCTTTGGTTTGCGGCTACCACGGACTCACCATGGGTTGCCAAGGACACACGCTGCACATGCCGGGTCAGCGCCCTAAAACATTTCCCGCTATCCGGGCGTTTCCCGTGCTTGAGCGGCACGGGTTTGTCTGGGTGTGGCCAGGCCAACCTGAGCAAGCAAGCCCCGATCAATTGCCGCCATTACCTTTTCTTGAGGCCAACGACTGGACCTACGGCGGCGGTTTATTCCACGTCAAGGCGGATTACCGGCTCATGGTAGATAACCTGATGGACTTAACCCATGAAACCTATGTACATGCCACCAGCATCGGCCAGCCCGAAATCGACGAAACCCCATGCCGCACCGAGGTAGTGGGCGAGCAGGTGGTAACTTCGCGCCACATGACAGCGATTCAAGCGCCAGCCTTTTGGCAGCAAGCCATGGCCGCGCACGGGCTTGACCCGCAGGCCAAGGTCGACCGCTGGCAAATTTGCCGCTTCATTGCGCCTTCGCACGTGCACATTGACGTCGGAGTGGCCCTGCATGGCATGGGTGGCATTGACGCACCCGAGGACAAAAAGGTGCAAGCGGTGGTGGTGGACTTTATTACGCCCGAGACCGC
>JAYPEA010000026.1:0-24725 GCA_038125525.1 Burkholderiaceae bacterium | reverse complement strand
TCGGTTCGCCGCCCGCCGTTATCAACGCCGTGCTCGACGCCTTGCGCGAGCGCGGCGTAAAAGACTTGGATATGCCCGCCTCGCCCCACCGCGTGTGGGAGGCGATGCAAGCGGCCAAAGCCTAATGCTCAATTTGGAGTAACACAACATGTACGCATTTGAATACTCACGCGCCGCCTCGGTGGACGAGGCTGCGAAGCAAGTCGCCGCAGGTGGTCAATTGTTGGCGGGTGGCCAAACACTCATAGCCACCATGAAGCAGCGCTTGGCTGCACCTGGCCGTTTGGTGGACTTGGGGCGCATCAGCGGCTTGGCTGGCATCAAAAAAGACGCTCAGGGCCTCACCCTCGGCGCCATGACCACCCACGCCGCGGTGGCCGCCAGTGCCGAGGTACAGGCGGCGATTCCGGCGTTGGCCGATTTAGCAGGGCAAATTGGCGACCGACAGGTGCGTGCCCGCGGCACCCTGGGCGGCTCGCTGGCCAACAACGACCCGGCGGCGTGCTACCCCAGTGCCGTGTTGGCACTGGGTGCCACCGTCATCACCAACAAGCGCGAAATCGCGGCGGACGATTTTTTTCAGGGCATGTACGCCACCGCGCTGGAGGCAGACGAGCTGATTACGGCGGTGCGTTTTCCTGTACCCAAGCGTGCGGCATACGTCAAGTTCAAGCAAGCCGCGTCGCGTTTTGCACTGGTTGGTGTGTTCGTTGCTGATACCGGTCAAGGCGTGCGTGTGGCCGTTACTGGTGCGGCGCAAAGTGGGGTGTTTCGGCATGCGGGGCTTGAGGCGTCGTTGACGGCGTCGTTTGAACCCGGCGCCGTGGACGCCGTGGCCGTGGATGCAAGCGACCTAAACCAGGACATACACGCCAGTGCGGCCTACCGCGCACACATCATTAAGGTGGTCACGGCCCGAGCGGTAGCCAAGGCAGCGGCTTAATGGGGGTGGCCGAAGCGGCCATCGGTGAGTCGATTGACGCGCTGGCGCAGGCGCTGCAACAACAAAGCTATTTCGCCGACCGGCGCTTAGCCACGGCTTTGTTCTTGGCGTTGCGTCTGCAGCGTCCGCTGTTGCTCGAGGGCGAACCCGGCGTAGGCAAAACCGAGTTGGCCAAGGCGCTGGCGCAGGCCCTTGGGCGGCCGCTGATTCGGCTGCAATGCTACGACGGATTGGAGCAGCGCGAAGCGTTATACGAATGGAACCACGCCGCGCAGTTGTTGCACATGCGCGCGGCCCAAGGGCAAGGCAGTGGCGACGTGGCGTCGCTGGAGCGCGAGCTTTATCAGGCCGCTTACTTAATTGCGCGTCCCTTGTTGCAAGCGCTGCAAGCGCCTGCACCTGGGGCGGTGCTGTTGATTGACGAGGTGGACCGCGCAGACGAACCGTTTGAGGCGTTTTTGCTTGAGTTTTTGGCTGAATATCAAGTGAGCATTCCCGAAATGGGTGTGATTCGTGCCCAGCACCAACCCATTACGCTGCTCACCAGCAACCGCACCCGAGACCTCAACGATGCCGTGAAACGCCGATGCTTGTACCACTGGTTAGATTACCCCGAGCGTGAGCGCGAGTTGGCGATTGTGCGCGCCCGTGTGCCTGAGGCGCCGGCGGCCTTGGCCGAGCAGGTGTCCACCCTGGTGGCCAAATTGCGCAGTGCGCCCTTTGTTGACGCGTTTGACCGTGCGCCGGGTATTGCCGAGAGTGTGGACTGGGCCAAGGCCCTGGTCGCGCTGGATACGCTGCACGTGGACCCTGAGGTGGTGGCTGGTACCGCTGGTGTGTTGTTTAAACAGCGTGAGGACATTGCCGCACTTAGCCCCGCCATGCTGGAGCAGTTGTTTGCTCCCGCGTCCAACTAACGCCCCGGCGCATGGCCAGCGAGTGGGGTGACGCCAGGCGCGGCAAACTGGCTGAAAACGTGGTGGGATTTGGCCGTGCGTTGCGCCGTGCCGGCGTAGCCGTTGACAGCGAACGCGTGGCCAACGCCCAACGGGCCTTGATGCTGGCTGGCTTGCAAAGCAAGCCAGACGTGGCTGCGGCCTTGGAAGCGGTGTTGATTTCGCGCCAGCAAGACCGTGCGGTATTTGCCGAACTCTTTGACGCCTACTTTCGCAACCCCGAGGTGGCCAATAAACTGCTGGCGCAGATGCTGCCCAACGCCGAGGGTAAGGCCGAGACACCGAGTAAGCGACCGCGTGTGGCGCAGGCCTTGTCGCCGGCCGTGGCTCAGGTGGCAAACCCAGCCAACCCCGAAAGGCCCGAACAGAGCGTTGAATTTGACGCAGCCATGACAGCCAGCACACGCGAGCGGCTGCAGCAAGCCGATTTCAACGCCTTGTCGGCCGACGAATACCACGTGGTGGAGCGGCTTGCGCGCGAAGTCTCGCTGCCTGTGCCCACCGTGCCGTCGCGGCGTCACCGTGCCGCCCGCATGGGCCGGGGCTTGCATTGGCCCAAGGTGTTGCAGGGTTTGATACGGCACGACGGTGAGGTATTGCAATGGTGGCGCCACCGGCGCGAGCCCGAGAGCCTGCCGTTGGTGGTCTTGCTCGACGTCTCGGGCTCTATGGAGCGCTACGCTCGAATGCTGTTGTCTTTTTTGCACGCGGCGACGCAGCGCCGCGCCAACCGGGCGCGGCAACTCAAGCGCCGCGACGTGTTTGCCTTTGGCACACGGTTAACCGACCTCACGCCGGCCTTTGCGCGGCGCGACACCGACGCCATGCTGGCCGAGGTGGGCCGTGTGGTGCCCGACTTTGCAGGCGGCACACGCCTAGGTGACGCGTTAGCGACATTGCGCAGCCAACACGCGCGTCGCTTGGTGGGGCGACGCAGCGTGGTTTTGCTGGTCTCGGACGGGTTGGACACCGGCTCAAGCGAGGCTTTGGACACCGAGCTACGCTGGCTCAAACGCCACAGCCGGCGTTTGCTGTGGCTTAACCCGCTGCTGCGGTACGACGCGTATCAACCCTTGGCCGGCGGCGCCCAGGTGCTGCATCGGCACGCCCACGCCATGCTTGCGGTGCACAATCTGCAGCACCTGCGGTCTTTGGCTGCTAGCATAGCAACTTTGCTGCAGCAAACCCAGCGCCCCGCGCAACATCTCTGAGGACCGCACATGGACATGCAAGGCCAACGCCAGCTTGGTGTGACACAACAACAGGCATGGGATGCCCTAAACAACCCCGATGTGCTCAAGGCCTGCATACCGGGTTGCGAGCGAATCACCGCCACCCAAGCCGACACCTTTGAGATCGGCCTGGCGTTACGCATTGGGCCGGTGGCCGCACGCTTTACCGGCAAAATTCAGCTCCAAGACATCGAGCCGCCGCACCGCTACACCATTCAGTTTGAGGGACAAGGCGGCCCCGCCGGTTTTGGCAAGGGATCGGCCAAGGTGCAGTTGACGCCAGCTGAGGGCGGCTGCCAACTCGACTACACCGCCAACGCCCAGGTGGGCGGCAAGGTGGCCCAGTTGGGTCAGCGCCTCATTGACGGCGCGGCCAAGTCGTTGGCCGAAGACTTTTTTAAGCGCTTCGATGCGCACATGCAAAGCCAAGCGCCGGCCGGTGAGTCTTCTGGCGCGGCTCCCGCCCCGTCTGCCAAGGCCCAAGGAATCGGGGTGCCGCCTTGGGCGTTGGGTGTGGCCACCTTTGCGCTGGGCTTCTTGGGCTGGGTGTGGTTTCACTTTGCCTAGCCAATTAACGCGTGCATGGAAAATTTAGACGTCATGGTCTTACGGGCGCTGCGCGACTGGCGCGCGCAAGGCCAACGCGCATTGCTGGCCACGGTGGTGCGCACGTGGGGCTCGTCGCCTCGACCGGTGGGCTCCATCATGGCCATGGCCGAAGGCGGCGCGGTGGTGGGCTCGGTCTCGGGTGGATGCATTGAAGACGACTTGATCGACCGCTACACCCAAGCGTACAGTGGTCAAGGTCAGGCACGCGCCATTCCCACCGGCGCCCCGCAACGCGTAACCTACGGCGTCAGCGCCGACGAAGCGCATCGCTTTGGACTGCCCTGTGGCGGCACGCTTGAACTGGTGCTTGAGTTTGACCCCGACGCGCCGCAGCTGGCCGAACTGGTGCAACAACTCGAGGCCGGACGCTTGGTGCAGCGCCGCATCAGTCTGGCCACCGGTGCTTGCACACTGCAAGCCACCCAAACCCCAGCGGCGCTGCAGCTGGACGATCAAACGCTTACCAACACCTTTGGCCCCGAGTACCGCATGCTGCTTATTGGCGCCGGGCAACTGGGCGAGTATTTGGCCACCATGGCGCGGTTCAGTGGGTTTGCGGTTACCGTGTGCGACCCGCGTGAGGAATACCGGGGTGCTTGGTCGGTGCCCGGGGTGCAGGTGGTGGCCACCATGCCCGACGACATGGTGCGCGAGGCCAAACCCGACCGGCGCACCGCGGTGATTGCCCTAACCCACGACCCCAAGCTTGACGACTTGGCCTTACTCGAGGCCTTGGAGACCGAAGCGTTTTACGTTGGGGCGATTGGCTCGCGGCGCAACCACGCCACCAGACGGCAGCGCATGATGCAGCACTTTGACCAAACCGAGGCCAGCATGGCGCGCTTGCGCGGGCCCATCGGCATTTACATTGGCAGCAAAACCCCGGCTGAGATCGCTGTGAGCATCATGGCTGAGGTGTTGGCGGTGAAAAATGCGGTGCAGCTGCCGCGCGATATGGCGGTTGCCAGTGCCAAAGACGCGTTGGACGTCCAAGCCAATGATCCGGGCGGCATCATTTGCGGCGTGGCGCCTCGAGCCGTTGATTGATGGCAACCGCTGACCCCACCCAACAGGCGGACGTGGACGATCGCTGGCAATTTTGGATTGACCGAGGCGGCACCTTCACCGACATCGTGGCGCGCCAACCCAACGGCACACTGCTGACGCACAAGTTGCTCTCAGAGAACCCTGAGCAATACGAAGACGCCGCCTTGGCCGGCATTCGCCAGTTGCTTGGTCTTGCTGCGGATGCGCCAATTACGCCGCAGCAAGTGGCCTGCGTCAAAATGGGCACCACAGTGGCCACCAACGCCTTGCTTGAGCGCAAGGGCGAGCCCGTGCTGCTCGTCACCACCCGAGGCTTTGGTGACGCCTTGCGTATTGCCTACCAAAACCGCCCGCGCTTATTTGACCGCGCCATTGTGCTGCCCGAGGCGTTGTACGCCGAGGTGCTGGAGGTGGACGAGCGCGTGGGCGCCCACGGTGAACTGTTGCAGGCACTGGACGTGGCGGCGTTGGAGGAATCGCTCAAGCCCTATCAGGCCAAGGGCTTGCAGGCCGTGGCCATTGTGTTCATGCACAGCTATCGGCACCCGGTGCACGAGCAGCAAGCCGCGGCTGTGGCGCGCGCCATGGGCTTTGAGCAAGTCAGCGTCTCGCACGAGGTCAGCCCCCTGATGAAGCTGGTAGGTCGGGGTGACACCACGGTGGTCGACGCGTATCTCTCGCCCCTGCTTAGGCGTTACGTGCAGCGCGTGGCGCGGCACATGCCAGGTGTGCCGCTTTACTTCATGCAGTCCTCGGGTGGCCTAACCTCGGCGCAAACCTTTGCCGGCAAAGACGCCATTTTGTCTGGGCCAGCTGGGGGCATTGTGGGCATGGCGCGCACTGCCGAGCAAGCGCTAGGCGCCAATGCCGGTGAGCCGGTGCGTGTGATTGGCTTTGACATGGGGGGCACTTCCACCGACGTGTCGCATTACGCGGGGCAGTGGGAGCGCGAATTCGAAACCCTAGTGGCTGGCGTGCGCATGCGTGCGCCGATGCTGAGCATACACACCGTGGCCGCTGGTGGCGGCTCAATGATTGACTTTGATGGCGCGCGCTTTCGCGTGGGCCCGCATAGCGCCGGGGCTGATCCGGGGCCCGCGTGTTACCGCCGCGGGGGCCCACTGACCGTCACCGACGCCAATGTGATGGTGGGTAAGCTGCAGCCCGCGTGGTTTCCGCGCGTCTTTGGTCCGCACGCCAACGAGGCGCTGGACGCCGAGACCGTCAAACAAGGCTTTGCGCAATGGGCCACGCAGGTGCAACGCACCCCAGAGGAAGTGGCACAAGGGTGCATTCAAATTGCGGTGCAGCAAATGGCTGCGGCCATCAAAAAAATCTCCATCGCCCGGGGGTACGACGTGACGCGCTACACCCTGCAGTGCTTTGGCGGCGCTGGCGGGCAGCATGCCTGTTTGGTGGCTGACGCGCTGGGCATGAAGCAGGTGCTGATTCACCCCTTTGCGGGCGTGCTTAGCGCCTTTGGCATGGGCTTGGCCGACCAAGCCGCCAACCGCGAACAGGCGCTTGAGCTAACCTTAGACGAGGCCGCTATGCCGTCACTGGCTGAGCACGCTCAGGCGCTGCAGCAGGCGGTGGCCAGTGATTTAACCGCACAAGGCTGGAACGCCAACAGCATTCAAACCCAGGCCCGGGTTCATTTGCGCTACCAAGGCAGCGACACCGCGCTTATCGTGCCCTACAGCGCCAACCGTGCGGCCTTGTGCACGGCTTTTGAGCAAGCGTATCAGCAGCGGTATTCGTTTTTGATGCCGGGCAAGGCATTGGTGGTCGAGGCCATGTCAGCCGAGGGGGTGGTACCTGGCGAGGCCGTGCACACCCCTGCGCGCCCGGCCTCGGGCAGTGGGCAGCCCGCGGCCACGGTGTCGATGTACGCACAAAGCCAATGGCGCCAGGCTGCCCTTTGGCAAGCGCACGATTTGTTGCCCGGCTGCACCGTGGATGGCCCAGCCATTGTCACCGACGCCAACGCCACCACCGTGATTGAACCGGGCTGGCGCGCCACCGCGCGCGCCGACGGTTACCTTACCCTGCACCGCGTGCAAGCCGCCACCCACCAAGCCGCGTTGGGCACCGCGGCCGACCCCATCATGCTTGAAGTGTTCAATCACTTGTTCATGAACATTGCCGAGCAAATGGGGCTGCAACTGCAAAACACCGCGCACTCGGTCAACATCAAAGAGCGGTTGGATTTTTCTTGTGCCTTGTTCGACACCCAAGGCCAGCTGATTGCCAACGCACCGCACATTCCCGTGCACCTAGGCAGCATGGGCGAGAGCGTGCAGGCCATCATGCGGCTTAATCAGGGCAAGATGCAGCCCGGCGATGCCTACGTACTCAACGACCCCTACCAAGGGGGCACGCACCTGCCAGACGTGACCGTGATCAGTCCGGTGTTTGTGGCCGGACAAGACGACCCGGTGTTTTACGTGGGATCACGCGGGCACCACGCCGACATTGGCGGCATCACCCCCGGCTCGATGCCCGCGCACTCGCGCACCATTGACGAAGAGGGCGTGGTGCTGGCCAACGTGCAACTGGTACGCGGTGGCGTGTGGCAAGACGATACGCTGCGCGAGCTATTGACCACAGGAGGCGGCACCACGCCTTGGCCCAGCCGCAACGTGGAACAAAACCTTGCCGACCTGCGGGCTCAGGTGGCGGCCAACCACAAAGGCGCGCAAGAGCTGCTCGGCTTGGTGCAAGACGTGGGGCTGGAGACGGTATTGGCCTACATGGGGCATGTGCAAGACAACGCCGAAGCGGCTGTGCGTGCCGTGGTGCACCGCTTGCGCGACGGCCAATTTGTGCTGCCGCTGGACAACGGCGCGCAAATCGCCGTCTCGCTGCGGGTGCATGCCGAGCAAGGCGAGGTGGACATTGACTTCACCGGCACCAGCGCCCAGCAGCCCAACAACTTCAACGCCCCCCGTGCGGTGACCACAGCGGCTGTGCTGTATGTGTTTCGCACCCTGGTGGACGACGACATCCCGCTCAATGCAGGGTGTTTAAAGCCGCTGCGTATTCACGTGCCACCGGGCTGCATGCTTAACCCGCAGCATCCGGCGGCCGTGGTTGCCGGCAACGTGGAAACTTCCACCTGCATCACCAATGCGCTGTACGGTGCGCTGGGGCTGATGGCGGGGGCCCAGCCCACGGTTAACAACTTTACTTTTGGTAACGCCCGCCACCAGTACTACGAAACGATTTCGGGAGGCAGCGGCGCGGGGTTACTTTGGGGCGCCCCGGGTACACCTGTGCAAGGCCACCACGGGACCGACGTGGTGCAAACCCACATGACCAATTCGCGCCTAACCGACCCCGAGGTGCTTGAGTTTCGTTACCCCGTGCGCTTAGAGAGTTACTGTATTCGCCACGGCTCGGGTGGGGCTGGCCATTGGCATGGCGGCAATGGCGGCGTGAGGCGTTTGCGCTTTCTTGAGGACATGACCGCCAGCATCCTCTCCAATGGCCGTGTGCATGCGGCTCATGCCCTGCATGGGGCCGAGCCAGGGGCCGTAGGTATTAACCGCGTGATCCGTACCAACGGTGAGGTAGAGGAAGTGCCCGCTCAGGCCCGTGTTGAGGTGCAAAGCGGCGACATGATTGAAATCCATACCCCGGGAGGTGGCGGCTGTGGGGTGCCGCCATAAGGCAGGCCTGCGCTCAACGAGGTGCGGATGGTGCCAGGTTAGGAAACGGTAACCCGTTAACCCGCAGCCCATTGGCTGAGAGTTTGGATGCGGTGTTGGCACCCAACCCCGGCGTGCGGGTGATAAGGTCGAGCCAATCCATGTAACGTGCCTGGTGCCGGGTTTGCACCAGTTGCTGCGCCATGCGGGGGCCAATGCCCTTAATGGAGTCTAGCGCCTGCGCCGTGGCGGAGTTGACCTCTACGGCTTTGGGCGGGGATGAGGTGGGCCCAGCCCAAACCGCTTGCGCGATGCAGGCCAGCAGCAGCCACGCAGCACCCCAGCGCCGTGTCAGTCCTAGGCTTCGCCGCATCGCTTAAAGGGAAAGCTCTCCCACGACTGGCAGCCCGGACATTGCCAAAAGTACTGTTGTGCTTCAAAGCCGCAGCGCGTGCAGCGGTAGCGTTGCCCCGGTCCCATGGCTTGGTCAATGGCATGCAGCACCGTTGGCGGGGTGTTGGGCTCACTGTGCAGCCGCTCACGAGCCAGTGCCAACGCGGGGCGTTGGGTTAGGGCCTCGTCGAGCAAGGCGTTGGATTGTTCAGGCTGCAGGTGCGCCAGCGCCAGTGTTACGTCCACACTGGGTGCAGCCTGTTGCGCTATTTGTAGCGCCGCCACGGCCTTGGTGCGTGTCTCGGGTAAGGCCTGCGCCCATTGCGCTATCCATACGGCAGCCAGCGCAGCCGCTTGAGGCTGCGTGTTAATCAGGGCCAGCAGCTGCTCAAGCGCAGCGCCATGTTCGCCGCGGGTGTAGGCCATTTGCGCCAGCGCCAAAACCGGGCGCACCGCCATCGGGTGCAGCGTCAGTGCCTCGCGGTAGGCCTGCTCGGCCGCGTCGTCTTGCCCCCTCCCGCGTGCGGTGTCGCCTATTTCGCAGCTGTACTGTGCCGCACGCACGGCGTGGTGGGTTGGGTTGTGCGTGGCCAATTCGCGCGTAAGTTGCAGCGCGTGGTGCCAATCGCGGCTGCGCTCGTAAATGGTCAGCAGCATGTTGCGTGCTTGCTCGGCGTAGCGTCCGCCTTCTAGCGCCAGCAGCGCTTGCTCGGCACGGTCAAAAAGGCCAGCGCGAAAAAAATCGCGGGCCAGTTCATGCTGCGCTTGTTCGCGCTGGTTGGGGGTTAGGTCGGCGCGTGCCAGCAGGTGCTGGTGCACGCGAATGGCACGGTCGTAGTCACCGCGGCGTCGAAACAGACTGCCTAGCGCAAAGTGCAGCTCCAGTGTGTCCGCGTCGTGTTGCACGGCCTCAATAAACGCGTCAATCGCCTCGTCTTGCTGCTCGTTGAGCAGGTGGTTAAGACCACGAAAATACGCTTTGGGCGCCAGCCGCTCGGTGTGGCGCCATTGCCTAACGTCAAAGCGAGACAGCCACCAACCCAGCGCAAACGCCAGTGGCAGCGTCCACAGCAGCCACAACAGGTCAGACGCCAAGCCCGTTGTCGTCCGTGGAGAGGGCAGCAGGTGCGCTGCCCTTGGCGGTGGGGTTGGCCACCGCCGCGGCCAAGGCGCGTTTGGCTGCACGGCGCTGTGCCCACCACGGCGGCAGCATCAGCAGCACGCCCAGCAACAGGCCGATTAGTAAGGTGAGCAACAACACCCAAACCAGTGGCCCTTGCCACACCTGCCCCACGGGCGCAAACACTTGCACGCCATGTTGGTTGGCCAGTGCAAACCACAGCACCACCAAAAAGATAACCAGCCGAATCAGCCAGCCCAAGGTTTTCATGTGGTCTTGTTGGTGGAGTGCGGCTGGTTCACTGCTTCGCGCAGGTTTTTGCCTGGTTTGAAGTGGGGCACACGTTTTTCGGGCACGGCCACCAAGCCACCGGTGCGGGGGTTGCGGGCGGTTCGGGCCGCGCGGCGGTTGATGCCAAAACTGCCAAAGCCACGAATCTCGATGCGGTGCCCGCGCGCCAGTGCCTGCGCCATGGCTTCGAGCATGGCGTGCACGGCAAACTCGGCGTCGCGATGCGCCAACTGCGCAAACCGCTTGGCCAAGGCCTCAACCAATTCGCTACGTGTCATGGCAGCACCGGTTTGGCTTGGGGCGTCGGCGCACCCCGGTGGGGGTGACATCCAAGGCCCCAAGCCCAGCCGCTTGGTTAGGCGGCGTTGTCGTCGTTGTTGTCCAGCTTGGCGCGCAACAACGCCCCCAGGCTGGTGGTACCGGCGGTACCCGATTCGCCTTGGTTGAGGCTGGCCAGCGCTTCTTGCTGGTCGGCCGCGTCTTTGGCGCGAATCGACAACTGGACGCTGCGTGCCTTGCGGTCAACGTAAGCCACCACGGCGGTCACCTCGTCGCCCACCTTAAGCACCTCGCGCGCGTCGTCCACCCGCTCGGTACTGATTTCAGAGGCCCGCAGATAGCCCATCACGTCTTCGCCCAGATTAATCTCGGCGCCCTTGGCATCGACCGTGGCCACCGTGCCGGTGACCGTGGCGCCCTTGTCGTGCACCGAGGCAAAGGTGGTGAAGGGGTCAGAGTCAAGCTGCTTAATGCCCAGGCTGATGCGCTCGCGCTCGACGTCAATGCCCAGCACCACGGCCTCAACTTCTTGGCCCTTTTTGAAGTTGCGCACCGCCACTTCGCCGGTTTCAGACCACGACAGGTCAGACATATGCACCAAGCCGTCGATGCCGGCAGTTAGCCCGATGAATACGCCAAAGTCGGTAATCGACTTGATGGGGCCAGAAATTTTGTCGCCACGCTTGACGTTTTGCGCAAATTCTTCCCACGGGTTGGCCCGGCACTGTTTCATGCCCAGCGAAATGCGGCGCTTGTCTTCGTCAATGTCCAGCACCATCACTTCAACCTCGTCGCCCAGCGTAACCACTTTGGACGGCGCCACGTTCTTGTTGGTCCAGTCCATTTCGGAGACGTGCACCAAGCCTTCAATACCGGGCTCGAGTTCAACAAACGCGCCGTAGTCGGCGATGTTGGTGACCTTGCCAAACAGCCGTGTGCTTTGCGGGTAGCGGCGGCCCACGCCCATCCACGGGTCGTCGCCGAGCTGCTTAAGGCCCAGCGAGACGCGCTGCTTCTCGGCGTCAAACTTAAGCACTTTGGCGGTGATTTCTTGGCCAGCTTGCACCACCTCGCTTGGGTGGCGTACGCGGCGCCACGCCATGTCGGTGATGTGCAGCAAACCGTCGATGCCGCCCAAGTCAACGAACGCGCCGTACTCGGTGATGTTCTTGACCACGCCTTGCACCACGGCGCCTTCTTGCAGGTTCTCAAGCAGCTTGGCGCGCTCTTCGCCCATGCTGGCTTCAACCACGGCACGGCGCGACAACACCACGTTGTTGCGCTTGCGGTCGAGCTTGATAACCTTGAACTCCATGGTTTTGTTTTCAAACGGCGAGAGGTCTTTGACCGGGCGGGTATCGACCAGCGATCCGGGCAAAAAGGCACGAATGCCGTTGACCATGACGGTCATGCCGCCTTTGACTTTACCGCTGGTGGTACCCGAGACGAATTCGCCCGACTCCAGGGCTTGCTCCAACGTCATCCAAGAGGCCAGACGCTTGGCTTTGTCGCGTGATAGCAGCGTGTCGCCGTAGCCGTTTTCCACGGCATCAATGGCCACCGAAACGTAGTCGCCCACGTTAACTTCGAGTTCGCCCTGGTCGTTTTTAAATTCTTCGATGGGCACAAAGGCCTCGGACTTAAGGCCGGCGTTGACCACCACGTGGTTGTGGTCAATACGCACCACGGCAGCGGTGATGACTTCACCGGTGCGCATTTCGGCACGCTTGAGCGACTCTTCAAAGAGGGCGGCAAAAGATTCAGACATGACAGAGGTTTCCTTGGCTGCGCGTCGCGCGTCGTGTACAGAGGGAGGCAGCCGGTTGTTGGCGGCGCATGGCCGCGGTTGACGTGAATAAAAAACCCCCGCGCGGGTTAGCGCTCGGGGAGCGAGTCAGGCGCCGCGCCAAAGCGCTTTGCCTCGTAGGCGTCTTGCCACCATGCCAATACCTGTTGCACCGAGGTTTCGATGTCCAACGCGGAGTTGTCAAGCCGCAAGGCGTCTGCCGCTGGCTTAAGGGGCGCGTGGGCACGCTGGGTATCGCGTGCGTCACGGGCCTCAAGGTCAGCCAACAGGTGGGGGAGTATAGCAGAAATACCCCGTGAAATCAACTGCTTATGGCGCCGCTGCGCGCGCGCTTGAGCGCTGGCGGTTAAAAACACCTTAAGCGGTGCCTGGGGAAACACCACGGTGCCCATGTCGCGCCCGTCGGCCACCAGCCCCGGGGTGCGGGCCATGTTGCGCTGGCGTTGGAGCAGCGCCTGGCGCACCTGCGGCAGAGCCGACACCACCGAGGCTGCGTACCCCGCCTGTTCGCTGCGAATCGCCTCGGTCACGTCGTCGCCGTCCAGCCAGGTCTGTTGGTCGGCAAAGCGCACGTCTAGCTGGGCGGCCAGGGCGGCAACCGCTTGTGTGGCTTGGCTGCTGGCCAGTCCCTCGGGGGTTACGTCCAGCCCGGCGCGCTGCGCGGCTAAGCCCACCAAGCGATACAGCGCACCCGAATCGAGCAGGTGGTAGCCCAGCGCCTGAGCCAAGCGCGCGGCAAGGGTGCCTTTGCCCGAGGCCGAGGGGCCGTCAATGCAAATCACTGGTGCGCTGCCCGGGGCCGAATGGGCTACATCAAACCAAGTAGAAAAAAAGTTAGGAAACGTTTTGCCCACGCACGCCGGGTCAAGCAGGCGCAGGCCAAGCCGGTCGGGGTTGCACGCGGCCAGGGCAAAGCACATGGCCACGCGGTGGTCGTCGTAGGTGTGGATGGCCGCGCGTTGCCACTGGCCAGGCGGCACCGGGTCGATGCGCAGCCAGTCCTCGCCGTGCGCCACTGTGGCCCCCAGCGCGCGCGCCTCGTTGGCCATGGCGGCGATACGGTCGGTTTCTTTTACGCGCCAACTGCCAATGCCGGTGAGCGTACTCGGGCCGTCGGCCAGCATGGCCATGGGCACCAGGGTCATGGCCGCGTCAGGTATGGCGGTGCAGTCTAGGGTGAGGGCGCGCAGCGGCCACGCGTCGCGCCACACCGCAAGCCCGTGCGCCGTGGCTTGCACCTGAGCGCCCATGGCGCGCACCGCGTCTATGAAGCGGATGTCGCCTTGCAAGGCGTCTTCACCCAGGCCTTGGATGCACAGCGGCTCGCTGGGGCTAGCCGCCACCGCGCCCAGCGCCAAAAAGTAGCTTGCCGCTGAGGCGTCGGGCTCAATATCAAAGGTACCGGGTGAACGGTACACGCTGCCACGTGGCAGCACAAAGCGTTGCCAGTTGTCGTTGTGCAGCGTCACGCCAAAGGCTTGCATCACGGCCAAGGTAATGCCCACATAGGGCTTAGAGATCAGCTCGCCTTGCACGTCAATCACCACGTCACTCTCGCTGCGGGCCAGCGGTAGCGCCATCAGCAAAGCGGTGAGAAATTGGCTCGAGACGTCGCCGCGCACGCGCACCGGTTGGCTGAGGTTAATCGGGGCAGGGGCCACGCGCAGCGGCGGGTAGCCGTCTTGCTGCATGGCGTGTACCGACGCGCCCATGGCCTGCAGGGCTTGCACCAAATCGCCGATGGGGCGCTGGTGCATGCGCGGCACGCCGCTGAGCTCGGCGTGCGCACCCAACAGGGCCAGGGCCGCCGTAAGCGGGCGCATGGCGGTGCCGGCGTTACCCAAAAAAATCTTTAGGGGCGCCTCAGCGGTGCCCAGCGTGGGCGTGGTGGTTCCCTGCAGTTGCCATGTGGTGCCCTGGCTTTGCACGCCCACGCCAAGCTGCTGCAGCGCTTCTCGCATCACCTGGGTGTCGTCTGACTCGAGCACGCCGCGCAAGGTGGTGGGCTGCGGGCACAGGCCGGCGAGCAGCAGCGCGCGGTTGGTGATGCTTTTTGACCCTGGTAGCCGCACCGTGCCACTGGCGTGGGTAACGGCCGGCAGGTCAATGAAATCGGGGCGGTGGGTCAACGTCATGGGTAACCCGTCAGTCGGCACGCAGCGTCCACTGGCCGCGCGCATCGCGGGCTTGACAAAGCAGCCGGTGTAAGCCGTCTGCGTCTTGCCGCGCCAAGCACTGGGTAAGGGTGCTCAGCGCTTGTTCAAACGCTTGCGTTTGTGCCAGCACCTGCGTGCGGTTGGCCAGCAGCACGTCGCGCCATAGGGTGGGGTCGCTGGCGGCGATGCGTGTGAAGTCGCCAAAGCCCGGCCCAGCCAAGCGTAACCAGGGGTCGAACTCGGGCTGCCCGATCATGCCCAGCATGTAAGCAAACGCCAGCAGGTGCGGCACGTGACTGACCGCGGCAAATGCCGCGTCGTGTGCCGCCGGGCTCATGCGCGTGACGCGCGCGCCCAGCGCCTGCCACACGCTTTGGGCGTGGGCCACGGCGTCGGAAGCGGTGGCCTTGGCGGGGGTCAAAATCACCCGCCGATCGCGGTACAGATTGGCCTGGGCGTGTGCCACCCCCGCGCGCTCACTGCCGGCAATCGGGTGGCAGGGCACAAAGTTGGCTTGGCGCGCGCCGAGTTGCTGCTCGGCCATCTGCACCACATCGGCTTTGGTCGAGCCGACGTCCATCAGCAGGGCGTGTGGGGCCAAGGCTTGCTGGGCCAACGCCATGCAGTGGGCCGTGGCGCCCACCGGTACGGCCAACAGCACCACGTCGGCTTGGTTCATCGCGTCGCTGGCGTGGTCCACGGCACGGTCAATCACGCCATGGGCAAGGGCTGCAGCCCGCGTTGACGCGCTGGGGCTGTAGCCCACCACTTCGCGCACCAAACCGTGTGCCCGCGCGGCCAAGGCAAACGAGCCGCCCATCAGGCCGCAGCCCACCACGCCCAAGCGCTCAATCATCATGCTGGGGCCGCCGCAAAGGTGCCAAGTACCTTATAGAACGCGCATAGGTTTTGCAGCTCAGTTAAGGCCGCCGCCAGCTCGGGGTTGGAGGGGTGGCCTTCGATGTCAATGTAAAACACATAGTCCCACTGCCCTGAGCGCGCTGGGCGCGATTCAAAACGCGTCATGGATACCCCGTGGCGTTTGAGCGGCGTGAGCAAATCGTGTACTGCGCCGGGTCGGTTGGGCACTGACACCACCAAGCTGGTGCGGTCGTTGCCCGTGGCCGGCGGCGCCGCCAGGGTACTGGGCAGGCAAATCACGCCAAAGCGGGTGCGGTTGTGGCTGTCGTCTTGTATGGCTTGGGCCACCACGTGCAGCCCCCACAGCGAGGCGGCACGCTCGCCAGCAATGGCGGCCCAGCTTGGGTGCTCGGCCGCCAAGCGGGCACCCTCGGCGTTGCTGCTTACGGCGCGGCGCTCGGCACCAGGCAGGTGTTGGTTTAGCCACTGTTGGCATTGCGCCAAGGCTTGCGGGTGCGCCAACACCACCTCGATGCCGTCCAGCGCGTGGGTGCCACGCATCAGGTGATGCCGCACCGCCAAACTCACCTCGCCCACCATATGGGCCGGGGTGGTAAGCAGCAAGTCAAGTGACCGTGTGATGACGCCCTCGGTGGAGTTTTCCAGCGGCACCATGCCAAAGTCGGCGCCACCGCTGGCGGTGTGGCGAAACACTTCGTCTAGGGTGGCACAGGGCACCTCGTTGATGCTGCTGCCAAAAAAATTCAGTGCCGCCTCTTGGCTGAAGGTACCCTCGGGCCCCAAATACGCCACGCGCTGCTTGGCCTCAAGGGCACGGCAGGCCGACATGATTTCGCGCCAAATATGCGCCACGCTGGTGGGCTGCAACTGCAGCGCGGGGCTTTGCTGCAAGCGGCGTATTACCTCGGCTTCGCGCTCGGGCCTAAACACCGCCGAGCCCTCGGCGTGCTTGAGGTGCCCTACCTCTTGGGCCAAGGTGGCACGTTGGTTAAGCAGGCTGAGCAACTGCTGGTCAACCTGGTCAATCGCTTGGCGCAACTCGTTTAAATTGGGCATGGTGGCCTCGCAGGGATGGGGTTAGTGTGATTGTTCAAACGCTTGCATGTACGCCACCAAGGCTTGCACGCCAGCCAACGGCATGGCGTTGTATAAGCTGGCACGCATGCCGCCCACGGCCTTGTGCCCTTTAAGGTTGAGCAGCCCCTGGGCTTGGGCTCCGGCCAAAAACGCCTCGTCCAGGCCCGGTTGGGTCAGGGTAAAGGGCACGTTCATGCGCGAGCGCCACGCCGGGGCCACGGCGTTGTGGTAAAGCGCCGAGTCGTCAATGCACCGGTACAGCAGCTGCGCCTTTTGCGCGTTGCGCTCGGCCATGGCTTGGGTGCCGCCTTGGTTGCGCAGCCATTGCAGCATCAGCCCCAGTAAGTAAATGCTGTAGGTGGGCGGGGTGTTGAGCATGCTGTTGGCCTGCGCCTGTGCGGCGTAATGCAGCACCTCGGGACAGTGCGGGCTGGCGCGCTCCAGGCAGTCTTGCCTTACCAGCACGAGCGTAAGGCCCGCGGGCCCCAGGTTTTTTTGCGTGCCAGCGTACGCCACTGCCACGCCGCTCCAATCCATTGGGCGCGAAGCGATATGGCTGGAGCAGTCAATGACCAGGGGGGTGTGGCAACCCAGCGCAGCCAAATTGGGCCATTGGTCAAATTCAAGGCCGTGAATGGTCTCGTTGCCGCACAGGTGCAGCCAGTCGGCACCCGGGCGCAACTGCCACTGGCTGGCGGGTGCAATGTGGGTAAAGCCATCGGCGCCGGCGTGGTGGGCCACATGCACGTCGGCGTGCCGTGCGCTGCTTTTGGCGGTTTTCTGGCTCCAGTGGCCAGTTACCACCACGTCGCCGCGCGAGGTGCCGTCGGGTGCGGCCAAATTCAGCGGCACTGCACTGTTTTGCAGCGATGCGCCGCCGGGCAGCAAAAGCACGGCCATGTCGGGGGGTACAGCCAGCAACTCGCGCACATCACTAAGCACCTGCTGCAAGATGGATTCAAACGCCGCGCCGCGGTGGCTCATCTCTAACACGCTCATGCCTTGCCCGCGCCAGTCCAGCATGTCAGCGGCGGCTTGCGCCAGTACCTCGGGCGGCATGGTGGCCGGCCCAGCAGAAAAATTAAATGGCCGCGCTGCGCCCATCTAGCTCGCAGCCGGCGGCTCGGGTGAATTGGGCTCGGCCGTCTGCGTCTCGTCGGGCGCGTCTTCGCCGGCGTCGTCACCCGCGTCGGCAATGCGTTGCATACCCGAGAGCTTGGCGCCGTCGTCCAGTGCCATCAGCGTCACGCCTTGCGTGGCGCGTCCCATCTCGCGCACCTCGGCCACCCGGGTGCGCACCAGCACGCCGTGGTCGGTGATGAGCATGATTTGGTCCTCGGGTTTGACCAACGTGGCGGCCACCACCTTGCCGTTGCGTTCGCTTTGCTGAATGGCAATCATGCCCTTGGTGCCCCGGCCATGGCGGGTGTATTCGCCCATGGCGGTGCGTTTGCCGTAGCCGTTTTGGGTGGCGGTAAGCACGCTTTGCTCTTCGTCTTCGGCCACCAGCATGGCAATCACGGCTTGGCCTTCTTCGAGCGCCATGCCGCGCACGCCACGGGCGTTGCGGCCCATGGCGCGTACGTCGTTTTCGTCAAAGCGTACGGCCTTGCCGCCGTCACTAAACAGCATCACGTCGTGGCTGCCAGCGGTAAGTGCTGCGCCGATTAGGTGGTCGCCCTCGTCAAGGTCAACGGCGATGATGCCGGCTTTGCGCGGGTTAGAGAATTCGCTGAGCGAGGTTTTTTTGACGGTGCCCTTGCGCGTGGCCATGAACACAAAGCGGTCGCCAGGGAAGACCCGATTGGTGCCGGTAAGTGGCAGCACCACGTTGATTTTTTCGCCGTCTTGTAGCGGAAACATGTTCACAATCGGCCGCCCACGCGCGTTGCGCGAACCCTCGGGCACTTCCCACACCTTGAGCCAGTAAAGCCGCCCGCGGTTAGAGAAGCACAACATCCAGTCGTGCGTGTTGGCCACAAACAGTTCGTCAATCCAGTCGTCGTCTTTGGTGGCGGCAGCTTGCTTGCCGCGCCCGCCACGGCGCTGGGCACGGTATTCGGTAAGCGGCAGGCTTTTGATGTAACCCGAGTGCGATAACGTTACCACCACGTCTTCGGGCGTAATCAGGTCTTCGGTGGCCAGCTCTTGGGCGTCGCGTTCAATCGTGCTGCGCCGCGCCCCCAGCTTGGTTTGACCAAACTCTTGCTGTAGCGCCTCAAGTTCGCCCTGAATAATTTGCGACACCCGCTGCGGCTTGGCCAAAATATCGAGCAGGTCGTCAATTTCGGCCATGACGTCTTTGTATTCGCCCACAATTTTGTCTTGCTCTAAGCCGGTGAGGCGCTGCAAACGCATTTGCAAAATCTCTTGCGCCTGCGTCTCGGACAAGCGGTACAAACCCTTGGCGTTGAGGCCCACACCGGGGGCGGCGTGGTCAGGGCGGTAGTCTTGCGCATTCACGGTGCTGCCGTCTTCGCGCGCGCGGGTAAGCATTTGGCGCACCAGGTCGCTGTCCCAGTCGCGGGCCATCAGCGCCGCCTTGGCCTCGGGCGGGGTGGCCGCTTGGCGAATGATGGCAATAAAGTCGTCAATGTTGGCCAGCGCCACGGCCAAGCCCTCAAGCACGTGTCCGCGCTCGCGTGCCTTGCGCAGGTTAAACACGGTGCGCCGCGTCACCACCTCGCGTCGGTGCTGCAAAAACACCTCAAGCAACTCGCGCAGGTTGCACAGCTTGGGTTGACCATTGACCAACGCCACCATGTTGATGCCAAAGGTGTCTTGCAGCTGGGTGTGCTTGTAAAGGTTATTGAGTACCACTTCGGGCACTTCGCCGCGCTTGAGCTCAAACACCACGCGCATGCCCGATTTGTCTGATTCGTCTTGAATGTGGCTAATGCCCTCAAGGCGTTTGTCTCGCACCAGCTCGGCAATGCGCTCGAGCAGGGTTTTTTTGTTCACCTGGTACGGCAGCTCGTCCACGATGATGGCTTGACGCTGCCCTTTGTCAATGTCCTCAAAGTGGCAGCGTGCGCGCATCACCACCCGGCCGCGGCCTGTTCGGTAGCCTTCGCGCACACCGGCAATGCCGTAAATGATGCCCGCGGTAGGAAAATCCGGCGCCGGAATGAACTCCATCAGTTCATCGACACTGGCCTCGGGCTGTGCCAACAAATGCAGGCACGCCTGCACCACCTCGTTGAGGTTGTGCGGCGGAATGTTGGTGGCCATGCCCACCGCAATGCCGGCCGAGCCATTCACCAGCAAGTTAGGCAGCCGCGTGGGCAGCACCAGTGGCTCGTTTTCGCTGCCGTCGTAGTTGGGGCCAAAGTCCACCGTTTCTTTGTCGATGTCGGCCAGGGTTTCGTGCGCAATTTTGGCCAAGCGAATTTCGGTGTAACGCATGGCCGCGGCGTTGTCGCCGTCAACCGAGCCAAAGTTGCCTTGTCCATCCACCAGCATGTGGCGCAGGCTAAAGTCCTGCGCCATGCGCACAATGGTGTCGTACACCGCGCTGTCGCCGTGCGGGTGGTACTTACCAATCACGTCGCCCACAATACGTGCCGACTTTTTGTAGGGGCGGTTGTAGTCGTTGTTGAGCTCGTGCATGGCGTAAAGCACGCGCCGGTGCACGGGCTTGAGGCCGTCGCGGGCGTCAGGTAGGGCGCGTCCAACAATCACGCTCATGGCGTAATCGAGGTAGCTGCGGCGCATTTCCTCCTCTAGGCTAATGGGCAGCGTTTCTTTGGCAAATTCTGACATGGGGGGCTTTGGAAGCAGTAAAAAAAGCGCACGCCTTGGCGCCGCACACGTGCCGACTCGGCGACCTGCCGATTGTAGTCGCTGGCAGCCCCCAAATTTGCCGCCAACAGGGCTACACTAGCGGCTTCGCGCCACGCGTTGTTGCCCTCCAAACAGCAGACTGCGTTGTGCGCAACCTACCCCGGAGTTAGGCATGTTGCAAGCCCTTACCATCGCGGCGTTGGCCCTGTCGGCCAGCCTGCCGCTGCCCGCCAAAGAAATCCAAAACTGGTTGTCGTCCGACGGCACCCCGTGGCGCAACGCCAGTGGGCAATGCTGGCGCAGCGGCTTTTGGACACCCGAGACGGCCGCCCCCGGCTGCGATGGCGCCTTGCCCCCACCGGCGGCGGTTGCACCGGCGCCAGTGCCCAAAGCCGAGGCGCCGGCGCCCCAGCCAGCTGCCCCTCAGGCCGCTGCGCCCGCCCCGGCACCGGCTCCGGTGGCCAAAGCGGCGCCCGCTCAGCCAGCGCCTGTGCCCCCGCCACCTGCGCCCATCAAGGTGGCCAACCAAGCCCGCGCGCTGTTTGACTTTGACCGCGCCGTTCTTAAGCCAGCGGCCCGCGCTGCGCTCAACGACCTGGTGCAGCAGGTCAAGGCCATGGACCTTGAAGTGGTGATTGCGGTGGGTCACGCCGACGCCACTGGCCCCGAGGGCTACAACCAGCGCCTGTCGGAGCGCCGTGCCGGAGCCGTCAAGGCCTATTTGGTGCAGCAGGGAATTGACCCCGACCGCATTTACACCGAAGGGCGCGGCGAAACCGAACCCACGGCCAGCAACCAAACCCGCGCCGGCCGTGCGCAAAATCGGCGGGTGCAAATTGAGGCCGTGGGAACCAAGCGGCCATAATTGGCCCGCATGAACGCCCACACCAACGCCGACCCCGCCGAACTCGCCAAATTCTCTGAGCTGGCCCACCGCTGGTGGGACCCGCAAAGCGAATTTGCGCCGCTGCACCACATCAACCCGTTGCGTTTGGGCTGGATCAACCAGCTCGCCCCCATTGCGGGCAAGCGCGTGCTGGACGTTGGCTGCGGCGGCGGCATACTGGCCGAAGCCATGGCGCAGCACGGCGCCGACGTCACCGGCATTGACCTATCAACCAAAGCGCTCAAGGTGGCGCAACTGCACGCCCTAGAAACCGGGCAGCAGGGCTTGCAGTACCTTGAAACCAGCGCCGAGGCCCTGGCCGCCACCCAGCCCGAATCGTTTGACGTGGTGACCTGCATGGAAATGCTTGAACACGTGCCCAACCCCGCGGCCGTGGTGCAAGCCTGCGCGCAATTGGTTAAGCCCGGCGGCTGGGTGTTCTTCTCTACCATCAACCGCAACGCCAAAGCGTTTGTGTTTGCCATTGTGGGTGCCGAGTACGTGCTGCGCTTGCTGCCGCGTGGCACGCACGAATACGCCAAACTCATCAAACCCTCCGAGCTATGCGCCTGGGCCCAAGGCGCCGGGTTGCAGCCCTTGCACAGCCGCGGCATGGCCTACAGCCCGCTGACCCGCCGCTACTGGCTTAACGACGACACCAGCGTGAACTACCTGTTGGCCACGCAACGCCATGGCGGCTAACCCCGCCGTGCAGGTGGTGCTGTTTGACCTGGACGGCACGCTGTTGGACAGCGCCCCCGACCTAAGCGCGGCGGCCGAGCGCATGCGCGCCCAGCGCGGCCTGCCCAGCTTGCCACTTGCGCGCTACCGCCCCATGGTGAGCTCGGGCGCGCGGGGCATGATTCGGGTGGCCTTTGGCATTGGCCCCGAACACGCCGACTTTGAGCCCATGCGCCAAGAATTTTTAAGCCACTACGAGCAGGCGCTGCTGGTGCACTCGGTGCTGTTTGACGGCGTGGGCACCATGCTGCAAAGCCTGGCGCGCCAAGGCCTGCGCTGGGGCGTGGTAACCAACAAGGTCGAGCGCTTTACCCACCCCATTGTGCGGCAGCTGCCTGGCTTTGACGCCGCCGGCGCGGTGGTGTGCGGCGACACCACCGCCCACCCCAAGCCACACCCGGCGCCTCTGCTGGAGGCCGCCAAACGCATGGGCGTGCCGCCGCAGGCCTGCTGCTACGTGGGTGACGACGAACGCGACATACAAGCCGGCCACGCCGCTGGCATGACCACCGTGGCCGTGCGCTATGGCTACCTAGGCGACGCGCACGCGAGCTTTCCGTGGGGCGCGCACCACGCCATTGATGCGCCGGGTGACTTGCTGGGCGTGCTAAAAAAGTCGTAAACTACTGACCATGGGGCTGTACTGGCTTCGACGTGGGTTCGGACGCGCAGTGGGGCATGCCGAGGTTCAGTTACCTCGTAAAACCGCTGAAAACAAAGTAACTGCAAACGACGAACGTTTCGCACTCGCTGCTTAAATCCAGCGAGCCTTGCAACAGCAGGCCAACGGGCTGGGTAGGGGTGCCGTAAGGCGTCCTTGCTGCAAGGGAATTCACGTAGGCTGGCATCGCGTCGGGTCACTTGGCGCGGTGTAAGACACAAGGTGACTGGTTTGGAAGGTGGCGTGCCGCTGCGCAGCCTTTTGAACGAGAACTCAATTAGTCGGCTAAGCATGTAGAACCATTCGAAGAAGGCTTGCGGACGGGGGTTCAACTCCCCCCAGCTCCACCATATCCAAGGGCTCGGACATTCTCCGGGTCCTTTTTTTTGGCTAAGGACTGCAGCTGACTCACGCCATCCCCATCGGCGGTTTCCATTCCTTGAAAGCGATGCGCTAAGGATCGGTTTCGCGAATTGATAGGGATGTTTTGTGTGTAGTTTGTCGACATAACGATACTCTTGTTTTCAGTGGTTACACATTGCGACGATTATCGAGTGAGTAAGCCCCCGCACCGTGAGCAACGATCATTAAAAAACCGCCGGCAATGGTGATGTTTTTCATAAAGCTCATCATTTGCATTTGGTCACTGAAGTCCGCGTGAAAAAGGACAGCGGATAAAATACAGAAACCAGCCAGCCCTAATGCGGTTAATCGAGCTTGGAAGCCAATGACGATGGCAATTCCGCCGATCACCTCTAGAGCAATAACAAGTGGAAGTAGTGCCCCAGGGACACCCATAGCTTCCATATACCCTTGCGTATTTGCATAAGCACCGATTTTGTTTAATCCGGACATGATAAACATCATGGCTAAAAAGAATCGGCCCGCAGGTGCACTAAAAGTTTGTAATCTATTCATAGTATTTCTCCTTAACTTTGGAAGGTTGTGTTTAATCAGTTGGTGCATCATAGTTGTTGCAATGAAGCGAATAAACACCAATAATGTCAATTGATAATTCTTATTTGGAGAACAATATTGGGGCAATTAGAAGATATGGCCATGTTTGTGCGTATTGTCGATGCGGGTAGCATCACAAATGCAGCGGAGCAGTTGGGTATTGCTAAGTCGGCTGTGAGTCGCCGTTTGAACGACTTGGAATCTCGACTGGGAGCCCAGTTGTTGAGCCGAACCACGCGTAAGTCAGCACTCACGGATGCCGGCGAGCAGTATTACCATCGGGCTAGCAATATTCTTGATGAAGTCGACGCTCTAAATGAGCAAACCGGTGGAATCAATGCCAGTATAGAAGGCACATTGAAGATGACCGCACCGTTGTCTTTCGGTCTATTGCATCTAAGTGACCTGATTCATGAATATGCCAGCGAGAACAGCAATCTTAATTTTCAGCTGGATTTCTCCGATCGTCAGGTTGATTTGGTCGAGGAAGGCTATGAGCTTGCGATTCGCATTGGTGAGTTACAGGACTCTAGTTATCAGGCGAAACGCCTGACTTCAATACGTCATGTGCTCTGTGCCAGCCCGGAGTACATAAGTAGGATGGGCACTCCTAGAGAAATTGAAGACTTAGAGGGGCATGCGTTTTTACAATACGGTCTTGGCACGCATGGCAATATAGAATTTAAAGATGCACAGGGGAAAAAGCATCGACTATTGATAAACTCGAAAATGAGAGCGAACAATGGCGATTTTCTGCTTAATATGGCAATAAAAGGCCAGGGGATTGCTTATCTTCCGAGTTTCATCGCCTACCAGGCACTAAATCGCGGTGAGTTAGTACCGTTACTTCAGCAATACAAATTACCGGTATTCAATGCTTACGCGGTTTACCCAAAAAATCGCTTTTTGTCGCAGCGTTGCCGCTTATTAATTAACTTCATTGTCGATCGCTTTGGCGATAAACCCTATTGGGACAAGGCTTAGGAATTTATTTGTTCACTCACAAAATGACTTACTTGCTTGTAGCTCGCCGCATAAAAAAGTCTTTGCATGCTCCGGAATGAGTATGCTGTCGCGTTCAGTGGGCTTAAATGTTTTTCATATCAGGAACTGAACCCGCGTCCCGTCCCACCACCATACCCAAGGGCTCGAATATTCTCCGGGTCCTTTTTTTTGGCTAAGGACTGCAGCTGACTTGACTTGGCGGAGAGAGCGGGATTCGAACCCGCGGTGGGCTATGAACCCACACACGCTT
>JAYPEA010000025.1:0-26106 GCA_038125525.1 Burkholderiaceae bacterium | reverse complement strand
CCACGCGGTGTGGCGGTAACCCGCCACGTGTTAGCCTATTTGGTATTGCTGCGCGTAGAGATTGCCCGTTTCACCCGCACTCAAGCGGCTCGTCTCTGTTGCTCTGATCCGCACCTTATACCTTGCGGCTTTCGGTGGAGAGGTGTTACCTCCTACGCTGTCCTGTGCAGTCCGGACGTTCCTCCAGTGCGGCCTTTCGGCACCATGCACCAGCGACGGTCTGGCTGGCATCACCCTGCCATGATACGCTGGGCCTAGCGGCCTTGCTGCAAAGCGGCAATGCGTTGCTCAATCGGCGGGTGGGTGGCAAACAAACGGCCCAAGCCCCCGGCAATGCCCAGCGCCGCCACCGATTTGGGCAATTCGCCGGCCTCTAGGCCGCCCAAGCGCGCCAGCGCATTGATCATGGGCTGACGTCGCCCCATAAGGCGTGCGGCATCGGCGTCGGCACGAAACTCGCGCTGTCGACTAAACCACGCCACCACCATGGCCGCCACAAAGCCAAGCAAAATATCCATCACGATGGTCGTGACGAAATACCCAATGCCCGGCCCGCTGGATTGGTTGTCGCCGCGGCGCATGAAGCTGTCCACCGCATAACCAATAACGCGGCTAAGAAACACCACAAAGGTGTTCATCACGCCTTGAATCAGCGTCATGGTCACCATGTCGCCATTGGCCACGTGCGCCACCTCGTGCGCCAACACCGCTTCAACTTCTTCATGCGTCATGCTCTGCAGCAGCCCGGTGGAGACGGCCACCAACGCGCTGTTGCGAAACGCACCGGTGGCAAAGGCGTTGGGTGCGCCTTCGTAAATTGCCACCTCGGGCATGGCGATGTCGGCTTGGCTGGCCAGCCGCTGCACGGTTTGCAGCAACCACGTTTCATCTTGGTTACTGGGGCGCTCAATCACGTGCGCGCCGGTGCTCCACTTGGCCACGGGCTTGCTGATGAGCAAGGAAATAAAGGCCCCGCCAAAGCCAATGAGCAGCGAAAAGCCCAGCAGCGTGGTCAGGTCCAACCCGTTTTGCGTGATAAAGCGGTTAAGCCCAAGCACGCTGGCCATGACACCCAAGACCAGCACAATCGCCAGGTTGGTCAACACAAACAACACAATGCGCTTCATGACAATCCTTGTAAAAAACCATCCGCCACACATACGCCAACGGCGGACGGCCTGCCATCATATGAGGGCACCTGGGGCCTGCTTCAAGAGGGGAAATAATCCCCTTTGGACAAAGGGATTAGGCCACCCGCCAGCGCAAGGTTTGGCCCGCCACCAAAGGCTTGATGAGGTGTTCACCCAAGGGGTAAGACTCGGGCACTTGCTGCGCCTGGCGCACCAAGGTGAGCGTGGCGGCATTGCGTGGCAAACCGTAAAAGTCTGGGCCGTGGCAGCTGGCAAAGCCTTCAAGGCGATGCAAGGCGCCGGCGTCTTCAAAGGCTTGTGCGTACAACGCCATGGCCTGTGGCGCGGTGTAACAGCCCGCGCAAGCCGCCGCGTGCTCTTTAAGGTGGGCCGGGTGGGGCGCGCTGTCGGTGCCCAAAAAGTAGCGCGGATTGCCCGAGGTGGCGGCCGCCACCAAAGCTTGGCGATGGCGCTCGCGCTTGAGCACCGGCAAGCAGTACCAGTGCGGGCGTAAGCCCCCCACAAATAGGGCGCCACGGTTGTACAGCAGGTGATGCGCGGTGATGGTGGCCGCCGTTGGCCCAGGCGCCTGCGCCACCCATTGCGCCGCCTCAGCGGTGGTGATGTGCTCCAGCACCATGGGCAGCGCAGGAAAGTCGCTCCGCAACGTGTGCAAGTGGCGCTCAATGAACACCGCCTCGCGGTCAAACACGTCCACCTCGGCGTCGGTGACTTCGCCGTGCATCAACAACGGCATGCCCACCCGCTGCATGGCCTCTAGGGCGGGGCGTGCGTGGCGCAAATCGGTCACCCCAGCGTCGCTGTGCGTGGTGGCGCCGGCTGGGTAGAGCTTAACGGCCACGACCCCAGCGTCTTTGGCGCGGGCAATGTCCTCGGCACTGGTGCGGTCGGTGAGGTACAGCGTCATGAGCGGCTCAAACCGTACGCCCTGCGGCACCGCTGCCATGATGCGGTCGCGGTACGCCAGTGCGGCCTCGGCGGTGGTAACCGGTGGCCTCAAGTTGGGCATGATGACCGCGCGCCCAAACTGCCCCGCCGTGGCGGGTACCACGCTGGCCAAGGCGTCGCCGTCGCGCACGTGCAGGTGCCAGTCGTCGGGTTGAATCAGGGTCAGCGTCTCGGGGGTCGGTGTCATGCGGGGCTCGGGGCAAAAGTGGGCGGGGTGTCGTCGGTGCGGCTTTGTTGCAGGGTCCACATGCGCGCGTAGGCGCCTTGCTGGGCCAGCAGCTCGTGATGGCGTCCGCGCTCGATCACCGCGCCGTCGGCCAACACCAAAATCAAATCGGCGTCGACCACGGTGGACAAACGGTGCGCAATCACCAGGGTGGTTTTGCCTGCAGCCAAGGCCCGCAATTCGGCCTGAATTGCACGCTCGTTGGCCGAATCTAAGGCCGAGGTGGCCTCGTCAAAAATCAAGATCGGCGGGTTTTTGAGCAACGTGCGCGCAATCGCCACGCGCTGCTTCTCGCCCCCCGAGAGCTTAAGCCCGCGCTCGCCAACCATCGTTTGGTAGCCCTGCGGCAGCCCCATAATGAAGTCGTGAACATGGGCGCGCTTGGCCGCATCCACCAGCGCCTCGTGTGAGGCCTGCGGCGCGCCGTAGCTTATGTTGTACTCAATGGTGTCGTTAAACAACACCGTGTCTTGCGGCACGATGCCAATGGCTCGGCGCAACGTGTCTTGCTGCAGCAGCCTGAGGTCTTGGCCGTCTACCAGCACGCGGCCTTGCTGCACGTCGTAAAACCGGTACAGCAGCCGTCCCAAGGTGCTTTTTCCTGCCCCCGAAGCGCCGACCACCGCCACCGTTTGGCCCGCACCGATCGTAAAGCTCACCTCACGCAAAATCGGACGTTGCGCGTCGTAGGCAAAGCTCACGGCCTCAAAGCACACGGTGGGCTGCCCCAACAAGGTCAGCGCCTGGGCGTTGGGCGCGTCGGCCACCTCGCGGTGTTTGTCCAGCAGGGCAAACATACGGTCCAGGTCGGTGAGCGACTGCTTGATTTCGCGGTACAACACACCCAAAAAGTTCAGCGGAATGTATAACTGAATCATGAAGGCGTTGATCATGACCAAGTCGCCTAAGGTATGGCGCCCGTCAATCACACCTTGCGTGGCGCGCCACAGCAAAGCCACCAGCGCCACGGCAATCACCGCTTGCTGCCCCACGTTAAGCATGGATAAGGTGACTTGGCTTTTGATGCGTGCGCGACGCAGCGCGTGTAGGCTGTGGTTGTAGCGCTGCGACTCAAACGCCTCGTTGTTGAAGTATTTCACCGTTTCGTAATTTAGTAACGAGTCCACCGCGCGGGCGTGGGCATCGGAGTCAAGCAAATTAAGCTCGCGGCGAAACTTGGTGCGCCATTCCGTGACCACCACGGTAAAGGCCACGTAGCAAGTCAGCGCAACCAAAGTAACCCACACGTACCCCGCGTCAAACTGCGTGCCCAGCACCACCAGCACCATGGTGACTTCAATCAACGTGGGCAACACGCTGTATAACGAGTAAGAAATTAATGACTGCACGCCCCGGGTGCCGCGCTCAATGTCGCGCGTCATGCCTCCAGTTTGGCGCTCTAGGTGAAAGCGCAAGCTCAGCTGGTGTAGGTGCTCAAAGACTTGCAGCGCAATGTGTCGGGTGGCGCCCTCGGTGGCTTTAGCAAACACCAGTTCGCGCAACTCGGTAAACAACGTGGTGCTAAAGCGCAGCAACCCATAGGCCAGCAACAACCCTGCGGGCACCACCCAAAGGGCTTGCATGCTGTTGGGCGGCAGGCTCATGGCGTCAATCAGGTGCTTGAGAAGCACCGGCACGCCCACGTTGGCCGACTTGGCCGCAACCATGAACGCCAGCGCCACGCCCACGCGCCAGCGGTATTGCCACAAATAGGGCAGCAACCGGCGCAGCGCGCCCCAGTCCGAGCGCGAGGTGGCCGCGCTTGCTGGCAGGGGTGAGGACGACGGAGCGATTGCGCGCATGGTGTAATGAACGTTTGTTTGCATTGTGCCTGTTTGCCAATTGCCATGTCCGCCACTGCCACTGCCACTGCCACGTTGCCCACCGATCAAGAGCTGGTGCTCAAAGTCATTCCCATGCCCGCCGATTGCAACGCCAACGGCGACATTTTTGGCGGCTGGGTGATGGCGCAGGTCGACCTGGCCGGAGCGGTGTTGCCGGTGCGCCGAGTTGGTGGCCGAGTCGCCACGGTGGCGGTAAACGAGTTCGTTTTTAAGCAACCGGTGCGGGTCGGTGACATCCTGTCGTTTTATTCGCGCATCATCCGAGTGGGCACCACTTCGGTGAGCGCCGCCGTTGAAGTGTGGGCCGAACGGCTTGACCTGCAGGGGCAATACCTCAAAGTCACCGAAGCCACGCTCACCTACGTGGCCATCGACCACAACGGCCGCCCGCGCGCCATTGCTCAGGGGGGCGCGACATGAGCGCCCGCCTGAGTAAGAGCTGGCGGACGGGCGCGACATGAGCGCCCGCCCCATAGCCGAGCCGGTGGATTTTGAGCCTGAATTCATCGAAGGCTTGCGTGTGCTTTTTGAAGAGCACATCACCTTTAATCAGTTACTTGGGATTCACATCGCCGACTTAGGCGCGCAGCAAGTGCACGCCACGCTGCGCATGCGCCCCGACCTGGTGGGGCACCCCACCTACAACCGGCTGCACGGCGGGGTCATCAGCGCCTCGCTGGACGCCCTAGGCGGGCTGGCCGTACTGGCAGCCATTGGCGCGCGCCACATGAACGAGCCGCCCGCGCAGCGGCTGCAGCGCTTTACACGCTTGGGCACGATTGACTTGCGGGTGGATTACCTCAGGCCAGCAATAGCCCCGCAGTTTGTGATGCACGCTGAGGTGCTGCGTCTGGGCTCGCGCGTGGCCTCAACCGCGATGCGCTTTGGCATGGAAGACGGCACGTTGCTGGCCACCGGCAACGGCACCTACATCGTGGCCTAGCCAGCGCCGCGCTAAGCTTTACCCAAAAAGGTGGCAAACGCCTCGCGTGCGGCCGGTTCGGTGAGCATGCGGCCAAACAGCGCGGCTTCCTCGTCCATGCGTTGCAACACCGCCTCGGTTTGGCCCTTAAGCAACCGCTTGGTGGCCAACACCGACGCCACCGGCTTGCCGGCGAGGCGCTTGGCCTGGGTTTGGGCGTAAGCACCAACCTCGGTTGGCGGCAGCACCCGATTCACCAGGCCCACCTCCAGCGCTGCCTCGGCGCCAAAGGGCTCACCCAACAGCAACACCTCGCTGGCCCGCTGGTGCCCCATAAGCCGAGGCAACAGCAGGCTAGAGGCGGCCTCTGGGCACAAGCCCAGGTTCACAAAGGGCATAGAGAACAGGGCGTTGTCACCGGCAAACACCAAATCGCAATGCAACAACATGGTGGTGCCAATGCCCACCGCTGGGCCGCACGGGCTGGCCAGCAAAGGCTTGGGCAAGGTGGCAAGCGCGCGCAAAAAGTCAAACACCGGGGCTTGCGGATGGTTGGGCGGGCGCTGCAAAAAGTCGTTCACGTCGTTGCCGGCGCTAAACACCTGAGGCTGACCTTGCAGCAGCACCACGCGCACGTCATCGCGTTGGCCAGCGGCTTGCAGTTGGTCAGCCAGCGTGCGATACATCGCCTCGGTGAGGGCGTTTTTGCGCGCTGAGCGGTTCAGCGTGAGGGTGAGCACCCCGTCTTCAAGGTGGGTGAGCACCTCGGCGGCATCGGCACTCATGCCGCACCTCCCGGGGCATCGCCCTGCCCGTCCACCAGCCAGCGCAGCGTCTCGTCAACGCCCTCAACCGGGCTGCGCTTAAAGCCGCTGCGACAAAAGCGCAACAAACGCCCCTGCACCCAAGCCATCAAGGCCGCGCTACGCAGGTTGGCCTCTGCCGTGGGGCTGGGGTGGCGCTGGGCCTGCGCATGGTCGCGCCATTCTTGGCGCATCAATGCCTCGAGCTTGTCAAACATCAGCGTCACGCGCGACTGAAGCCGCTCGTGCTCGTGCAGCAAGGCGTCGCCCACCATCACACGGGCCATGCCGGGGTTGGTGGCGGCAAACTCCAAAATCAACTGCGCCATGCGCGCACATCGCCGCTGCGGCTGGGCTTCGCGCGCCTGCACCTGATGCGCCAAGCCCAACAGGCTGTCTTCAATAAAGTCGAGCAATCCCTCAAGCATTTGCGCTTTGCTGGCAAAGTGGCGGTACAACGCCGCCTCGCTTACCTGCAATCGTTTGGCCAACGCCGCGGTGGTGATTTTTTCGCCTGCGGGCTGCTGCAACATGTCAGCTAGGGCTTGCAGCACCTGCATGCGACGCTCGCCAGGTTTGGCGCGCGGGCGCCGCGCGCTAAGCTCGGGCGTCTCGGATCGTGGGGTAGCGGAGGGTTCAGACATGGCAAATACACAGTCAAAAAAATCAAGGGCGCGGGCTTGGCGCCACCGGCGTGGTTAGTGAGAACGAATCATGGTGCCAAAGGGCTCATTGGTCAAAATCTCCAGCAGCATGGCGTGCGGCACACGACCGTCGATGATGTGCACCGAGTTCACGCCACTGCGCGCGGCGTCCAGCGCGCCGGCAATTTTGGGCAGCATACCGCCCGAGAGCGTACCGTCGGCAAACAAGTCGTCGATTTCGCGTGCGCTTAGGTTGGTGAGCAAGTCGCCTTTTTTATTGAGCACCCCGGGGGTGTTCGTTAGCAGCAACAGTTTTTCGGCGCCCAAGACCGTGGCGAGCTTGCTGGCCACCACGTCGGCGTTGATGTTGTAGCTGGCGTTGTCTGCGCCAAAGCCGATTGGGCTGACCACTGGAATAAACGCGTCGTTTTGCAACACCTGCACCACGCGCGGGTCAATTCCAGTGATGTCGCCCACCTGGCCCACGTCGTGCGTTTTGCTGGCGTCTTGCGCGTCGGGCAAGGCCAGTTTTTTTGCGTGAATCATGGCGCCGTCACGCCCAGTAAGCCCCACCGCCTTGCCCCCGGCTTGATTAATCAAGCCCACAATGTCTTGCTGAACCTCGCCGGCAAGCACCCACTCAACCACTTGCATGGTGTCGGCGTCGGTGACGCGCATGCCCTGCACGAACTCGCCTTTTTTGCCCAAGCGCTGCAGCAGGGTTTCGATTTGCGGGCCGCCGCCGTGCACCACCACCGGCTTGATACCCACCAACTTGAGCAGCACCACGTCCTCGGCAAACGCCGCTTGCAGGGCGGGGTCGGTCATGGCGTTGCCACCGTACTTGATGACCATGGTTTTGCCGTGAAAGCGGCGAATGTAAGGCAAGGCCTGCGCCAATAACGCGGCTTTTTGTTGTGCGGGCGACAGCGGATCGATTTGGCTCATGGACACCCCAACCAAGGGTAAGGACTCACTGCGCCCGATTGTGCCTGAAACCGTCACCTTCTTGCCGTGCTGCCCGACTGAGCGTACAGTTGATACCTATGCAAGGCAGTCACGACCCGACCCAACTTTGGCAGGCCAGTTTGGAGGCCTTAAAACAAGCCCAACAGCACAGCGCCAGCACCCTGGAGCAGCTCACCCAGCAAACCGTGGCTTGGCAGCAACAAGCTCAGCAGCAGTGGCAAGAGCTGACCCAGTCGGCACAGACTGGGGCTGGCCTAGAGGGTGTATTTGCGCAGCGCGTGGCACAGGCCATGCAGGCCATTGGCATGCCCTCGGTGGCGCAGGTGCAGGCGCTGCAAGCCCAAATGCACGCACTGCAGCAACGGGTAGCGGCGCTGGAAGCCGCCGTGGCCTCGGGCCCGACGCCCGCACCCCGCACCCGCCGGGCGCGAGCGCGCAAACCCAACGCATAAATCATGGCCGCGCCGCGGCGCCTGCCTGGGCGCCAAACACAGGCCAGAATTTTGCGCGCGGCTTTGGCCCTATACAACCGGTTAGGGGAGCCCAACGTCTCGCCCAACAAGGTGGCAGCCGATTTGGGCATCAGCCCCGGCAACTTGTATTACCACTTTGCCAGCAAAGACCGCATAACCGAAACCTTGTTTGCCGCGCACGAGCAACAGATGCTGGCGCTGCTGCAAACCGCGCCCGAGGTGCGTGACGTAGAGGCGGCTTGGTTTGTGTTGCACCGTATGGCCGAGTTGATGTGGCACGCGCGGTTTGTGTACCGCAGCCAAAACGATTTGATTGGGCGCAGCCGCTGGCTGGAGCAGCACGTCAAGGCACTGATTGAGGCGCATATGCAGGCCACGCTAACCATGCTCGAGGCGCTGCATACCAGCCAGGTGCTGCGTTTGTGGGCCAGCGCCAAGCCACGCTTGGCACAGGCCATGGTGGTGGTGCAAACCTACGGCCTAAGCTACGCCTACGCCCGCGCGCCGCGCCAGGCGCTGGAGCCCGAGGCAGAAAACCAAGCCGTGTGTCACGCCGCCGCTCAGGTGTTGGCCTTGCTGCAGCCCTACGCCACCGAGCCCAACCACTCCCACCTCGAGCAGCTGCTGCAGCGTTACGACACCTTGGCGACCTGAACCGCCACGTCGTAGAACAATGGCGCTGCCCCCATGTCGGTAAGGCCGGTGCCCACCACCTCGTTAACGTTGGTGCCGCGCCGCCCGAGTTTGCGCCACCACACCCCTAGGCCATGCACCACGCCAGGGCGGGCGCGCGTGGTCACGCGTGCGGCGCAGTGGTAGGTGCCACGGTGGTTGAACACCGCAACCTCATCGCCGTCTTCAATGCCACGCTCGGCGGCGTCTTGCGGATGCATCTCAAGCACCGGCTCGCCCTCGATGTCGCGCAGACTCCGAACGTTAACAAATGTGCTGTTGAGAAAATTGCGCGCTGGCGGCGAAATCATGGCCAGCGGATACGCCGCGCTGCCCAAGGCCTCGGCGGGCTCAAGGTAGTCCGGCGTGGGGTCCAAGCCTTGGCTGGCCATATGGGGGTTACTCAGGGCAGCCTTGCCCGAGGGCGTAAAAAACCCGCCATGGGCAAACGGCGCGGCTGGCACAGGCAGGCGGTAAAAGCCATGCTCAAGCAGTTGGGCCCATTGGGTATCGTCAAGGTCAAAGGCGTCTCGGCACAGCGCTTGATCGTCGCGGGCAAAGCACGGCTCGTCAAACCCCATGCGCGCGGCCAAGGCACGAAACACCTGAGTGTTGGGCCAAGCCTGGCCTTGCGGGGCAATGGCGGGTTGGTTGAGCACGATGTCGGTGTGGCCGTAGCTGGCGTGAATGTCCCAATGTTCAAGCTGGGTGGTGGCTGGCAACACGTAGTCGGCGTAGTCGGCGGTGTCGGTTTGAAACTGCTCGAGCACCACAGTAAACAGGTCTTCGCGCGCAAAGCCTTTGACCACACGCGAGGAGTCGGGCGCCACCGCCACGGGGTTGCTGTTGTACACCACCAGGGCTTGAATTGACGGGCCAAACGCAGGCGAGGCGGGGGCCAGCAAATCGTCGGCAATGGTGCTCATGTTGATCACCCGCGGCGCACGCGTGCCCAAACTTTTCTTAAGCAACCCAGGCAGGTCAGCGGCGGCTTTGCGCGGAAACCAGCCCGAATTGGACAGCAGCGCCCCGCCCCCTTCGTGGCGCCACGCACCAACGAGCGATGGCAGCGCAAACACCGCCCGCATGGCGTTGCCGCCGCCGCGGGCACGCTGCATGCCGTAATTCACGCGAATCCCCGCGGGCTTGGTGTGGGCGTAGTCGTGCGCCATGTCGCGCACCACCTGCGCGTCGATGCCGCACACCTGCGCCACCCGGTGGGGTGGCCACTGCAAGGCGCGCGCGCGCAGGGCATCCAAGCCCTCGGTGTGGGCGGCCAGGTAGTCGTGGTCCAGCCAGTCGTTGACGATGAGTTGCTGCGCAATGCCCAAGGCCAGCGCGGCGTCGGTGCCAGGGCGCAGGGCAACGTGTTGATCGCATTTGTCGGCGGTTTCGGTGCGTCTGGGGTCAATGCACACCAGCTTGGCCCCAGCCCGCTTGGCCTGTTGCGCCAAGCGCCAAAAATGCAAATGACTGGCAATGGCGTTGCTGCCCCAAATCCATATGAGGCGCGAAGCGGCAAAGGTTTCTACCGGCATGCCCACCGGCGCGCCATGGGTGTAGCTAAGGCCCACCTTGCCGGCGTTGGAGCAAATGGTTCGGTCCAGAAAAGACGCGCCCAAGCGCGCAAAAAACCGGCTGGCCATGGCCTCGCCTTGCACTTGGCCCATGGTGCCGGCGTAGCTATAGGGCACGATGGCCTGCGGGTCGTGGCGCGCGATGCTGCCCAAGCGCTGCGCGATGTCGTCTAGGGCTTCGTCCCACGACACCGCAACAAACTGACCCGAACCCTTGGGCCCAGCGCGGCGCAGGGGCTGCTGCAGGCGCTCGGGGTGATACACCCGCTCGGTGTAGCGCGCCACCTTGGTGCATAGCACCCCAGCCGTGAGCGGGTGCGCTGGGTTACCGATTACCTTAACGGCGCGGCCGTCGCGCACTTCGGTGAGCAAAGCACAAGTGTCCGGGCAGTCGTGCGGGCAGGCCCCGCGCACCATGGGCAGAGAAAAAGGGGCGTTCATGGGCTTATTGTGCCGCGCTTTGCACCTAGGCGCTGCAACGGTTAGGATGGCTTTTTGCGACCCACTCAAAGCCCAGCCATGAAGCTCATTGACGACATTCTTAGCCAGTCCCAAGCCATTGCCGCGGTGCGCCGCGACTTGCACGCCCACCCCGAACTGTGTTTTGCCGAACACCGCACCGCCGACGTGGTGGCCGCGCAACTGCAAAGCTATGGCATCGAGACCATTCACCGCGGCCTAGGCACCACCGGCTTGGTGGCGGTGATTCACGGCCGCGACGGTGGTGCCTGTGGCCGTGCCATTGGCTTGCGCGCGGACATGGACGCACTGCCCATGCAAGAGGCCAACACGTTTGCCCACGCCAGCCAACACCAAGGCAAGATGCACGCCTGCGGCCACGATGGCCACACCGCCATGCTGCTGGCCGCGGCCCAATACTTGGCCAAACACCGCGACTTTGACGGCACGGTGTATTGCATTTTTCAGCCCGCCGAAGAAGGCGGCGGCGGCGCGCGCGAGATGATTAAAGACGGCCTGTTTGAGCGGTTTGACATGCAAGCGGTGTTTGCCATGCATAACTGGCCTGGGCTCAACGTGGGTCAATTGGGCGCCAGCCCGGGCCCCGTCATGGGCAGCAGCAACGAGTTCAAGATACGCATCCAAGGCAAGGGAACCCACGCGGCGATTCCGCAACTTGGCGTGGACCCCATGCCAGTGGCCGCGCAGATGATTTTGGCGTTTCAAACCATCGTCAGCCGCAACGTTCGCCCGATTGACGCGGCGGTGGTCTCGGTGACCATGGTGCATGCGGGCGAAGCCACCAACGTCATTCCTAACAGCTGCGAGTTACAAGGCACGGTGCGCACCTTCAGCACCGAGGTGCTGGACCTGGTGGAGGCCCGCATGCAAGCCATTGCGCAGCACACGGCGCAGGCGTTTGGCGCCGAGGTGTCGTTTGAGTTTGTGCGCAACTACCCGCCCACCGTTAACCACGAGGCCGAAACCGCGTTTGTGCGCGAGGTGCTGGCCGACGTGGTGGGGCCCCAAGGGGTGATGCCGCAAGAGCCCACCATGGGCGCCGAGGACTTCTCTTACATGCTGCAACACAAGCCCGGCTGCTACTTTTTTATTGGTAACGGTGAAGGCACCCACCGCCAAGCGGGCCACGGCTTGGGGCCGTGCACGCTGCACAATCCCAGCTACGACTTTAACGACGAGCTGATTCCGCTGGGCGCAAGCATTTGGGTTAATTTGGTCACGCGCTGGCTGGCAAAGGGCGCGCGCGCCTAAGGCGCCCCGCCATAGCGCGACTGCGCCAGCGCCAATAAGCCTTCAAAAATCAAACTCTCCACCAGCTCAACCGGGTGGTTGATGCTGGGTAGCATCTTCCAGCCCGCGCCGCCTGTCATCAAACACACCGCTGGCTGGCCAAAGCGTTGCGCCACGTGTTCCATCATGCGGGCTACGGCCCCGGCAATGGCATAGGTGCCGCCGCTGGTTAGGGCATCACTGGTGTTGGTGGGAAACGCCACCACCTCGCCTGTGGGCACGTGCAGGCCTGCGGTGCCGCTTTCAAGGGCGCGCAGCATGATGCCATGCCCGGGCAAAATCATGCCTCCCAAAAACGTGCCATCGGGGGCCATGGCCTCCACCGTAACGGCCGTGCCGACCATGACCACCACGCACGGCCCAGCCTTGCCGCTTTGCTGCATGCGCGCGCGCGCGCCAATGAGCGCAACCCAGCGGTCCGCGCCCAGTCGGGTGGGATGGTCGTAGCCGTTGCGCACGCCGCATTCGGCCTCGCTGGCAACCACCCACTGTACCGGTACGTCCCACAGTTCAAGGGCTTGCTCCACGCGCCACTTCACCGGGTCACCCGCCACGATGCAGCCCAGCACCTTGCTTGGCGTGGGCAAATCGGCCCAATCCAGCTCGGGCAGCCGCTCAATGTGGTCCAAAAATTGTGCGCCATGCGACAACAGTTCCGCCCCCAAACGCGGCGCCTGATAAAGGGCCCATTTGAGGCGGGTGTTACCGACGTCCAGTGCCAACAGCGTCATGCCGTCATTATGGCGTGGCGCCACACAGGCCCTGAGCCTTGTGATTTAATTGACGTTTACGTCAACGTCAGTCAAAGGCCGTCACGCCCTTTGCTCCCCTGCCATGACCCAACTTGCCGACGCCCACCAAGCCCTGGCCCAATACAAGCCCAAGCACAAGGTGCGTTTTGTTACAGCCGCCAGCCTGTTTGATGGGCACGACGCAGCCATCAACATCATGCGCCGGATTTTGCAAAGCATGGGGGCCGAGGTGATTCACCTCGGGCACAACCGGTCGGTTGAGGAAATCGTCACCGCCGCGGTGCAAGAGGATGCGCAGGGCATTGCCATTAGCTCGTACCAAGGCGGGCACGTGGAGTACTTTAAGTTCATGGTGGACACCTTGGCCGCGCGCGGCGCGGCCAACATTCAAGTGTTTGGCGGCGGCGGCGGTGTGATTGTGCCCGCCGAAATTGCTGACTTACAACACTATGGCGTGGCACGCATTTACAGCCCAGAAGATGGCCAACGCATGGGCCTGCAAGGCATGATTGGCGAGATGGTGATGCGCTGCGACGTGGACCTCTCAGGGCATGCCCCGGCTGACTTGTTGGCCATTACCGGACACACCGAGCAAGCCTGGCGCGCGCTGGCGCAGTTGCTCACCGGACTTGAGGCCGGCGCAGTTAGCCAGCCGTGGCGCCAAGCCATGCACCAACAAGCCCAAGCGCACCGGGTGCCGGTGCTGGGCATCACGGGTACGGGGGGCGCGGGCAAAAGCAGCCTCACCGATGAACTGATTCGGCGGCTGCGTTTGGACCAACACGACACCCTGCGGGTGGCCGTGGTCTCGATTGACCCCAGCCGACGCAAAAGCGGCGGGGCACTGCTGGGCGACCGCATACGCATGAACGCCATTGGGCCGTGGCAACAAGGCCCCCGGGTGTTCATGCGCAGCCTGGCCACGCGCGACTTTGGCAGTGAGGTCTCGGCTGCCCTGCCCGATGTGATTGCCGCGTGCAAGTGCGCTGGCTTTGACTTGGTGGTGGTCGAGACCAGCGGCATTGGCCAAGGCGATGCGGCGATTGCGCCATTGGTGGACGTGCCCCTGTACGTAATGACGCCGGAATTTGGCGCCGCCAGCCAGCTTGAAAAAATAGACATGCTGGATTTTGCCGAGTTCGTTGCCATCAACAAATTTGACCGCAAAGGCGCCGCCGACGCCTTGCGCGACGTGGCCAAGCAAGTACAACGCAACCGCGAAGCATGGGACACACCAACCGAACACATGCCAGTGTTTGGCACCATGGCCTCACGCTTCAACGACGACGGTGTGACCGCCTTGTACCAGGCGCTGGTGCCGCGCTTGGCCGCGTTGGGCCTCAACCTGTCCCCGGGCGCATTGGCCCCAGTGACGGTGCGCCACAGCAGCAACCAAACCCCCATCGTGCCCGCAGCACGCGTGCGCTACTTGGCCGAAATTGCCGACACCGTGCGCCGCTACAAGCAACAGGCCAACGCGCAAGGCGAACTGGCGCGCCAGGCGCAGCAGTTGCGCGCCGCTGCCACCATGCTCAGCCAAGACAAGCCCGAGCGCGCACGCGCGGCCGAAGCGGCCATGGACTTGGCCAGCCAGCGCAGCAACGAGTTGCTGCCAATGGCGCGCGACCTGCTGCAACAGTGGCCAGCCACACGCCAAGCCTACGAGCAAGACGAGTTGGTTGTCACGGTGCGCCAACGCGAGTTGCGCACCGCGCTAACCCACACCACACTTAGCGGCAGCACGCTGCGCAAGGTGTCGCTGCCACGCTACCACGACGACGGCGACTTGCTGACGTGGTTGATGCTGGAGAACCTGCCGGGGTACTTTCCGTACACCGCCGGCACCTTTGCCTTTAAGCGTGAAGGCGAAGACCCCACACGCATGTTTGCCGGCGAGGGCGACCCGTTTCGCACCAACCGTCGCTTTCATATGCTCTCTGAGGGCATGCCCGCCAAGCGCCTATCCACGGCGTTTGACTCGGTCACGCTGTACGGCCAAGACCCTGACCCGCGACCCGACATTTACGGCAAAGTGGGCAACAGCGGCGTGAGCATTGCCACGCTGGACGACATGAAGGTGCTGTACGACGGCTTTGACTTGTGCCACCCCAGCACCTCGGTGAGCATGACCATCAACGGCCCGGCCCCGACGATTTTGGCCATGTTCATGAACACCGCCATTGACCAACGCATGGCGCAATTTGAAGCCGAGCAGCAACGCCCCCCCACCGAGGTCGAGGCCGCCGAAATCAAGGCTTGGGTACTGGCCAGCGTGCGTGGCACGGTGCAAGCCGACATCCTCAAAGAAGACCAAGGCCAAAACACGTGCATCTTTAGCACCGAGTTCAGCCTAAAGGTCATGGGCGATATCGCCCAGTATTTTGTGCAGCACGACGTGCGCAACTTTTACTCGGTCTCAATCAGCGGCTACCACATTGCCGAGGCAGGAGCCAATCCCATTTCGCAGCTGGCGCTGACACTGTCCAACGGCTTTACGTTTGTCGAGGCCTACTTGGCACGCGGCATGCACATTGACGACTTTGCGCCCAACCTGAGCTTTTTCTTTAGCAACGGCATGGACCCCGAGTACACCGTGCTCGGGCGCGTGGCGCGCCGCATTTGGGCCGTCACGCTGCGCGACAAATACGGCGCCAACGAACGCAGCCAAAAGCTGAAGTACCACATTCAAACCAGCGGGCGCAGCCTGCATGCGCAAGAAATCGCCTTCAACGACATACGCACCACCTTGCAAGCACTGATCGCGGTGTACGACAACTGCAACAGCTTGCACACCAACGCGTACGACGAGGCCATTACCACCCCAACCGAAGAGAGCGTGCGCCGCGCCATGGCCATTCAGCTCATCATCAACCGCGAGTGGGGCTTGGCCAAAAACGAAAACCCCAACCAGGGCGCGTTCGTGATTGATGAGCTCACCGAGTTGGTCGAAGAGGCCGTGCTCAGCGAGTTTGAGCGCATCGCCGAACGCGGCGGCGTGCTTGGGGCCATGGAGACGGGCTACCAACGCGGCAAAATTCAAGATGAATCCATGCACTACGAAATGCTCAAGCACACGGGTGAATTGCCCATCATTGGCGTGAACACGTTTCGTAACCCGCACGGCGAAGGCGTACCCCAGACGATTGAGCTGGCGCGCTCAACCGACGAAGAAAAGCAAAGCCAACTGCAGCGTCTGCAAGCGTTTCAAACACGCCACGCCCAAGCTGCCCCGGCCATGCTGCAACGTCTGCAGCAGGCCGTGCTGGAACAAGCCAATGTGTTTGAGGTGCTTATGCAAGCCGTACGCGTTTGCTCGCTGGGTCAAATCACCCAGGCACTGTTTGAAGTCGGCGGCCAGTACCGCCGCAACATGTAAGACGCGCGGTGAACCGCAGCCTAAACCTCGGCGCCGCCCGACCAGCGGCCCCACTTTGGCGCGAATGGCGCTGGAGTTATTTGCCGCCCTTAATGGTGTACCTGGCCGCGGGCATTCAAGGGCTTACCGGTATCGTTGGTACGTTTTTTGTTAAAGAGTACCTTGACCTAAGCGCCGAATTTTTGGCCGCCTTAGGCTTTTGGCTGGGCATACCGTGGGCGCTCAAAATGCCCATTGGCCACTTGGTTGACGTGGTGTGGCGCCACAAAGCCTGGTTGATCGTGCTGGGCGCCTCGCTCATTACCGCGAGCTTACTGATCATGGCCGCGCTGATTGGCGCGCGCGACAGCATGGCCGCGCTGTGGCCGGTAAACGCGTGGTTTGTGCTCTCGGCGCTGTTGGCGCCAATTGGCTACGTGGTGCAAGACGCCGTGGCCGACGCCATGACGGCCGAAGCGGTGCCGCAGGTGGATGACGAGGGTAAGCCGCTGGCGCCGGCGCGCATTCGCGCCATGCACGTAACCATGCAAACGCTGGGCCGAGTCTCGCTGATTGGCGGCACGGTGCTGGTGGCGCTGATTAATTTGGCGGTGTTTGCCGACGCGGCCAATTTGCCCGCCGCCGACAAGGTGGCCACCTACCGCAACGTGTACCTCATGGCGTTGGCGATTCCGGTGGTCTCGGTGCTGGGCATTGCGCTGGAGGCGTGGCTGCGGCGCCAGCGGGTGCACCAGCACATGGCGCGTGGTTTAAACCAGGCCCAGGCGTATGCCTTGGTTGCGCCAGCCGCACCTGCGATCCCGCCCAACCCGTGGATTTTGGGCGGCAGCTTGGTGTTTGTGGTGTTTACCGTTGGCGTAGGCTTGAGCGGCTGGCGCCATAGCCAAGAGTTGATATTCGTTGGGTCGCTGGGTATTGTGGGGTTTTTGATGTCGCGCTTGGTGGGGCAGCTTAGCCCTGAGGCGCGCCGCACGTTGCTGGGCACGGCTTTGGTGGTGTTCATGTTTCGTGCCACGCCGGGCACGGGCGCCGGAGTGAGCTGGTGGAGCATCGACGTGTTGGGCTTTGACCAGGCGTTCTTTTCGGTGCTGTCGCTGGTGGCCAGTTGCCTGACCTTGGTCGGCATGCTGGTTTTTCGTCGCTTCATGGCCGAGCGTTCAATTTTTTACATCACGGGTTGGCTCACGCTGGCGGGCTTTGTGCTGTCGCTGCCCAACCTGGGCATGAGTTTGGGGCTGCACGATTGGACCGCTGCGCACACCGGCGGCTTGGTGGATGCCCGCTTCATTGCCTTGGTGGACACCGCCATTGAATCACCGCTTGGACAAATTTCCATGATTCCGCTTCTGGCCTGGATTGCCAACGCCGCCCCGGCGCACCTCAAAGCCACCTACTTTGCGGTCATGACGTCGTTTGCCAACCTGGCACTGTCGGCGGGCCAATTGGGCACCAAGTACCTCAACCAATGGTTTGTGATCACGCGCGAGGTGCGCGATGCCAGCGGTCAAGTCAGCGTTGCAGCCAACTACAGCGACCTGCCGGCGCTGCTCATGAGCGCCATGGGGTTGGGGCTGCTGCTGCCACTGTTGGCCATTGCGGTGGCCATGGCACTGCGCTGGCGTAGTGCCTAGGCGCATGCACAACATTTTTTATTGACTCAACACAAAAGGGAAAACACATGACGTATGCAACCATCGAACACGTGGGCATTGTGGGCGCGGGCACCATGGGCAACGGCATTGCGCAGGCGTGCGCCGTGAGCGGCTTGCGCGTGACGATGATGGACGTCTCACCCGCGGCGCTAGACAAGGGGTTGGCCACAGTAGACAAAAGCCTGGCGCGCTTGGTGAGCAAAGACAAGCTCACCGACGCGCAACGCGAGGCGGCACTGGCGCGCATTGGCACCACGGGCGAATTGGGTGGGTTGACCGGGTGCGACTTGGTGATTGAGGCCGCAACCGAAAATGAACCACTCAAGGTCAAGATTCTTCAAGACTTGCACGCGCTGTTGCCCGAGCACACGCCCATTGCCAGCAACACCAGCTCCATCTCCATCACCCAACTGGCCGCCTGCGTGGGTGAACGGGCCGAGCGATTCATTGGCATGCACTTTTTTAATCCGGTGCCCATGATGGCTTTAGTGGAAATCATTCGCGGCCTGCAAACCAGCGATGCGACCCATGACGCGGTGCACGCCTTGGCCACGCGTTTGGGCAAAACGCCCATCACGGTGCGCAACGCCCCCGGGTTTGTGGTGAACCGCATTTTGGTGCCCATGATCAACGAGGCGTTTTTTGTGTTGGCCGAGGGTTTGGCCTCGGCCGAGGACATCGACGCGGGCATGAAGCTGGGTTGCAACCACCCAATCGGGCCGTTGGCGCTGGCCGACATGATTGGCCTGGACGTGTGCTTGGCGGTGATGGAGGTGTACGTTGCCCAGTACAACGACGGCAAGTACCGCCCCTGTCCGCTACTTAAAGAAATGGTCGCCGCGGGCTACTTGGGCCGAAAAACCGGCCGCGGCGTTTACCGCTACTGAGCGCGCCACGCCAACGCCTGGCCCATGCGCACCGGGGCGCCGGGGGCCATGGCGTCGGCCCAGCGCAGCGCCGGTGTCGACCACACCAGCACCACCGTGGAGCCGAGCAAAAACCGACCCATCTCTTGGCCGCGCCGCAACGCCGGCGGCGCGCTGTCGTAGTCCCAACGCTGCGGCACCGCTTGGCGCGGCGGGTGCACCACGCCGTGCCAGGTGGTGGCCACGCTGCCCACGACGGTGGCCCCCACCAGTACCATGGCCAGCGGGCCATCGGTCGTGTCAAACAAGCACACCACGCGCTCGTTGCGCGCAAACAAGCCCGGCACGTGCTGCGCCGTTTGCGGATTCACCGAAAACAAATCACCGGGCACATACACCATGCGGCGCAGTTGCGCGTCGCACGGCATGTGAATGCGGTGGTAGTCGCGCGGGCTCAGGTACAACGTGGCAAAGTGGCCCGCGCCAAGCGCTTGTGTCCACTGGTCTTGCGCGCCCAGCAACGCCGCCACGTCGTAGTGATGACCTTTGGCCTGCAACAACTGGCCATGCCGTAGCGCGCCGAACTGGCTTACGCTGCCGTCCACTGGGCACAGCCAATGGGCATCGGGGTGCAGCGGCCTGGCCTCAGGGCGTAGCGCCCGGCCAAAAAACGCGTTGAAGCTGGGGTAAGCCGCGGGGTCGGCGTGCTCAGCCTCTGCCATGTCCACGCCATAGCGCGTCACAAAACGTGCAATGGCCCAACGCGTGAACCAACCCAAGCGCCGAGATGCCAGCGCCCCAGCCAACTGGGTTAGCCAACGCTTGGGTAACAGGTATTGAATCAACACAGACAGGGGCATGGGACAATCCGGTAGGTGGAGCAGCGCGCGCCACGCCTAAACCATATAACGCTCAAATTGTAAAAGCCCACGCTCAAGTACCAAGTCCATGACCCATACCGCTGCGGCGCCACTTTTGGTGGTCGATCAATTGCTTAAACGCTACCAAGGCGTGGCTGTGGTTGATGGCCTGAGTTTTTCGTTGGCCGCTGGCGAATGTCTCGGCGTGTTGGGCCCCAACGGCGCGGGCAAAACCACCACGCTGCGCATGTGCTTGGGACACACCATGGCCGATGCTGGCAGCGTCAACTATCACCTCAATGGCGCGGCGCAGGCGCTCACGATGCCGCGCGATGCCTCAGCCGTCAAAGCCTCGCTGGGGGTGGTGAGCCAGTTTGACGCGCTTGACCCAGACTTTACCTGCGAAGAAAACATAACGGTGTTTGGCCGCTACTTTGGCCTGCGCGGTGCAGCCCTAACCGCCAAGGCGCGCGAGTTGCTCGATTTTGCGGTGTTGTCCTCGCGGGCTGGGGCCAAGCCCAGCGAGCTCTCGGGCGGCATGAAGCGACGCCTAAGCCTGGCCCGGGCGCTGGTTAACGACCCGCAGCTGTTGCTGCTGGACGAGCCCACCACCGGTCTGGACCCGCAGGCCAGGCATCTGATGTGGGAGCGGCTGCAGCAGCTGATGCAGCGCGGCAAGTCGATTTTGCTTACCACCCACTTTATGGATGAGGCCGAACGTCTGTGCCACCGACTGATTATTGTGGACCACGGCAAAAAGATTGCCGAAGGCACACCCCGCGCTTTAATTGAACAACACATTGAGCCCGAGGTGGTGGAGTTGTTTGGCCAAGGCGCACGCGCCCACGCCCATGGGCCATGCCGGGCGCTGGCGCAGCGCGTGGAAACCAGCGGCGAGACCGTGTTCATGTACACCCGCCACGCTGCCCCGTTGTTGCATGCGCTGCAACAACACGCCCCTGGGGTGCGTACCTTGCACCGGCCAGCCAACCTCGAAGACTTGTTTCTTAAGCTTACCGGCCGCCAAATTCGGGAGGGCGCCTAAATGCGTTCACATCACCCCAGCCCTTGGCGCTTGCCCGCGCCCAGCGGATCATGGCCGGCGGTGCTGGCACGTAACTTTTTGGTTTGGCGCAAACTGGCCATTCCCAGTTTGGTGGGCAACATCGCCGAGCCGCTTATTTGGCTCGTGGCCTTTGGCTACGGCATGGGCTCGCTGGTGGGGCAAGTGGTCTACAACGGCCAACCAGTGCCTTACCTGCTGTTTTTGGCCAGCGGCAGCGTGTGCATGAGCGCCATGAACGCGGCCACGTTTGAGGCCTTGTACTCGGCGTTTTCGCGCATGCATGTGCAAAAAACCTGGGACGGCATACTCAACGCCCCGGTCAACCTAGATGCCGTGGTATTGGCCGAAATGCTTTGGGCAGCGTTTAAGTCGCTGTTTGCCGTCACCTCCATTTTGCTGGTGATGTTGGCCCTGGGCATCAGCCATAGCCCCAAGCTGCTGCTGGCGTGGCCCATTTTGTTTGCCACGGGCGTCACGTTTTCATGCTTGGCGCTTATTTTTAACGCCTTGGCCAAGGGCTACGACTTTTTTACCTACTACTTCACGCTGTTTCTCACACCCATGATGTTTTTGAGCGGCGTGTTTTTTCCGCTCGACAGCATGCCCGCCTGGGTGGCAACGCTGGCGCAAGGCTTGCCGCTGACGCATGCCGTGGCGCTGGTGCGTCCGCTGTTCATGGACCAATGGCCCAGCCAACCTCTGCTGCACCTAACCGTGCTGGGCCTGACCGCTGCAACAGCCTTTTGGTTGGCACTGGCCTTAACGCGGCGGCGCTTTGCCAGCTAGTGAATGGGGGCATGACGCGCGGCGAGTTCGGGCACGTCAAAAGTTTGCAGCAACGCGTTCAGCCGTTGCGCGGCTGAACGCTTAGGCTTACCGGTACGGGTAGCCACAATCAGCTCGTTTTTGATGGCGTGCTCCCAGCCCACCAATTCGGTTACGGTAACCTGGTACCCACTGGCTTCGAGCCGCAGGCAACGCAGCACATTGGTGAGCTGCGCGCCCAACTCGCGTGTGTGCAGCGGACGGCGCCATAGCTCGGCCAGTGGGGTGCGCGCCAAATTCAGCGCCTTGCGTTGGCGCCATACGGCGGCCATCTCGGCCTGGCAGCAAGGCACCAGCGCCACGTGCTGCGCTTGACGCGTGAGCGCAAAATCCAGCGCGTCGTCGGTGGCGGTGTCGCAAGCGTGCAAAGCCGTCACCACGTCCGGATGCTCGGGCAAACGACGGTCGGCCAGCGCCTGTTGTACCGTGCCTTGCACCAGGTGCATGCGGTCAAAGCCCATTTGCTCGGCCAAGCCCTGGGCGCGGCTCACCAGCTCGGGCCTAGCCTCAACCCCCCACACCGCACCGGCTCCGGCTGGGCGCAGCACCCAGTCGTACAGCATAAAACCCAAATACGACTTGCCCGCGCCGTGGTCCACCACCTGCACGTCACCACGCGCGGCCAGCGCCTGCTGCAGCCAAGGCTCAATAAACTGCACGAGGTGATTGACCTGCTTGAGCTTGCGCCGACTGTCCTGGTTTAGGCGACCGTCACGCGTCAGAATGTGTAACGCCTGCAGCAGCACCGTGGACTGGCCCGGGCGCAGGTCCAGGTCCAGCCCATCGGCGGCTTGGCGCGCCACGCCTTAGGCTGCCAGCAAGCGGTGCACCCGCTGCACGTAAGCCGCTGGGTTGGCGGGCAAAGCGCCTTCGGCCAGCATGGCTTGGTCAAACAGTACCTGCGCCCACTCGTCAAAGTCGCCCTCGGCCTGCGCCAGGCGCTTGAGCATGGGGTGCTCGGTGTTGACTTCAAGAATGGGCTTCACCTCGGGCGCTTGTTGGCCCACTTGCTTGAGCAGGCGCGCCAACTGGGTTGAGGTTTCGCCGTCTTCCACCACCAAGCACGCTGGGCTGTCAACCAAGCGCGAGGTGGTACGCACATCTTTGGCCTGCGCTTTGAGGGCCTCGCGCAACTTCTCAAGCACGGGCTTAAACGACTCGGCGGCTTGCTCGGCGGCTTGTTTTTCGGCCTCGTCTTGCAGCTTGCCCAAGTCCACCGCGCCCTTGGCCACGCTTTGCAGCGCCGTGCCGTCGAATTCGTGCAAATACGACAAGGCCCACTCATCGACGCGGTCGGTCATGAGCAGCACCTCAATGCCTTTTTTGCGAAACACTTCAAGCTGCGGGCTGTGCTTGGCGGCTTCGAGGTTGTCGGCCGTGATGTAGTAGATGGCTTCTTGGCCCTCTTTCATGCGCGCTTTGTAGGCGGCTAGGCTGACGCTGCATGCGTCGGACTGGGTGGAGGCAAAACGCAGCAAGCCGGCTAGCCGGTCACGGTTGGCAAAGTCTTCGCCCAGGCCTTCTTTGAGCACGGCGCCAAATTCGGCGTAAAACTTGGCGTAGGTATCGTCGGGCGCGTCGCGCTTGGCTAAGTCTTCGAGCATGCTCAGCACACGGCGTGTGTTGCCCTCGCGTATGCTTTTGACGTCGCGGCTTTCTTGCAGCAGCTCGCGGCTGACATTAAGCGGCAAATCCGCGCTGTCGATGACGCCCTTGACAAAGCGCAAGTAACTGGGCAACAGGCTATCGGCTTGGTCCATGATGAAGACCCGCTTGACGTAGAGCTTAAGCCCGCTTTGATGGTCGCGCTGCCACAAGTCGTAGGGCGCGCGCGCCGGAATGTAAAGCAGTTGCGTGTATTCGGTGCTGCCTTCTACCCGGTTGTGGCTCCAGTGCAGCGGGTTTTCGCTGTCGTAGCTCAGCTGCTTATAAAAATCTTGGTATTGCGCATCGGTGATGTCTTTGCGCGGTCGGGTCCACAACGCGCTGGCGCTGTTGACGGTTTCCCATTCGTCTTGCCGCACCATGGCGCTTTGCTCGCTGTCCCATTCGTATTTGGGCATGGCAATGGGCAGGCTGATGTGGTCGGAGTATTTGCGAATAATGGTTTTCAGGCGTGCGGGCTCAAGGTAGTCAGCGGCGTCCTCACGCAGGTGCAAGGTAACTTGCGTGCCGCGCGCAGCTTGGGTAATGGGCTCGACCTCAAAGTCGCCGCTGCCGCTGCTGCTCCAGCGCACACCTTGTTCGGGCGGCAGCCCGGCACGGCGACTGGTCACGGTCATGCGCTCGGCCACAATAAAACCCGAGTAAAACCCCACCCCAAACTGACCGATGAGTTGGGCGTCTTTTTGTTTGTCGCCGCTCAAGCGCGACATGAAGTCGCGCGTGCCACTTTTGGCAATGGTGCCCAAGTGGTCAATGGCCTCTTGGGCCGATAGGCCAATGCCGTTGTCGGTAATGGTAAGGGTGCGCGCGTCTTTGTCTACGTCCACCCTAATACCCAGCTCAGGGGCGTCTTCGTACAAGGCGCTATCGTCCAGCGCTTCAAAGCGCAGTTTGTCGCATGCGTCCGAGGCATTGGAGACGAGCTCACGCAAAAAGATTTCAGGGTTGGAGTACAACGCGTGCGTGACCAGGTGCAGCAACTGGGCGACTTCGGCCTGAAAGGCATGGGCTTGCTTGGTGGACGGGTCAGAGGCGGATGAGGTGTCGGTGGTCATGGGCAATTCAAACGTTAAAAACAACACAAACCGGCTACATGGGGGCACCGGCCACGATATCAAGCCTGGCTAAAACGCTTCGTTTGGGCCCAGCACACGCCACTGGCCCGGCGGCAGCTGACCCAAGTGCACCTGCCCAATGCGCACCCGTTTAAGCCCCACCACCCGCAGCCCCACGGCTTCGCACATGCGGCGGATTTGGCGTTTTTTGCCCTGACGCAAAACAAAGCGCAGTTGCTCGTCGTTTTGCCACTCCACTTGGGCTGGGCGCAACGCCTGTCCGTCGAGCGCCAAGCCATGGCGCAAGCGCGCCAGCGTCTGCGCGGGTACCCGCGCGCGTACCCCTTGCTGAATCACTTGGCCTTGGTGGGTGCACGTCACGCGCACCAGGTATTCCTTCTCCACCTCGCCTTGGTCGCCCACCAAGCGCCGCGCCACGCGGCCATCTTGGGTGAGCACCAGCAGGCCGGTGGAGTCGGCGTCCAACCGCCCGGCAGGGGCCAAACCGCGACGCTGGGCCGCCCGCACGGCCACGCCGCTGGTGTCGCCGCGCCAGCGACGCTCGGCGGTTATCAGCGCCGCGGCGGGTTGGTGGCCGTCTTCGGGGGTGCCGCTGACGTAGCCCATGGGCTTGTGCAACAGCACGGTGAGCCGCGCGGCCGATTCGGCGCGCGCCTGCGGGTCAATGGCAATGTGCACGTTGGGGGCAAACCGCTGGCCCATGGTGGCCACCACGCCGCCCACCCGCACCCAACCGGCCTCGATCCAGGCGTCAGCCTCGCGGCGCGAGCACAGCCCGCGCTCGGCCATGAGTTTGTTCAGTCGCACGTCCGCCGCGCCGGAGGGGTTCATAGCTGCCCCTCGCGCAGTGCTTGGCGTTGCAACACCCGCAAGCCTCCGTACTCCACCTGCACCCACCCTTGGGCCTGCAGCGCGCGCAGGGCCTGATTGACGCGCTGGCGCGACAAGCCCACCAAATACGCCAATTCTTGTTGCGTGATGCGCAACACGTCGCCCACCCCAGGAAACAACGCCGGATTGCACAAGGCCGCGAGGTTGCGCGCCACGCGTAAGTCGGGGTTGCCCAGCCGGTCAATTTCGCGCGCGCCAATAAACTGTGCCAACCGCTCGTTGAGCTGCAACATAATGAACCGGTTGAATGCCAACGAATGGTCCAGCAGCCAGTGAAACGTCTCGCTGGGCAAGGCCAGCACCACGCTGGGGCGCAGGGCTTGAATGTTGTAGCGAAACACCTCGCGTTTGAGCACGGTACCTTCGCCAAACCAGCCTCCTGGGGCAATACCGGTGAAGGTGATGCCCCCACCCGTGGCCCGCTCGCTGCTCATCTTAAGTAAACCATCGGCCAACCCCAACCAGTGGGTGGCCTGCCGGCCCACCCGCACCACCCGCTCGCCCGGCGCCAACTCGACCGCGCGCATGTCAGCCACGACACGCTCACGCTGACTGGGACTGACATCGTGCAGCCAGCCGACCTGCGTGGCCTCGGCCACCCGCACCGCGCGGGCGCGCAGGTGGAAGGCACGGGCATGGGCCACCGACGGGATAGACAAAGGGTTATTCCTAGGAGTGTTTGCCCTAGATTGTCGTTGAAAAGACAACTTCACGTCAAACTCTGGCCCTAGTATCCCGTCTCGGCAAATTTTTTTGGCGGTCAATCCCATGGATCAGACATTCCCCTCTTTGGTGTGCAAGCACAGTGCCCAACGGCCCCGCGCGGCGGCCATGCGCGAAAAAGAGTTCGGCATTTGGCAAGTGACCACCTGGCAAATGCTTGAGGCACAAATGATGACGCTGGCTGCCGGGCTGCAAGGCCTGGGTGTGCAGCGGGGCGACCACGTGGTGGTGATTGGCGCCAACCGCCCCCGTCTGTATGCGGCCATGTTGGCCATTCAGGCCCTGGGCGGCGTTGCCGTACCGCTGTACCAAGACGCCGCCGCGGCCGAATGCGTGTTTCCGATACAAAACGCAG
>JAYPEA010000024.1:15077-26178 GCA_038125525.1 Burkholderiaceae bacterium | reverse complement strand
GCGGCAAACGAATTGGCGGCTACGACCTTGGGGTGCGTGGTGCCGCCAGTAACGTGCGAGAACTTGGTTACTCGCTCACCGGGGTCGCAGTCGTTGGCCATGGCGGCGGGGGCCACGGCAATGGCCAATGCGGTGGCGGCGAGCACATGTGCAAATTTTTTCATGGGGTTAGCTCCTCGATTGATCGTAAACAGGCCGGAGATGCTGACAGCAGGGGGCTGATCTGGTTCCGGCGCAGCCGCGCATGTTAACCCTTTGCGTAGGACATGCCTAGATTACCCCTTTGCCGGCCGAGGTGGGCCGGTGCGGCCCCGATTCACCAGCCCAATGCCCACCACCACCCCGGCCAGCGCCAGCAGCAACTGCATTGAGGGCCGTTCGCCCAGCAGCGTCACGGCAAAGAGCAGGCCAAAAATGGGCGTAAGAAAGGCAAACGACGCCACCCGCGTGGCCGGGTAATGGCGCAGCAGCCACATCCACGTCAGGTAAGTGATGAACGCTCCCAGCAAGGCCTGCGCCGCGACGGAGCCCCACGCGGCGGCGCTGTACGCCAGGTGCCACGGCTCGCCCCACCACCAACTCACCACCGGGGCCACCAGCGCGGTGGCCCCGATTTGATAAAACAGGGTTTTTTCGGGGGCAAGGTTGGCCATGCTGGGCCCGCGCAGCACCAAGGTGGTCAGGCCCCAGGCCAAACCAGCCCCCAGTGCCATCAGGTCGCCGAGCAACTGCCCTTCTTTTTCTTGCAGCAAGCCCTCGGCAAAAGCCAAGGTCACGCCGCCAAAGGCCACCACCAGCCCCAGCCACTGCAGCGGCGCAAGCCGCTCGGTGGGCACCCGCAGCGGCACCAGCAACGCCACCCAAAACGGCGAGGTGTACAAAAACACCGTCATGCGTGAGGCCGTGGTGTGCATCAAGCCCAGGTAAATCAGCAAAAACTCGGTGGCAAACAACAGTCCGGCCAGTAACCCTGCGCGCAGTGAACCGTCGCGTTGCCACAGCGACACACCGCGCCAATGGCACCACAACATCAGCGCGGCCGTGGCCGCGGCAAAGCGCAAACTGGTTTGCCACAGGGCCGGGATTTCGGCCAAGGTGGCCTTGATCAGAATTTGCTGCAACCCCCAAAAGGCGCAACACGCCAGCAACAGCAGCATGGCGCGTTGGTCAAGGCGGTCGTGGCGCATGGGGTTCATGGCCCGCTATTGTGCGCCGCTTGCACCAGCTGCTCGCGAAGCCACCGGTGGCCAACCAGGTGCTGCGTGTCGCGGTGCCAAAGGGCGTCAATTTCCACGGTGTGCAGCTCAAGCGGAATGTCACGCACGGCAAGCTGCTCGGCCATGCCGGTCATGGGCACAAAGCCCAGGGGCAACACCGTAAGCAAGTCGGTGCTGGCCACCACGCGCCCAGCGGTGTAAAACTGGTTGACCGTCATGGCCACGTGGCGTGCGCGGCCCAGTTTGGCCAAGGCCTCGTCCACAAAGCCCACCGGCCGCCCGGTAAAGCTCACCAGCAGATGCCGCGCTTGGCAATACGCCTCCAGCGTGAGCGCTCCACGCTGGGCCAGTGCGTGGTCTGGGCGCATCACGGCCACGTAGCGGTCTTCGTGCAGGCGTTGACGGTAAAACCCGGCCTCATCGGCGCCTTGTTCGAGTGCGGCCACCACGCGCGGAAAGTACCCCACCGCCACATCAAGCGCCCCGCTGGCCAGCGCCTCGCGCGGGTCGCGGGTGGTAAGCGGCAACACCCGCAGCGACACCTTGGGGGCCCGCTCGGCCAGCTGCTCGGCGAGCAATGGCATCAGCCGTGCGGCGGTGGCGTCGGCCATGCCCAGTACAAACACCTCTTGCGAGGTGTCCGGGGCAAAGGCGGTGGGGTCAAGTGCGGCATCGAGCTGGCGTAGGCACTCACGTACCACCGGCCACAGGCGCAGCGCCAACGGCGTGGGTAGCACCCCTTGACCGTGGCGGCGAATGATGTCGTCTTGCAGCGCGTGCCGCAGCCGACGCACGGCGTTGCTAACGGCCGGTTGTGTCATGGCCAGCTGGGCCGCGGCACGGGTGAGGTTGCGGTGTTGCAGCACGGCGTCGAGCACGCGCAGCAGGTTTAAGTCGAGTTGGCGCAGGGTGCGCCCCCACGTGCGAGCAGCTATATCATTCATGTTGTGAATGACTATCATAATAAAAATAAATTATACAAATCCTAGGGAAAACCCTAAACTCTCAGCATTCAACGTAAAGGAGGTTCCCCATGCAACATCAAAATTCAACTTTTTCTTTCGTGGCCGTTTGGGTTACGCGCCAGTGGCAGGCTGTACGCCAGGCGTGGGCGGCGGCCAAGCAGCGCCGCCAAGACAGCTACTACCTTGAATTGGCGCAGCAAGACCCACGTTTGATGACGGAGTTGCGCGTGGCACGTGATCGTGCCGAGGCGCAGGGTTCGTTTGACGAGGCGTTGTTGCCGCTGGCCGCGCAGGCGCCCGTCGTTGCACCGCGCCGCGAGGTAGACGCGCAAGCCATGGCGTGGCTGCGGGGCGCGCGTGGTGCGGTGTACTACGTCTAACACCCGACTGGCCCAAAAAAAAAGGCCGCATCCGCGGCCTTTTTTTGTGCGCTACAGCGCCTAACGTTACGCCGCTAGGCGTTGCGCCAAAGCGTCTTTGGTTTGTATGAGCGCGGTGGGCAGACGCTGCGCGAGCTTTTCAAACAGTTCTTGGTGTAGCGCCAGCTCGTCACGCCATTGGGCCTGGTCAAATGACGTGACCGAAGCAAACTGCTCGGCGCTGAAGTCAAGCCCTTGCCAATGCAAATCGGCGTAGCCCGGCGTCACGCCCAGGGCGTGCTCCTGTCCTTGCGCGCGTCCTTCGATGCGGTCAATCATCCACTTAAGCACGCGCATGTTTTCGCCAAAGCCAGGCCATACAAACTTGCCGTCGGCGCCTTTACGAAACCAGTTGGTGGTAAAGATGCGGGGCAGGGTTGCGCCGCTGCGTTGCAGTCGTTCACCCAGGCTCAACCAGTGCGCAAAGTAGTCGCTCATGTTGTAGCCGGCAAAAGGCAACATGGCAAAGGGGTCGCGCCGCACCACGCCTTGGGCGCCAAACGCTGCGGCTGTGGTCTCTGAGCCCATGGTGGCGGCCATGTACACGCCTTCGGTCCAGTTGCGTGCTTCGGTTACCAGTGGCACCGTGGTGCTGCGGCGCCCACCAAAAATAAACGCATCAATCGGCACCCCCGCCGGGTCGTCCCACGCGGCATCAAGTGCGGGGTTGTTGGTGGCCGCCACGGTAAAGCGCGCATTGGGGTGTGCGGCCTTGGCGCCTTTTTCGGCGGCAAGGGCAGGCGTCCAGTCGTTGCCTTGCCAGTCAATGGCGTGTGCCGGCGGCTCGCCCATGCCTTCCCACCATACGTCGCCGTCGTCGGTAAGTGCCACGTTGGTAAAAATCACGTCGCGCTCGAGGCTGCGCATGCAGTTGGGGTTGGTTAGCGTATTGGTGCCGGGGGCCACGCCAAAGTAACCCGCCTCGGGGTTGATGGCGCGCAGACGGCCATCGGCGTCGGGCTTGATCCAGGCAATGTCGTCGCCAATGGTGGTCACTTGCCAGCCTTCAAAGCCTTTGGGTGGTATCAGCATGGCAAAGTTGGTTTTGCCGCAAGCGCTGGGGAAGGCCGCGGCCACATGGTATTTTTTGCCCTCGGGGTTGGTGACGCCCAATATCAGCATGTGCTCGGCCAGCCAGCCTTGGTCGCGCCCCATGGTGGAGGCAATGCGCAGGGCAAAACACTTTTTGCCCAGCAGCGCGTTGCCGCCGTAGCCCGAGCCGTAGCTCCAAATTTCGCGTGTTTCGGGGTAGTGCACGATGTATTTGGTGGTGGGGTTGCACGGCCACGACACGTCGGCCTGGCCGGGCTGCAGCGGCGCGCCCACGGTGTGCACGCACGGCACAAAGTCGCCGTCGGTGCCAAGTACCTCGTACACCGCCGAGCCCATGCGGGTCATGAGCTTCATGTTGACCGCGACGTAGGGGCTGTCAGACAGCTCAACCCCAATGTGTGCAATGGGGCTGCCCAACGGCCCCATGGAAAACGGCACCACGTACATGGTGCGGCCTTTCATGCAACCGTTAAACAGGGGCTGCAAGGTCGCGCGCATGGTGGCCGGGTCTTGCCAGTTGTTGGTGGGGCCGGCGTCTTCTTGCTTTTGGCTGCAAATAAAGGTGCGGTCTTCTACGCGGGCCACGTCCGAGGGGTCAGACCACGCCAAATATGAGTTGGGACGCTTGGCCGGATTAAGCTGGCGCAGCGTGCCCGAGGCCACCATTTGGTCGCACAGCGCTTGGTACTCGGCGTCGCTTCCGGTGCACCAATGGATGCGATCGGGCTGGCACAGCGCCGCCATGTCGGACACCCAAGCCAACAGCCCGGGGTGTTTGACCTCGGGTGGCGCGCCCAGCGCTTGCGCGGATAAGGGTTGGTTCATACAAACTCCAGCAAATTAAAAAAGCGTCATGTCGAAAATCGGCTTAACCAACTTTCGGCATGCGCCCGCTGGGCAAGTTAAGGTGAACCAAGGCCGCCATGCGGCCCCGAGCGCGGGGCCGAGGGAGGGCCGGCTAGGCCATCGTGACGGCAATAAAGGCCAACAAAAACATCAGCAAACCACCAGCCAGCGGCAGCACCCAAGGAATTTGGTGCACCACTTGCTCCATGGGGTCGTCCGAAGCGGTGGGAGGTTGGTGTGAATCAGACATGGGGCAAACTCCGAGCCGTTGCGGGGCGGATGGGCCGCGCAGGTAACAACAATCAATTGAGCCGGCATTTTAAGCCAGCAACCACTTAAATCAAGGCGTAGGTGGTCTGGGCCCGGTACACGCTTTTGCCGTCGCTGGCGCCGCTGATGTCAATGTCGCCAAAGGCGAGGCTTTTGCCCGCGCGCAGCACCGTGGCCTGCACCAAGGCGTCTTGCGCGGCGAGCGGGCGCATAAACTGCCCGCCCAGCTGCACCGTGGTCATGGGCCTAAATTCGCCCAGGTGCTGCATAAGCGCCAGCACCATGGCGGTGTCGGCTGCCGCCATCATGGCTTGGCCACATAGCATGTCGCCTACGCGGGTAAGCTGGGGCGTTACGGGCAGGCGCACGCGCACTTGGCTGCCGCTGGCGTCTTCAACTTGCAGGTTAAGTGCCTGCACCCAGGGTGCAAAGTATTCAGCCAAGGCCGCCTGTAGGGTTGCACGAGTCATGTGGGTGTTGCTCACAGCTGCTCCCAGGGCAGGCCGTCGTGGCGCCAGCCGTTGCGTGTGGAGCGGTGAAAGGTGTCGTCCAAGTCGCCCTCAAAGCCAAACAAAACGTTCACCACCTGAGTGTAGCCGGCGGCCTCTAAGGCATGGGCGGCGTCCACCGTGCGTTTGCCGCTGCGGCATATCAGCACCACGGGCTGGTTAAGGTCGGGCGCTTCGCGGCGCACCGCGGCCACAAACGCCTCGGGGTTAGGGGTGAGTTCGGGGTATTCGTACCACGGAATGTTAACCACCCCAGGCGGGCGCCCCACGTAAAGCGATTCAATCTCCATGCGCACGTCCACAAAAGCCGCTTGTGGGTTTTGCTGCAAGTAATCCCAGGTTTGCTGGGGCGTCAGGTTATTCATAGCCCCGAATTGTGAGTCAAAAGGCGTAGCCGTGCCTCTAAAATGCCCATTGGCGCCACACCGTCGATGGTTTGGTGCGTTGAATGGGTAACGATGTTTTGAACCCCCCCGCTTACACCCGTGGCCAGTCGCTGCCTTCGTGGCTGGCCCAGCGCGTGGTGCTTTTTGACGGCGCCATGGGCACCATGATTCAACGTTTGCGCTTGACCGAGGCTGCCTATCGCGGCCAGCGCTTTGCCGATTGGGGGCAAGACGTTAAGGGCAACAACGAGTTGCTGAGCCTAACCCGGCCCCAGGTCATTGGCGACATTCACGCCCAATACCTCGCCGCCGGTGTAGACATGATTGAAACCAACACCTTTGGCGCCACCCGCATTGCCCAAGAAGACTACGGCATGGGCGCATTGGCGCGCGAGATGAACCTGGCCTCGGCGCAGTTGGCGCGGCAAGTGGCCGATGCGGCCAGCACGCCCGAGCGGCCGCGCCTGGTGGCCGGGGCGCTGGGCCCTACGCCGCGCACCGCCAGCATCAGCCCCGACGTGAACGACCCCGGGGCGCGTAACGTTACTTTTGAGGCGCTGCGCCAAAGCTACCTCGAGCAGGTCATCGCGCTTATGGAGGGCGGGGTGGACGTGCTGCTGGTGGAGACAATTTTTGACACGCTCAACGCCAAAGCGGCGCTGTTTGCCATTGATGAAGCGTTTGAGGCCACTGGCGAGCGTCTGCCGCTGATTGTCAGCGGCACCGTCACCGACGCGTCGGGGCGGCTGCTCTCTGGGCAAACGGTCTCGGCCTTTTGGGCCAGCATTCGTCACATGCAGCCGCTGGCGGTGGGGCTAAATTGCGCCCTGGGTGCGGCGCTGATGCGCCCTTACTTGCAAGAGCTCGCGCGCGTGGCCAGCGACACCTACATCAGCTGCTACCCCAACGCCGGCTTGCCCAACCCCATGAGCGAGACCGGCTTTGACGAAACCCCGCAAGACACCAGCCGCCTGTTGCACGGCTTTGCCGCCGAGGGGCTGGTGAATTTGGTGGGTGGCTGCTGCGGCACCACGCCCGAGCACATCGCGGCCATTGGCGCGGCGGTTCAAGCGCAGGCGCCGCGCCGGTTGGCTGGCCAGTAGCGCGCCCAACGCGCAGACCAAAGCGCCAACCAAACCGCGTAGGATGTGACGCCACATGAGCAGCTTTAGCGAGAGTTTTTTGTTGGCAGGCAAGCTAATTGCCACCTTTGACGCCACGTTGTTGCAAATTGTTCTGCGCAGCCTTTACGTCAGTTTGGTTGCAACGCTGTTGGCGCTGGCGATGGGCTTGGCGCTGGGGGCGTCGCTTGGCCTTGCCAAATTTAAATTGAAGGGCCTGCTCACGCTTTTACTCAACACCTACGTGGCGATTCCGGCGGTGATTGTGGGCTTAATTGTCTACGTGTTGCTGTCACGCTCTGGCCCATTGGGCAGTTTGGGGTGGCTTTACAGCAAAGAGGCGATGATTTTTGCTCAGACCCTACTGGTGATACCCCTGGTGGCAACCATGACGCGACAAGTGATTGCCGATGCCAACGACCATTTAGGAGACACCCTGGCCTCAATGGGCACGCCCTTTTGGCAGCGCGCGGTTTGGTTGCTGATTAGCGAGCGATTTGCCTTGCTAACGGTTGCCGTTACCGCATTTGGGCGAGCCATCTCAGAGGTTGGCACGGTGATGATTGTTGGTGGCAACATCGAGGGATTCACTCGGGTCATGACCACGGCCATCGCCCTTGAGACCAGCAAAGGCGATTTGCCCATGGCGTTGGCGCTTGGCGCAGTTTTGCTGCTGACGGTGTTTTTGCTCAACGGGGTTTTGGCCTTGTCGGGTGTCAACCGAGAAACGGGCGCGCTTCGCTGATACACCATGGGCATACGAATTCGACACCTGGTATTTGGGCATAAGTCCGATGAGCCATTAATTGATATTGAAGCGCTGGATCTAAACGCCGCGGAGCCCACCGCCTTGGTTGGGGCCAATGGCTCAGGCAAGACCACGTTGTTGAGGCTTATCCACGGGCTTTTGGTGCCACAGCAAGGGGTGATTGAAGGGGTAACCAACCAACACAGCGCGCTTATTTTTCAGCGCCCCAGGTTTTTGCGCGTCAGCGTGCGCCACAACTTGATTGCCGCGGGCGTGGCGACTGGGATGAGCTGGAAAAAAGCCAGCGAGTGCGCCGCTGGATGGCTGGAAAAAACCGGTCTCTATTCTCATGCGGATCGGCCTGCACTCGCGTTGTCGGGCGGGCAGCAAAAACGGCTGGCGGTGGCGCGCGCCTTATTGAAATCACCCGAGGTGCTTTTGGCCGACGAGGTTACCGCCCATTTGGATGCCAAGCAGGGCGACCTTGTTGAGCAGTTGCTCGGTGAGCATATACACAATGACGCGCAGCGCACGCGCCCGACGAAAACGCTGATTTTCGCCAGCCACGACCCCGCTCAAGTCGAGCGCCTCGCTCGCCGGGTGATTTACCTGAATCGAGGTCGCATCGAGCGAGACGAGCGGGTTTCATAATTCACCAAAAGCTTTTCTCCAAATCAGCATGCCCCATCACCCATACTTGTCAAACGTGGCACAAAGCTTTTTTAAATTACACAAGCCTCGCGGATGGGTAGCAGCGCTTGGCTTTTTGTTTGTTGTTGGCCCAGCCATTGCCACGGACTCAATCGTGATGGCCTCCACAACGTCGACCGCGAACAGTGGATTGCTGGGGTATTTGCTCCCGGCGTTTGAGAAAGAGACCGGTATTGCCGTGAAGGTGGTTGCCGTTGGTACGGGGCAGGCAATCGATTCAGCCAGGCGCGGTGACGCCGATGTATTGTTTGTGCATGACAAGGCCCAAGAAGAGCGGTTTGTCTCTGACGGTTATGGCCTTTCTCGACAAAACGTGATGTACAACGATTTTGTTTTGGTTGGCCCTGCGCAAGACCCGGCCAAAGCCGCTGGCAGAGACATTGCGCGCGCAATGAGGGCGATCGCGCAGAGTCGGGCCACATTCATCTCCCGAGGAGACAAGAGCGGGACCCACTCAGCAGAGTTGCGCTTTTGGGCCGCAGCGGGGGCCAATAAAGCTGAGGCAGATTACTTAGAGTGTGGCTGCGGTATGGGCTCCGCTTTGAACATTGCTGCCGCGAAGGGCGGCTATGTACTAACTGACCGCGGCACCTGGGGGGCATTTAGAAATAAGAACAACTTGGCGGTACTGGTGGAGGGTGACCCACCTTTGTTCAATCAATATGGCGTGATTGTCGTGAATCCGCAGAAGCATCCGCACGTTAAGGTCAAAGCGGCGACGCGCTTTGCCAAATGGGTGGCGTCACCAGTCGGCCAGCGGTTAATTGCTGAATATAGGGTGGGTGGTCAGCAGCTGTTTTTTCCGAACGCCAAGCCCTGAACAGTTGTTAGGCCCGACAGGTCTGCCATTGCTTGGAGTAACCTGAGGGGGGTGACACCTTTGTCGTTGGCCCAGTCAGTTTATGCGCCCGTCGGCCCAACTCCATCTCCAGCCGCAAAGCATACTTGGTAAAGAAACGGTCAAACATGTCCTCTCCAAAGATGCCAATGGCATCCAAGGAGTCATCTTTCGGGTTCCAGCGCAATCCAACCATTGCCAGTGCTTTTGGAGCGGGCCCTGATATGACCGATGCGCCGCGCGTGGGGTCGTAGCGCGAGTTGTCCCCGCAGCAATGAATCACTTGGCTCGGCTCGCCTGAAAGCCCGCGGCGAACGTTTATGAAGCTAATTTGCGGCGTCGGGTACATCAGGCGATGGCTGCAAATCGCAGAAAAAGCGACCAAATTTTTTTGGGGGCCTGTCCCTGGCAAGGCTGAATATTTGGTGTCTGGATTGCTCGCCGATGCCTCGGCGGGCTGAGTCAAGCAAATCAAAAAGACGGGCGTCGCGACGTAAGGGTAATTAAAAACCAGGGGCTCGATTGGGTTCAGTGCGCTGGCCTTAATCGGTTGGTCGAGGCGGTCAACTAGCTTCGATGGATGGAGCGTCTTCAGCTTTTGGTCACTGCCCCCCGCCCTTGTCGGCATGCATGCCAGGGCACTCGCACACAACCCAGCTTGCAACAGGTGTCGACGCATCTCCGTCGTTTCAGTGGGGACAGTATTGACCATGGCAAAATCCAAAGAACCTTCTGGGGACAGAACCTAGCATGTACTCGGACGATTTTCAAGACGCTTCTCTTACAAATCCATGCCCAGTCGACCCGATGCGGCGGGCGCTGCTGCTGGCCTCATCGACCGTACCTTTCGGGCTCGTGAGACCAGTGCTTGCTAACGAGGGTGATTGGTTGGAGTTACAGGCCGGGGCCACGAACAAGCGTTTGGTGCCGGGCCCGATTGAGCCTACACCCATGTGGCTCTACAACGGCAGTCACCCCGGGCCGGTGATCAGGGTGCGCCAGGGTGGCGAGGTCAAGGTGCGCCTGCACAACCAACTGCCGCAACCGACCACTGTCCACTGGCACGGGTTGAGGGTGCCGAACGCATTGGATGGGGTGCCCGGCTTTACTCAGCCCCCAATTGCAAGCGGCGAGACTTTCACTTACCGGTTTGTTGCGCAGGACGCTGGAACCTTTTGGTACCACCCACACTTCAACACGATCGAACAAATAGGCCGCGGTCTCTCTGGTGCGGTGGTGGTAGACGAGGCCGACCCCGTGGAGGTGGACGAGGATTGGTTGTGGGTGTTGTCGGATTTTCGATTGGACCGGAAGGGGCAAATTGATGCCCAGTTTAAAAACTTACATGATGCCGCCCACGCAGGTAGGGTTGGGAATGTGGTCTTAATCAATGGCAGCCTAGAACAAGACTTCTCTGCCAGACCATATGCACGCATCCGCCTGCGGTTGGTGGCCGCCACGAGCGCAAGAATTTTTGGTTTGACCTTTAAAGGCTGCCGGGCTTGGCTGATGGCTCTTGACGGTCACCCAGTTGCGATTGAGCCACTTAACGAGCCGTTGGTGTTGGCTCCGGGGCAGCGCGCGGACGTGTTATGGGAGGCGCCGGCCGCCAACCAAACGTCGCAAGTGATCGACGCTTTTTATTCTCGGCAAAGCTACGAACTGGCTGCCCTGCGCCCCCGCGGTGCGCCGGTGCGCCCAACCAAGGCCGAACCCCGGCCGTTACCACCCAACCCGCTACCGTCTGCGCGGCCGCTAAGTCAACCCCCTTTGTCGATGGTGCTACAGGGCGGGGCCATGAGCCGAGAGGCCACACGTGAGGCGGTCTGGTTGATCAACGGTAAAGCCATGACCGGCGAGGGCATGGACGCTGGAGCCATGGCCGCCCCATTGTTTGTGGCCAAGGCCAATACCGCCTTTGACGTGGTGTTAGACAACCAAACCAGGTGGCTCCATCCCCTGCACTTTCATGGCGCGTGGTTGCGCCAGGGCCAGGGAGAGGGCTGGGGCCCGATTCG
>JAYPEA010000024.1:8061-14977 GCA_038125525.1 Burkholderiaceae bacterium | reverse complement strand
GTCCAAGTTGCTTGATCGCTGCGCCAGACGATGCCACGGCGAAACTCAGTTCGCCCCGGCTTTTTTTTGATGACTTCGCCTGCTATGGCGTGAAACCCAGCCGGGTTCTCTTGCGTAGCCCCCATTAAGGCCAGCAGTGCCGGGCGCACCAGTGCGTAAAACGTCACCATCACCGCGACTGGATTGCCGGGCAAACCGAACAATACGGTCCCGTTACCCAAGGCCCCAAAAGCCATGGGGCGTCCCGGTTGAATGGCCAGTTGCCAAAAGTCTACCGACCCCATATCGCGCATCACTTGTTTCGTGTGATCGGCCTCACCCACTGACACCCCACCCGAGGTAACTACGACGTCGGCGTGTTTAGCAGCGTGCAAGAACGTTTGGCGCAACGCCTTGGGGTCATCGGGGACCATGCCGTGGTCGAGCGCCTCAACCCCCAAGGTTTGCAGCATCGCGCCCATGGTGTAGCGGTTGCTGTCGTAGATACAGCCTGGGTCTAAGCGGTCCCCAGGCCGGCGCAACTCGTTACCAGTGGAGAAAAATGCTACCCGCAACCTTGGTCTGACCGCGACTTTGCTTTGCCCCAATGAGGCCAGCAGCCCCAAATCAGCCGGGCGTAACAACCGCCCCGCGCCGATCACCGCCTCGCCTCGCTTGAGATCTTCACCCCGCCTTCGGCGGTTGGCGCCTGCGGCCACCGAATCAGCCTGCCAAGTGGCCACGTCGCCGTGAACTTGCACCAACTCTTGGGCGATCACCGTGTCAGTGCCCTCGGGCATCACCGCGCCCGTCATGACTCGGACGCATTGCCCCGTCGGGCAACGGGCCGATTCAGCCGCGCCCGCCAAGCGCTTGTCGGCAATGGGTGGTCGCCAGGTGCCCGAACCAAAGTGCTGCGCCAAATCGGCGTGAGCAAACGCAAAGCCGTCCATGGCGCTGTTGTCGTGGGGCGGTACATCCAAATTTGCCAAGACATCACGTCCGGCAATCCGGCCCAAGGCCTGCTGGATGGGCACCAATAACGGCTTGGAGGGTAATGGCACACAGCGGGCGCTGATGGCCGCCCGGGCCTGCTCAAGGGGTAGCAAATTCATGGCTTCAAGGATTTTGCGCGCGCGCACGCAGCTGCTTGAGTTCGTCAGGCGTGTTGGCATTAAAAAACGCCTCGGAATCTGAAAAGCGTACCCGCTCACACGCTAGGGTGTCGGTCCAACGGTCAATTTTTCTGCCTCCGCCTTGCAAAAACGCTTGCAGGCTCTCATAAAGCTCGGCGCGCAGCAACAAAAACACCGGGTGTGGCTGGCCCCGCCCGTCGTTGGTTGGAGTGACCGGCATCGCCACCTCGGCGCCTGAGGCTTCCGCCGCCACCACCAATTGCTCCACCAAGTCAGCGGGGAAAAACGGGGTGTCGCACGGGGCCGTCATCAACCATGGCGTGTCGCAGTAGGGCAATCCCGCCAAGACCCCGGCTAGCGGCCCCTGAAAGTCACCCGACAGATCCGGCACCACGGTGCGGCCCAAGCCCTCGTAGGCGCCCAAATTCCGGTTGGCATTGATGACGACGTCCTGCACCTGAGGGGCCAACCGCCACAGTACGTGCATTACTAAAGGCATTCCACCCAATGGCTGTAACCCCTTGTCGGCACCGCCCATGCGCTGGCCTTGCCCGCCAGCAAGTATCAAGCCGGTGACTCTCTCGGAAATCATGATGGGTCGATGGCGTCAATACTGGCCGAATAAATGTCAAAGGCTTGGCGTTCAATTTCGATAAAGGCCCGCCCCAAGTCGGCCACCGCCCGATAAAAGTATGCGTCAGGCTGCTCTGAAATGGCGTCAAACAACGCCGTCATCCATGGGCCAATGTGCCGAGAGAAGAAGGCATGTTGCTGAGCCAACGTTTTGACTGGTGAGCTGCTTGGGGCGATTAAAAAACGCATCACCTCGAACAACACGCTCACATGATCTTCCGTTTCTGTCACGGCGTTGGTGCTCTCGATCCCGAACTCAGCCAAATCGTGGCGCAGGGTAACCAGCGGCTGCTGGTTGAGCGCGCCCGCCAAATACACTGAGGCATGCAGAGCCACGAGAGGTTTGCCGACCGCGACAAACAGCAAGTCGTATTCGTCTCTTGCCGCTTGTGGTTGCCGCTGCAATGATGCCCTTAGCAACTCTCGCCAGGCCCGCCCTAGGTCAGTTTGGTCGTCTTCTTTGGGTGGCGTACTGCTGGCCAGCCGATTGAAAAAATCATCTGTCGGCGGCGCGGTTAGGCACTCAGCAATCAGGCCATACAAATCGGAGCGGGCTAAATCTTCCTCGCTTAAACCGTCGTCCTGCATCGTGGCAGCAGGTACAAACTTCAGCCTGTTGGTTTCGCTCATGCGCCCTTCTCCATCATGTCGATGACCCGACAATCGCTACACATACTGAGGCGAGCGATTTGGTCGCCGCCAAACGCGGTGTGGCTTCCAATTCTCTCGAGCATGGTTTTCATCATTGCTTCCGTGGCAAAGGGCTTGTGACAGCGGACGCAGTGAAACGGTTTGGTTTGGCAAAGGGTTGCCTCCAGTCGGCGTTTGGCAGGCTCCAGCAACCGAGGCGTTATGGTGATTGCCTTCTCCGGACAGGTGTCCGCACAAATGCCGCACTGTACACAGTCGCGCTCAATAAAACTCAGTATTGGCTGATCGCCACCATCTTTGAGAGCCGAGCCCGGGCAGGAGCCCACACAGGCCATGCACAACGTGCACCGTTGCGGGTCGACGCTGATGGCCCCCCATGGGCCACCGCCTGGCAAGGGGGCCGGGAGTTGGGTCGCGCGGGCGTCGGGTCGACCCTCACTGAGTAGATGTTCAATGGCTGCCTCGAGCGTTTGCCGTTTGTCTTGTGTGACGGCGAACGTCGCGGGTTTGCCAACTGCCGCAGGCAACGTGGCCATTGCTGCCAGCGCTGCGTCTAGCGAGCGCGGGCTATCACCTGAAACCAATTCGATTCGGTTTTCGTTGTAGCCGAGTATTTTCAGCACGGCCTGCGCCCACGTCACCTGCGTCTCCAATGTTTCTCGGTACGCCGGGGCTTCCTCACCGCTTGGCATCACCACCACGCGTCCAACTCCGTAACAAAGGAGGGCCAGCCAAAACTCAGCACCAACCGATGCAATGTGATGTACGGCCAGAGGAAGCACCCGAGCCGGTAGGCCGTTGCCAAGACCCATTGATGCCCGTCGACCCAGGGCGAGAAGGAGCGAGGCGCCACCCCGCTCTGTGTCAGCGCTATGCAAAAGAATATCGGGCACTTGGTCGGTCGACGCGGCCACGGTTTGCACCATCGTGCGCGCGATCCGCGATAAGTGGTCAGTGGTGGGGTACGCATAGCGAATTGCCCCAGTCGGGCAGACCGTGCTGCACGCACCACACCCAAGGCACAGTTTGGGGTTGACCGATACCTGCCCCTTACCGTTGGACCACACAGAATGAATGGCATGAGTCGAGCAGATCTCTACACATCGATTGCAGCCCACTTTCTGATTACGTCCGTGGGCACAAATCGACGCTTGGTAATTGAAGTACTTTGGCTTTTCAAAACGCCCCACCCATTGGCTGAGTAACGCCAGTTGCTCAAGACCCTGTGCGACGTTGTTGCAGTGCTCATAGCCAGGTGGCAAATCAAATTGCGAAATGATCGGCGTGTCGCTCAAATCCAGCACCAGGTCAAAGCTTGCCTCTCGTCGCTCTCCAATCCCATCGAAACGGATGGCCCCAATCGCCTCGCACGCCTTTTCGCATTGGCCACTGCGGTCGCAGCTATCAAGGTTTACCTGAAGGTTTTCGCCAATCGACTGCGTTGGGCAGGCCTTAATGCAGGCGCCACACTGCGTGCACAGAGCCAAATCAATCGGGTTGGATTGTTTCCAAGATACAGTAAACGCTCCAAGGTGCCCGTTGACAACCATATCCGAGCCGCTTTGCCAAGCGTGGCTCGTGCTTTTTGGCCATGAAGTGTCGGCATCCGTCAATAGTACCGTCACCTGCAGGTCGGGGTGCCTCCGCTGCGCTGCCGAGGCTACAGCGACCGCACGGCCAGAGGGTCCAATGATCGCCAGCTTCCCGTTGCTTTGGTACTCCACCGCAGTCGTCGGGGGCGGATCGCTGAGCTTGGCTGCAGCCACCAGGGCCTGTATCTTCGGCCAGGCTTGACCCCCCTCCGATGACCAACCCGCCGTCTCCCGTATGTTGACAAACTTAAGTGGGGCCCAGGCGGCGGGCTGCGCCTGTGCCGCAGCTGCAGTGAAGAACTCCTCCTCCTGCGTGCATGCCACCAGCACCGGCTCGTCTCCACGAGCGGCATCCAAAAAGGAGCCAATCTCATGCCGGCAAAGCGCGGTGTGCACTGCTTGATTGGCGCCCGACAGTGCCTCGGTCATGGTTCGGTTGCAGGAGCAGAGGAGAGTTTTTGTCATGGTTTTAGCTTGGCGCCGAGTTGTCGTCTGGGTTATCGATTTGTTCGCCGGCCCCCGGTTTTGTCAAAACTTGGTCCGGCTCCGTCCCCTCGGGTTCAACGGGCGGGACACCGTCGCCTGTTGTTGTGTCGGTGGCGACTGGGGTTTGTTCGCTGTCTCCCTGAATCATCGGGTCTTTTTTCCAGGGCGGGTCTTCGAATAAATGAAGGTCCTTTGCCTGGTTCAGCTTGCGCACCTCGGCCGTTGTCAGTTTGGCAAGTTGGCTGTAGTCCTCAACATAGTCGTCCATTTCACTAATGACGTTATACGCTGGGTCGGCAAACAGTTTTTTTAGTGCCGCCGTTTTGGCGGCTTCGCTCACACCTTGCTGCAGAAAACTTGCCACAGAGTCGCCAGGCCTGAGTTGGGCGGCATCCTCCTCGGTGGGCAAGTTGGCCGCCCCACCCTCGACCTCGGCCGGTCGTGCTGTGGCCAATGTGTTGGGCTCAGTATTTTGGGGTTGGGCGTCAATCGGTCCCCGGGCCTGCGCCTCGCGGGTTGAAACCTTTTTATTGGACCAACGAGAGAAGAAAGACTCGCTCATTTTCTCGGGCTAGCGCTTGTCTGGGGACAAAAAAGAGGCCGGTCGGCGCCGCTTTCGGGGCTCTGGAACGAAATGCTTTTGGGCGAATTCGGCAAGCCACCTGGCAGTGATGTCGTCGGTTGGCACCGACTCGACGATTTCGCCGCCGTCCATTAGCCGGCCGGCCTCGTTGTAACTGAGAGTTACTTGACGCACCTCTGGCAACGCGTTGTCGCCCAACTCCTCATCGAGGCGATAGTGCACGAACCATGCCGGGTGAGGGGCGGTGCAGTTTAGGTAATAGCCGTCGGCCTCGTCTGCAAACAGCAGAACCTTTGATTGAGCCCAGACCGTCTCAGTCGAATTCTCGGGCAGCGGTGCCGCCTCATCCACGCTATGAACCTTATCGAGTTGCCAGCGAAATGGCACCCAGGGGTGTGATTGGGCAATTTTGGAAATTGCGACATGCACCGTGCACGATGCCAAGGCAAGGTGGTCGGCACTCACGTTGCCTGCACCACAATCTTCGGAAACTTGCCGCTCATGTCGGCCTTCATCCGGGAAATTGCCACAGACACTTGACGCGCCAAGGTCCGGTAGACGGCACTGACATCCGAGTCCGGGTCGCTGACGACTGTCGGTCTGCCGCTATCGGCATCTTGCCGAATTCGCATCTCTAAAGGGAGGCTGCCCAAAAACGGAACCTGCAGCTCTTGGGACAAGGCTTGCGCCCCACCATGGCCAAAAATGTGCTCGTGGTGTCCGCATGACGAACAGATGTGCAGATTCATGTTCTCGATTAGGCCCAATACCGGGACCGAGACCTTTTGAAACATCCGCAGCCCCTTACGGGCATCGATAAGGGCCACCTCTTGGGGCGTGGTGACAATCAGTGCGCCCGTAATGGGCACCCGCTGCGCCAGCGTCAAGTGAATGTCACCCGTGCCGGGTGGCATGTCAATCAGCAAATAATCCAGGTCGCGCCATTTGGTTTGCCTCAGCAGTTGCTCGAGCGCCTGCGTCACCATGGGCCCCCGCCAAATCATGGCGTCGTCTTTGTCAATCAGAAAGCCAATCGAGCTGACTTGCAGGCCGTGCCCCTCCTTGGGCTCAATCATGGTCCCGTCTTCACTCTCAGGTCGTCCGGTTATTCCAAGCATGGTCGGGATGCTCGGACCGTAGATATCCGCGTCCAACACCCCGACCTTGGCCCCCTCCTGGGCCAAAGCCAGTGCCAGGTTAACCGTGGTGGTGCTTTTCCCCACGCCACCCTTGCCTGATGCAACCGCGATCATGTTTCTGACGGACACGACGCGCTCGACCCCAACCTGCGCGGCGTGCGGTGCAATTGCCGTGCTGCATGAGATTCGAACGTTCTTCGGTTCGGGTAGCCCCCGCAGGGCCGTCGTGGCACGCTGCACGATATCAGCGTGAGTCGTTTGGGCAGCAAACGGAAACTTAAGAGTTACTTGGGCCGAGCCGTTCCCGTCAATCAATGCGCTGTCTACCAATCCGCCGTCGACTAGGTTAGTCTGTAAGTCGTCGCACCAAACCGACTGCAAAATTTTGGTGAGAGCGGGGTCGAGGGTTTTTTCGTTTGCCATGATCGTCAAGAAATTCAGTAAGTGCACATTAGAACCCACCTCGGTCCAAACCCATAGGCTGCAAAATCTTTGTGCACTAGGGTTTTCGCTAATGCGCGGTGACGGTTGAAGGCGTACTGTCGCGCTGAGGACAGGTGTGTTTTGAGGTGTCGCGGACCTGACACTGAAGATTTCACAGTTCTGTCCCAATCCAAAGCCACCGATCGGATAGGAGCCAGACATGAGTGAAAAGCGCGCGACATCCTCTCGCAGAGGTTTTTTTGGGGCTGTGGGGGCAGGCGTGGCAGCCGCGGC
>JAYPEA010000024.1:3780-7961 GCA_038125525.1 Burkholderiaceae bacterium | reverse complement strand
GATCGGCGCGGCTTTCTGCGTCGCTCCGGTATTGGAGTGGGTGCCGGTGTGGCGCTGGGTCAACTTTCGTTGGTGCGTCAGGCCCATGCCGCCGCTGATGGAAAGAAGTTGGATGGTAAAGGTAAGGTTGAGGTCAAGCGTACGGTGTGTAGTCACTGTTCGGTTGGTTGTGCAATCGATGCGGTGGTAGAGAACGGGGTATGGACCAGACACGAGCCGGTGTTTGATTCGCCTATCAACATGGGTGCCCACTGCGCCAAGGGTGCGGCGATCAGAGAGCACGGTCACGGTGACCACCGTTTGCGTTATCCGATGAAACTGGTCAACGGGAAGTACACCCGCATCTCGTGGGATCAGGCGCTGAACGAAATCACCGCCAAGATGAAGGACATCCAAAAGACGAGCGGCCCTGACTCGCTCTTTGTTGTCGGCTCCTCAAAGAGTGGCAATGAGCAGGGCTACCTGCTTCGCAAGTTCATGGCCTTCTTGGGCACAAACAACTGTGACCACCAGGCGCGGATTTGCCACTCAACAACGGTGGCCGGCGTAGCGAATACATGGGGCTACGGCGCCATGACAAACAGCTACAACGACATGCGCAACTCCAAGGCTGCGCTATATATCGGCTCCAACGCGGCAGAGGCGCACCCCGTGTCTGTGTTGCACATGCTGGCGGCCAAAGAGAATGGCTGCAAGGTCATTGTGGTTGATCCCCGGTATACCCGCACGGCCGCCAAGGCCGACCAGTACATCCGGATGCGGTCGGGGACCGACGTCGCATTTCTGTTCGGTCTCGTGTACCACATATTTAAGAACGGTTGGGAGGATAAGAAATACATCGCTGACCGCGTGTGGGGTATGGAAAAAGTCAAGGCCGAAATCATGGCCAAATGGAACCCCAAGAACGTCGAAGAGGTCACCGGTGTGCCCGAGGCCGAGATGTACAAGGCCGCGAAAACCCTTGCCGAAAATCGTCCAGGCACGATCGTCTGGTGTATGGGTCAAACCCAACACACCATCGGCAACAACATGACTCGCGCATCTTGCATCTTGCAGTTGGCGCTTGGTAACGTGGGTAAAGAGGGTGGTGGGGCCAACATCTTCCGTGGCCACGATAACGTGCAGGGTGTCACCGACCTTGGTCCTAACCCGGACTCGCTACCTGGCTACTACGGCCTCGCCGAAGGGTCATGGAAGCACTATGCAAGGGTTTGGAACGTTGAGTTTGATTACCTGAAGTCCCGCTTCGCCGAGGGGATGATGGGTGCGAAAGGCACAACGGTCTCTCGTTGGGTGGACGCCGTTTTGGAGAGCAAAGAGAACGTCGCCCAACCCAACCCGGTCAAGGGGCTATTCTTCTGGGGCCACGCCCCGAACTCCCAGAGTCGTGGCTTGGATATGAAAAAAGCCATGGACAAGCTGGATCTGCTTGTGGTGGTGGATCCCTATCCGACCGCAACCGCGGCCATGGCGGCGATGCCCGGCGATGGGCCCGTCAACGCCAATCGTGCGGTGTACCTGCTGCCAGCATCCACCCAATTTGAGTGCCCTGGGTCCATTACCGCATCGAACCGCTCTGTGCAGTGGCGAGAAAAAGTGATCGAGCCCCTGTTCGAGTCGTTGCCAGACCACGTGATCATGCAGGCCTTTGCCGACAAGCTGGGGTTTGGTAACGAGATGGCGAAGAACTACAAGATGCTTACCACCAAGTTCCACGGGAAGGATTGGCGGGAACCTGAAATCGAGAGTATCTTGCGTGAAATCAATAAGGGGTTGTGGACAATTGGCTATACCGGTCAGAGTCCGGAGCGCCTCAAGGCTCACATGCGCAACATGCACTTGTTTGACGTGAAGACGTTGCGCGCCAAGGCCGGTAAAGACAAAGAGACTGGGTACGACATCACCGGCGATTACTTCGGGCTGCCCTGGCCTTGTTGGGGCAATCCTGAGATGAAGCACCCAGGCTCGCCAAACCTCTATCAGCCAAGCCGGCACGTGATGGACGGTGGCAGCCCATTCCGGGCGCGCTTCGGCGTCGAAAAGGACGGCCAAAGCCTCTTGGCGGCAGACGGCTCGAGCACACCAGGTGCCGCGATACAGATGGGCTATCCTGAGTTCGACCACACCATTCTTAAAAAGCTTGGCTGGTGGGACGAGTTAACTGCGGAAGAAAAAACTGCCGCCGAAGGCAAGAACTGGAAGACCGATATCTCCGGCGGGATGGTTCGCGTCATCATGAAAAACCATGGGTGCCATCCGTATGGCAACGCGCGGGCCCGGACAATTGTTTGGAACTTCCCTGACCCAATACCGGTGCACCGCGAGCCGTTGTACGGTAACCGGCCGGATTTGATTGCCAAGTACCCAACCTACGACGACTTCAAAGTGCACTGGAGGCTGCCGACGCTGTACAAGTCGATTCAAGAAAAGAACGTTGCGGACAAGGTGCACGAGAAGTTTCCGCTGGTCCTCACCTCTGGGCGACTGGTGGAGTACGAAGGCGGAGGCGAAGAGACTCGGTCCAACAAATGGCTGGCCGAGTTACAGCAAACCAACTTCGTTGAAATTCACCCGGAGGCGGCCTCGGCTCGTGGCTTGAAGGAGGGCGACACCGTCTGGGTGGCGACGCCAACGGGGGCCAAGCTGAAAGTTCAGGCCATGGTGACTAACCGAGTGCCTAAGGACACCGTGTTCGTCCCCTTCCACTTCTCCGGATGGTGGCAGGGCAAGGACATGGTTGATTCGTATCCGGAGGGTACGGCGCCCATTGTGAGGGGCGAGGCGGTCAACACGGCGACCACCTACGGCTACGACTCCGTCACCATGATGCAAGAGACCAAGACCACCGTGTGTCAGGTAATGAAGGCCTAACCCAGGAGCGCAAACATGGCACAAATGAAATTTATTTGCGATAGCGAGCGCTGCATTGAATGCAACGGCTGCGTGACCGCCTGTAAGGCAGAGCACGACGTTCCGTGGGGTGTGAATCGGCGCCGGGTCGTCACCATCAACGATGGTGAGGTGGGTGCTGAAAAATCCATCTCCGTGGCGTGTATGCACTGTTCGGATGCGCCCTGCATGGCCGTCTGCCCCGTTCAGTGTTTTTACAAAACCAGTGACGGTGTCGTGTTGCACGACAAAGATGTCTGCATCGGCTGCGGCTATTGCTCATACGCCTGTCCGTTCGGTGCCCCACAGTTTCCCCAGTCTGCAGCATTCGGGATGCGCGGGAAGATGGACAAATGTACCTTCTGTGCGGGCGGCCCTGAGGAGAACGGATCGCAGGCCGAGTACGAAAAATATGGCCGCAACCGTTTGGCTGAGGGTAAGTTGCCGGCCTGCGCTGAGATGTGCTCGACCAAAGCGCTGCTGGGTGGGGATGGTGACGTTATCTCCGACATCTTCCGCAATCGCGTAACCGTAAGGCAGGCCAATGGCAAAGAGGCCGGCGCGAATCTGTTTGGTTGGGGTACCGCCTACGGCGGCAAGCCTGCGGCTTAACAAGGAGTAATTCCGAATGCGCACACTCACATGGATCGTTGGTGCCGCCATTCTGGCGTTGACTGCCGGGTGCTCGGATGCCCCGTCCGGGCCTAAGGCCGATCAAAAATCGTCGGCAACCGCCAACAACAACTACGTGGCAGGTGACGGAAAAGCTTGGAAGTCTGGTGATGACGCAGGATGGCGTGATGCGCTTAAGCAGCGCGCCCAGGGTCAGGACGATTACATCCGGGCTAAACCGCTATGAGGTCGCTACGCAACTGGTTCGTCACCCTGGCGGCTAGCTTCACTCTGGGCGTGGCTGGCTTGGCTGTGGCGGCCGACTCGACGGCCGAAGCACAGCGCGCCAGGGAAGCCACACAGCCGAGCAACAACGCCCCAGTATGGCGCTCGGTTAACCAGCCACAAGAGCACTACAGCTCCGTAAAAACGCCCGAGGCTGGGGTGTTGATTCAGGCCGGCGGTGAGCAGTGGACTATGTTCCGCAACGGGGTTGTTACAGTCTTTGGCGGTTGGCTCGTCGCGTTGGCGTTGGCCGGCGTGGCCGTATTTTTTGCGATAAAAGGCCCAATCAAACTAAAGGAGGGCCGTAGCGGCCAGACGGTTCACCGTTTCACGCCAATGGAGCGTTACGCCCACTGGTCGGTCGCGATAACTTTCTTGATTTTGGCGGTGACTGG
>JAYPEA010000024.1:0-3680 GCA_038125525.1 Burkholderiaceae bacterium | reverse complement strand
ATCTACATTGGTTCGGTGGGCATGGAAGGTTCCTACGACGGCATGGCCTCGGGTTACGTCGACGAGGCCTGGGCCAAAGAACATCACCAACTGTGGTACGAGGACGTTAAGAACGGCGCTGACCACCGGGGCCGACAGTCAGCGTAACATAGACCGATGTTGTCACCCAAGGGCGGCCACCGAGCCGCCCTTTTTTTGTAAGCATGCGAAGCCCAGTCCTTTCTCAAAGCGCGGTGCCTCTGGTCTCGGACGTAGAGGTGGTAGACGAACGCGGCCGCACCAAGGCCCTACAAATTCCGGGTGAACGGCCACTAACGATATACCTAAACAAGCAAGAAACCGTTACGCTGATGACGCTGGGTGGTGCTCCCGAGGCGCTGGTGCTGGGTTGGCTGCGCAACCAGCGCCTGGTGCAGCAGCTGCAGGACGTACAAAGCATACAGGTGGACTGGGACGTGGCCGCCGCTGCCGTGGTTGCCACGCCGCAGGCGCTGCAGCAATGGCAACAAGCCCAACACCAACGCACCGTGACCAGTGGTTGCGGCCAAGGCTCGCTTTATGGCGACATACTGGCCGACCTAGACAGCGTGCGACTTAACCCCAATGCTCGGCTACCCACCGATACGCTGGTGCGTATTGTGGCCACCGTGCGCGCGCACCCCTCCGTGTACAAGCAAGCCGGTTCAGTACACGGGTGCGGGCTGTTTCGTGGCAGCGAGCTGCTGCACTGGGTAGAAGACGTAGGGCGCCACAACGCCGTGGACGCCATCGCCGGCCTGATGTGGCTGCACCAGTTAAGCGGCGACGACTTGGTGTTTTACACCACCGGGCGGCTTACCTCAGAGATGGTGATTAAAGGCGCGCAAATGGGCATACCCTTTTTGCTGTCGCGCTCGGGCGTAACCCGCATGGGCCTGGATATGGCCCAGCGCGTCGGCCTTACACTGGTGGGGCGCTGCTCGGGCGAACACTTTTTGGTGTACCACGGCCAGCAACGCCTCACGTGGCCATCGGCGCTGGCGTAAGGCCAAACCAAAAAAACCAACAGGGAACATGACACCAACCACCGCACCGGCGCCCGAGCGCGCCATGCCGCCCATGCTGCTGGCTGGGCTTGAGCCACTGGCCATTAGTGGCCACGGGCTGTTTGTTAACGTGGGCGAGCGCACCAACGTAACCGGCAGCAAAGCCTTTGCCCGGCTGATTTTGGCCGAGCAATACGAGCAAGCGCTGGACGTGGCGCGCCAACAAGTAGAAAACGGCGCACAAATTATTGACATCAATATGGACGAAGCCATGCTTGATAGCCAAGCGGCCATGGTGCGGTTTTTGCACCTCTTGGCCGCCGAGCCCGACATTGCGCGCGTGCCCATCATGCTTGACTCGAGCAAATGGAGCGTAATCGAAGCCGGCTTGCAATGCGTGCAAGGCAAAAGCATTGTTAACTCGATCAGCCTGAAAGAAGGCGAAGACGAATTTTTGCGCCAAGCCAAACTGGTGCGCCGCTACGGTGCCGCAGCCATTGTGATGGCCTTTGACGAACAAGGCCAGGCCGACACCTACCAGCGCAAAATTGAAATCTGTGAGCGCGCCTACACCCTACTGACGCAACGCGTGGGTTTTGCGCCGCAAGACATTGTGTTTGACCCCAACATCTTTGCCATTGCCACCGGCATTGAAGAACACGCCAACTACGCGGTTGACTTTATTGAGGCCACCCGATGGATTAAAGCCAACCTGCCCGGGGCCAAAGTCTCGGGTGGGGTAAGCAACGTGTCGTTTAGCTTTAGGGGCAACGACGCCGTGCGCGAAGCCATACACACCGTGTTTTTGTACCACGCCATACGCGCGGGCATGGACATGGGCATTGTGAACGCCGGCATGATAGGCGTGTACGACGACCTTGACCCCGACCTGCGCGAACGCGTTGAAGACGTGGTACTGAACCGCCGCGCCGACGCCGCCGAGCGCCTAATTGAAGTGGCCGAACTGGCCAAAGGCCAGGCGCGCGACGACGGCCGCAAAAACGCCTGGCGCGAACTGGGCGAGCGCGAGCGCATTGTGCACGCCTTGGTGCACGGCATAGGCGACCACATTGCCCAAGACACCGAAGCCGTGTGGCAAACCATGCGCGCCCAAGGCCTGCGACCGCTGCACGTGATTGAAGGCCCGCTGATGGACGGCATGAACGTGGTGGGCGACCTATTTGGCGAAGGCAAAATGTTTTTGCCCCAAGTGGTCAAAAGCGCGCGTGTGATGAAGCAAGCCGTGGCCCACCTGGTGCCCTACATTGAAGAAGAAAAAGCCCAACTTGAGGCCGCCGGGCACACCGTGCGCAGCCAAGGCAACATTGTGATTGCCACCGTAAAAGGCGACGTGCACGACATAGGCAAAAACATTGTGACCGTGGTGCTGCAATGCAACAACTTTGAAGTGCACAACATGGGCGTGATGGTGCCGTGGCAAGACATTTTGGCCAAAGCCAAAGCGGTTAACGCCGACATCGTGGGCTTGTCTGGCCTAATTACCCCCAGCCTAGAAGAAATGCAAGTGGTGGCCGCCGAAATGAACCAAGACCCTTGGTTTACCGAACGCCAAACCCCGCTGCTTATTGGCGGGGCCACCACCAGCCGCGTACACACCGCCGTAAAAATTGCACCCCACTACCAAGGCCCCGTGGTGTATGTGCCCGACGCCTCGCGCAGCGTTGGCGTGGCCCAAAGCCTGTTGGGCCAAGACGCCGAGGCCTACCTACGCAGCCTGCAAACAGACTACCAACGTGTGCGCGACCAACACGCCAACAAAGCCCCCACCCCCATGTGGCCGCTGGCCCAAGCACGGGCCAACGCCGCGGCGGTTGACTTTGCCCACTACACCCCGGTGCGCCCCCAATTTGTGGGCCGCCGCGTGCTGCGCAACGTGGCGCTTGAGCAACTGGTGCCCTACATCGACTGGACCCCGTTTTTTCAAACCTGGGACCTGGCCGGGCCCTACCCCGCCATCTTGCAAGACCGCGTGGTAGGCGAGCAAGCCCAAAAGGTACTGGCCGACGCCCAAGCCATGCTGGCCAAGCTGGTGGCCGGGCGCTGGCTACAAGCCAACGCCGTGGTGGGCTTGTACCCCGCGCAGCGCATCAACCACGACGACATTGCCCTATACCAAGACGACACCCGCCAACAAACCGCCATGGTGTGGCACGGCCTGCGCCAGCAAACCGCAAAAACCGAACTCAACGGTGCCATGCGCCCCAGCCGCTGCCTGGCCGACTTTGTGGCCGACGCCACCCAAGCCGCCGACTACGTGGGCGTGTGGGCCGTAACCGCTGGGCTAGGCGCCGAGGCCCGCGCCCAAGCCTTTGAGGCCGCGCACGACGACTACAGCGCCATCATGCTCAAAGCCCTGGCCGACCGCCTGGCCGAAGCCCTGGCCGAATGGCTGCACCACCGCGTGCGCACCGACTGGTGGGGCTACGCCGCCGGCGAGCAGCTAAGCCACGAGCAACTTATAGCCGAAGCCTACCAAGGCATACGCCCCGCGCCTGGCTACCCCGCCTGCCCCAGCCACCTGGCCAAGCGCGACATGTTTGCCCTGCTGGGCGCCGAGGACATTGGCATGGGCCTAACCGAGCACCTGGCCATGACCCCGGCGGCCAGCGTGAGCGGCTTTTACTTGGCGCACCC
>JAYPEA010000023.1:14943-26340 GCA_038125525.1 Burkholderiaceae bacterium | reverse complement strand
GCAAACACTGGCAGGGCAATTGCTTCGTGTTTGACGAGCGCGAGGCGCTTAACGCGGAGCTGGCACCAGCCGCCAGTTCAGTAAATCTAGCGAATCAGGCACAAAGCTAGTTCCGATCTACCGCGCCGCAAACCAGCGCGCCAGCAGGTCGCGCTCGGCCGGGGTAATGCCGGTGCTGTTGTTCATGGGCATGGCGCGCAGCACCACGGCTTGCTGGTGTATGGCCAGGGCGTGGGTGCGCATGTTGTCTAGGGTGTCAAGGCGCACGCCTTTCATTTGCACTTGGGCGTTGTGGCATTGCACGCAGCGCGCTTGCAGCACGGCCATGGCTTGGGCGTCGGTTACCGGGGCTTGCGCTTGGGCGGCAGCTTGGGGTGCGGGGCGCAGCCACACCACCAGCGCGGCAATCAGCAGCACGCCGGCCACGGCGTAGGGCGCGGGGTTGGCGCGTTTGCCTTGTTTGTAGGCGTGGCGCAGCACAAAGTACTGCCGAATAAGGGCACCGGCGGCCATCATGACCAGCAGCACGGTGGTGTTGTGAGGGTGGGCGTACACCATGCTGTAGTGGTTGCTGAGCATGGCAAACAGCACCGGCAGGGTGAAGTAGGTGTTGTGCACGCTGCGCTGTTTGCCGCGCTTGCCGTGGATGGGGTCAACCGGTTGGCCGTTTTGCATGGCGCGCACCACTTGGCGCTGGCCCGGGATGATGACAAAAAACACGTTGGCGCTCATGGTGGTGCCCAGCATGGCGCCAACAATCAAAAACGCCGCGCGCCCCGCAAACCATTCGGTGGCCAGCCACGAGGCCAGCGCCACCACCAGCGCCACGGCCGTGCCCACCACCAGGTCGCCACGCGGGCCTTGGCCTAGGGTGCGGCATATTAGGTCGTACACCAGCCAAAACACCACCAAAAACGCCAGCGCCAGCGCACCGGCCTGCCACGGCTGCCACGCCACCAGGTTGGGGTCAATCAGGTAGGTTTGCGCCTGCCACAAGTAGCTAATGGCAAACAGCGCAAAGCCCGACAGCCAGGTGGTGTAGCTCTCCCAGTAAAACCAGTGCAGGTGGGTGTGGATTTTTTTGGGCGCCACCATGTACTTTTGTGGGTTGTAAAAGCCCCCGCCGTGTACCGCCCACATGGCGCCGTCTACGCCTTTTTCTAATAAGTCGGGCGAGGTGGGGCGAATGAGGTTGTTGTCCAGAAACACAAAGTAAAACGACGACCCCACCCACGCAATGGCGGTGATGACGTGCAGCCAGCGCAGCAGCAGGTTGCCCCAGTCGAGTAGGTAAAGTTCCATGGTGACGTGCGGTTACAAATGACTGGAGCTTGCGGCCTGGGCGCTGGCCTGCGGCGCGGGTTGGCCCGGCGCGGCGGCTTGCTGCAACAGTTGGGCCACCACGCTGGCGGCAATAACCGCGGGCTGTTTGCCGTGTATGCCGGGCAGGCCAATGGGGCAGGTAATGTGCAGCAGCGCGGCCTGGCTGTGCCCTTTGGCGCGCAGGCGGCGGGCAAAGGTGGCCCATTTGGTGGCGCTGCCAATCAGGCCCACAAAGGGCAAGTCGGCTTGCGCAGCCTGGCGCTGTAAGCAGGCGTCAATGATGTCAAAGTCTTCGGCGTGGCTAAAGCTCATGACCAACACCAAGCTGCCCGCAGCCAAATCGCGCACGGCGCCGTGCACGGGCTGCGAGTGTTCGGCCCAGGTGTTGGCGGGCAGGGCGGCAGGAAAGATATCGTCTCGGCTGTCAATCCAACGCACGTCAAAAGGCAGGTCGCGCATGGCCTGCACCAGCGCCAGGCCCACATGGCCGCCGCCAAACAGCGCCACGGGGGTGCGCACGGGCTCTAGCGCACGCAGCCGGGCGTGGTGGTCGCCGGCGGGCAAGTGAGTAAACGACAAATCCACCGCCCCCCCGCAGCATTGCCCCAGGCTGGGGCCGAGTTTGTGGTGGGTGTGTTCGGTGGCCACGGGCGGTTGGCTCAGCAGGTGGCGGGCGTGGGCAATGGCTTGAAATTCAAGTTGCCCGCCGCCAATTGAGCCGGCCACGGCGTGCGGCCATACCAGCAGCCACGCGTCGGTGCCGCGCGGCGCCGAACCCTGCACGCGCACCACTTGCACCCATACCGCGGCTTGCTGGGCCAGGCGCTGCGCGCTGCGCGCCAGTTCGGTGTGGCTCATGCGGGGCCTTTAGGCTGCGGCGCGTTGCGCCTCGCAGGCAAGCAAAATGCGCTCGGGCGTGGCCGGGGCGCTTAACTGGGGCACACCGCCCAAGCTGGCCACGGCGTCGCGCAGCGCAAAAAAGCTCGACAACGCCAGCATCAGCGGTGGCTCGCCGGTGGCTTTGCTGCGGTTGGGGGTGGGTTTAACGTTTTCGTTGTCAAACAAGTGCACGTTAAAGCGTTGCGGAATGTCCCCAGCAACCGGGATTTTGTAGGTGCTGGGGCCGTGGGTAAGCAGCTTGCCGGAACGGCTCCATATCACCTCTTCCATGGTGAGCCAACCCATGCCCTGAACGTACCCCCCCTCAATTTGGCCCCGGTCAATGGCAGGGTTGATGGAGCGGCCCACGTCGTGCACGATGTCAACGCCGCGCAGCCACCATTCGCCGGTTTCGGTGTCAATTTCTACCTCGGTTACGGCCGCGCCGTAGCAGTAGTAGTAAAAGGCGCGGCCTTGCAGGGTGTTGAAGTCGTAGGCGATTTCGGGCGTGCGGTAAAAGCCGGTGCTGCTAAGCGAGACGCGGTCGAGCCAGGCTTGCTTTACCAAGTCGTCCCACGCCACGCGCTGCTCGCCGGCGCTGGCCCAGCCACCCGCCAGCTGCACCTGCTCGGCGCCACAACCCAGCATGCCAGCGGCCACTTGGGTAAGGCGCTCGCGCAGCGCCTCGCAGGCGTTGCCAATGGCCGCGCCGTTGATGTCGGCGCCGCTGGAGGCGGCGGTGGCCGAGGCGTTGGGCACTTTTTGTGTGTCGGTGGCAGTGACTCGAATTTTGTGCACCGGCACGCCCAAGCCATCGGCAGCAACTTGCGCCATTTTGGTGTTGAGGCCTTGGCCCATTTCGGTGCCGCCGTGGTTGACGCTTACCGAGCCGTCCATGTAAATGTTAACGAGCGCGCCGCCTTGGTTGAGCATGGTGGCGGTAAACGAAATGCCAAATTTCAGCGGCGTAAGCGACAAGCCACGTTTGCGCTGGCTGTGCGCGGCGTTAAACGCTACCACTTCGGCGCGACGCTGGGCGTAGCCGGCACGTTGGGCCACTTCGTCGATCACGCGGTCGGCCACAAAGTCTTCAATGACTTGACCATACTGGGTAGTAAGGCTTTGCGGGTCGCCCGATTGCTTGGGGTCGCGGTACAGGTTAATGCGACGCACCTCGAGCGGGTCTTTGCCTAAGCGGTTAGCAATTTCTTCGATGACGGTTTCAATACCAAACATGCCTTGCGGCCCACCGAAGCCGCGAAACGCGGTGGCGCTTTGGGTGTGGGTTTTGCAGCGGTGGCTGATGGCGTGCAAATGCGGCAGGTAATAACAGTTGTCAATGTGCAGCAGCGCGCGGTCGTTGACCGGGCCCGAAAAATCGGTGCTGTAGCCGCAGCGTGAGGCCAGCTCAAAGTCGGCGGCCACGATGCGGCCGTCGTCGTCGTAGCCCACGTCGTAGCGAATACGAAAATCGTGCCGCTTGCCGGTGATCATCATGTCGTCGTCGCGGTTAACGCGTAACTTAACCGGGCGGCGCAGTTTGTGCGCGGCCAACGCCGCGCTTTGCGAAAAGATGCTGGCGTTGCCCTCTTTGCCGCCAAAGCCGCCCCCCATGCGGCGGCAAATCACCTCTACGTCTTTGGTGCTTAGGTTAAGCGCCGCGGCGGCTTCGCGTTGGTTGCCGTCTGGGTGTTGGGTGGACACGTAAAGGGTAAGTTGGCCGTCTTCGCGCGGCACGGCGTAGGTGATTTGCCCTTCAAGGTAAAACTGCTCTTGCTGCCCGCATTCGGTTTGGCCCTGAATGCGGTGCTTGGCTTGGGCCAGCATGGCCTGGGGTTGGCCGCGGGTAATGGCCTTGGAGGGCATCACAAAGCTTTGCGCCGCCATGGCTTGTTCCACAGTAAGAATGGCGGGCAGTTCATTGACCTTAACGCTGGCGCGCTTGGCCGCCTCGCGGGCGTACAGCATGTCGCGCGCCACCACCACGGCCACGGGCTGGCCCAAAAACTGCACCGTGCCGTCGGCCAAAAATGGGTCGTCGTGCACGATGGGGCCGCAGTTGTTTTCGCCGGGTATGTCGCGCGCGGTGTACACCGCCACCACACCGTGCATGCCCAGCACCTCGGCGCGGTCAATGCCCTCGCCAACAAGCTCGCCGTGCGCCACGGGCGAGGTAATGAGCGCGGCGTATAGCGTGCCTTGCAGCTCGGGCAGGTCGTCGGTATACGTGGCGTGGCCGCTTACATGCAGCGCCGCCGATTCGTGCGGCAGCTGCTGGCCCTGCAACGCCGCTTGGCTGAGTGCGGTAACCGGGGTGGGAGCGTTCATGGGTTAGCCCTCCTGCGTTGCTTGAGGTTGCGGCTGGCGCACAAAGCGCAGCACCAGGTTACGCGCCACCAGGGCGCGGTAAGTCCAGGTGGCGCGCAAGCCGTCGCGCGCCACAAAGCTGCTGGCAATGGCGCCGTCGATTTCGTCGGCCTGCACCGATTCGGGGGATTTGCCCTCAAGCACGGCCTCAATGGCGGTGGCGCGGCACGGCGAGGGGGCCAAGCCGTTGTAGGCCACGCGTACGTCACGCAGGGTGCCGTGGGTATCAAGCCGGTAGCTTGCGGCGCAGCAAGTGGCCGAGATGTCTTGCTCAAAGCGCTTGCTGATTTTGTGCGCGCGAAACACCTGATTGGGCTGGGGCTTGGGTAGGCGCACGGCGCGCACAAATTCGCCCGGTTGGAGCACGCTTTGCTTCATGCCGGTGTAAAAGGCGTGCAGCGCCACACGCCGCTGCTGGCTGCCTTGCTGCAGCACCAGTTCGGCGCCCAGGGCCATCAGGCAGGGCATGGTGTCGCCAATGGGTGAGCCATTAACAATATTGCCCGCCAAGGTGGCGGTGGAACGAATGGGGGGCGAGCCAAAGCGGCGCAACACTTCGGCAAAGTCGGGGTAGTGCGGCGCCACCAGGGCCATGACGCGTTGCAGCGAGACGGCCGCGCCGATGTCCCAGTGCTGGGCCGCGGAGTCGATGGCTTGCAGCTCGGCCACATTGCCCACATAGCAAATGTGGCTGGGGCGAGCAAAGGTTTTGTTAACTTGTAAGCCCACCTCGGTGCTGCCAGCAAGCAGTTTGGCGTGCGGACGCTGCTGCAAGTAGGCGGCCAGTTCTTGCACGCTGGCGGGCGAAACGAACTCGCTGCCTTTGCGCGTGCGCACCACGGGCTGCACGATGATTTCGCCCTCGAGGCTGACGGTGGGGTGGGTGGCACGCGCAATGCTTTTGAGCAGGTCGATGTCTTGGGCATCGGCAATGCGGCGCTGCGCTTGCGGCAGGGCGCAGGCCTGCTGCGCGGCCTCAATAATGGGCTGGTAGCCGGTGCAGCGGCACAGGTTGCCGCTGATGGCGTCGGTAATTTGGCCGCGGCTGGGCGCGGTGGGTGCCGTGTGCGCCAAATGCGCCAGGCTCATGACAAAACCCGGGGTGCAAAAGCCACACTGCGAGCCGTGGCAATCGACCATGGCTTGCTGCACCGGGTGCAGTGTGCCATCGGCCTGTTGCAGGCTTTCTACCGTTTTGATGCTTTTGCCGTCTAGGGCCGGCAGCAGTTGAATGCAACTGTTAACCGGCAGGTAGTCAATGCCGTCGCCTGCGGCATTGAGGCTGCCCACCAACACCACGCAGGCGCCGCAGTCGCCCTCGGCGCAGCCCTCTTTGGTGCCGGTGCGATGCAGGCGCTCGCGCAAGTAGTCGAGCACGGTGGTGGTACGGCGCACGCCTTGCGCTTCGACTAGCGCGCCATCAAGAACAAAACGTACGGTGTTGGTGACTTCGGCCATGCTGCGCGGGGGTAGGGGTAAGTAAGACAAGGGGCTGGAGACCATTCTAAAGCGCTCACGCTAGACTTGGCGCCATGTTTGCCGCTTGCGTCCCTGTCCCACGATATGCCCCGAATGGGGGCCGCAGCGCCCCATGAACGGGCGCGTGCTGGCCCTGTGGGCCGGCGTGCTGCTAAGCGGCTGTGCGGCGCTGCCCCCAGCCAAGGTGTACCCCCTGCCCTGGCCCGATGCCCTGGGCACGCGGGTGCTACCACCCTTGCCGCCGCCGGCCACAGCAGCCCAAGCAGCAGCCGAGGAGCCGCCGGCGCGGGCCTCACTTGCCACCACACCCCGCGCGTATCGGCAAGACGGCGCGCGCCACCTGTACCAGCGCCACGGCGCGCAGGTGTACCAAGGCAAGTTGCCGCCCTTGCTGCACGCCGTGGGTGTGCTGCGCGCGCGCATTGGACGCCGCGGCGAGTTGCTTGGCCTGCAATGGATGCGCGCGCCGCGCCACGCACCCGAGGTGGTGGCCGCGATTGAGCGCATGATGCACGAGGCCGCGCCGTTTCCGGCGCCATGGCAAATGGGTGGGGTGGTGTACACCGACACGTGGCTGTGGGACGCCAGCGGCCGCTTTCAGCTGGACACGCTAACCGAGGGTCAGCGTTAGCGCCACGCCGCGGGCGCTAGCTGCCGCGGTAGGTGCTGTAGCTCCACGGGCTCACCAGCAACGGCACATGGTAGTGCTGCTTGGGGTGGGCCACGCCAAAGTCAAGCGTGACAGCCTCAAGAAAATTGGGCTGTGGCAGGGCCACGCCACGGCTGGCAAAGTAGGGCGCTACCTCAAACACCAGCCGGTAACGCCCCACGCGTAGCGCGTCGTGCGCAATCAGCAAGCCGTCTGGGTTGCGCCCATCGTCGTTGAGCCGCAAATCGGCCAACAGCTCGGGGGCGCCCTGGGCGGCCACGGCGTACAGCCGCACTTGCATACCCGCGGCGGGGGTGCCGTGCATGGTGTCTAAAACGTGTGTGCTCAGTCCCATGTGCCATCCAAAACCGGCCGCGCCACCAGCGGCGCGACGTGCTGCCATGGTAGCGCGTATGCCCTCTGGCGCCCAAGCGTTGAAGGTGGATAAAATTTTGTCCACCGGCAAGGCGCACGGCAGCGCCCAAGCCGCGTCTTTCACCCACCCGTTGCCAAGGCCACGCCCCATGCTTTACGACGCTACCCTGCCCTACCCCCGCGACTTGGTTGGCTACGGCCCCAACGTGCCGCACGCGCAGTGGCCGGGCGGGGCACGCGTGGCGGTGCAGTTTGTGCTGAACTACGAAGAGGGTGGCGAAAACCACGTGCTGCATGGCGACGCCGGCTCGGAGCAGTTTTTGTCGGAAATGTTTAACCCGGCAAGCTACCCCGAGCGGCACATGAGCATGGACGGCATTTACGAATACGGCTCGCGGGTGGGGGTGTGGCGCTTGCTGCGCGAATTTAAGGCTCGCGGGCTGCCGCTGACGGTGTTTGGTATTGCTTCGGCACTGGCGCGCCACCCGCAACTGGTCGATGCGATGCAAGCCGATGGACACGAAATTGCCTGCCACGGCCTGAAATGGATTCATTACCAAAGCGTGCCCGAGGCGGTGGAGCGTGAACACATGGCCCAAGCCATGGAGACGCTTACCCGGCTGATGGGGCAGCGCCCCTTGGGCTGGTACACCGGGCGCGACAGCCCCAACACCCACCGCCTGGTGGCCGACTATGGCGGCTTTGCCTACGACGCCGACTACTACGGCGAGGATTTGCCCTTTTGGATGCAACTGCACAAAACCGACGGCAGCGTGGCGCAGCAATTGGTGGTGCCCTACACGCTTGACTGCAACGACATGCGCTTTGCGCTGCCGCAGGGGTATTCGCACGCCGAGCCGTTTTTTGCCTACCTACGCGACACCTTTGACTGCCTGTACGCCGAGGGTGACCCCAATGGCCTCAACCGCCCCAAAATGATGAGTGTGGGCATGCACTGCCGGCTGCTGGGCCGCCCCGGGCGCATGGTGGCGTTGCAACGCTTTCTTGACCACTTGCAGCGCCATACCGATGTGTGGGTGGCCACACGGCTTGACGTGGCCAAGCACTGGGCGGCGGTGCACCCGGCGCCACCTGCCAAGGCGCAAGCATGAACCAAGCCTGGCACAACGTTAACCACGGCACGCCGCAGCAGGCGCACGAGCTGCTGCAAGGGCTTTATGAGCATTCGCCCTGGCTGGTTGAGGCGGTGCTGCCCAAGCGGCCGTTTGCCTCGCCTGCGGCACTTAAATGGGCCTTGGCCCAGGCGCTTGACGAGGCCGGCGTGGCCGCCCAAGAGGCGCTGATACGCGCCCACCCCGAGCTCGCGGGCAAGGCCGCACTGGCCGGCACGCTCACCAGCGAATCCACCGATGAGCAAAGCCGCGCTGGCTTGGCGCATTGCAGTGCCGAAGAATACGCCGAGCTGCACCAACTGAACCACGACTACCAAGCCCGCTTTGGCTGGCCGTTTATTTTGGCCGTGCGTGGGCCACGCGGCACGGGGCTGAACCGCACCCAAATTTTGCAGGCCATGCGCCGGCGCCTTCATAGCACGCCCGAGGCTGAAAGGCGCGAATGCGTTCGGCAAATTCATCGCATTGCCGAACTGCGCTTAAACGACAAACTTGGCCTGCACCCGCAGCACGGCAACCAAGTGTGGGATTGGGCCGAACACCTGGCCCAACACAGCGACGAGGGCTTTGCCCAGCGCGGGGAACTGGCCACCACCTACCTTACTCCAGCGCACCGCGCAGTGGCCGCGCAACTGGCGCAATGGATGCGCGCCTGTGGCTTTGACGACGTGCACCACGACGCCGTGGGCAACGTGGTGGGCGTTTACCACGGGCAAGCGCCCGATGCGCCGCGGCTGCTTACCGGCTCGCACTACGACACGGTGCGCAACGGCGGCAAATACGACGGGCGGCTGGGCATTTTGGTGCCCATGGCCTGCGTGCAACAACTGCACGCCGCAGGCCAGCGCCTGCCCTTTGGCCTGGAGGTGGTGGGCTTTGCCGAAGAAGAGGGGCAGCGCTACAAAGCGGCGTTTTTGGGCAGCAGCGCCCTGGTGGGCAACTTTGACACGCAATGGCTTGAACAAACCGACGCCAACGGCATCACCATGCGCCAGGCCATGGCCGACGCGGGGCTAGACCCCGCTGGCATTGCCGCGCTCAAGCGCGACGCGGCACGCTACTTGGGCTTTGTTGAGGTGCACATTGAGCAAGGCCCAGTGCTGTGCCAAGCGCACCAGCCGCTGGGCGTGGTCAGTGCCATCAATGGCAGCGTGCGCTGGCGCGGCGAGGTGCGCGGCACCGCCAGCCACGCTGGCACCACGCCCATGGGGCAACGCGCCGACGCGGCCATGGTGGTGGCCGAGTGGATGGTGGCGCTGGAGGCGCGCGCTCAGGCCGACGGCGACTCGGTGGCCACGGTGGGCATGCTCGAGGTGCCCTCGGGCTCGATTAACGTAATCCCCGGGCGTTGCACCTTTAGCCTGGACATTCGCGCCCCGCGCGACGCGCAGCGCGACGCACTGGCCCATGACGCGCTGGCGCTGCTGCACGCCATCGCGGCGCGGCGCGGCGCCCAAGCCACACTAGAAGAAGTGCTGCGCGCCAGCGCCGCGCCCAGCCACCCGGCTTGGCAGCAACGCTGGCGTGACGCGGTGCAGGCTGCGGGATTGGTGCCCCACGAGCTACCCAGCGGGGCCGGCCACGACGCCATGATGCTGCACCACCTGATGCCGCAGGCCATGCTGTTTGTACGCGGCGAAAACCTCGGCATCAGCCACAATCCTCTTGAATCGACCACCAGCGACGACATGCAACTGTGCGTGGACGCCATGATGCATGTGTTGCGCCACCTCAACCCCTAAGCCCACACCCCATGACCCCAACACCCTCCCCCTACACCGCGCTTGACGCATGGGTTGACGCACACTTTGACGAGCAAGTGCAGTTTTTGCAGCAACTGGTGCGCATCCCCACCGACACGCCGCCGGGCAACAACGCCCCACACGCCGAGGCCACGGCCGAGGCGCTGCAGGCCTTTGGGCTAGAGGCCGAGCGCATTGAGGTGCCCAGTGCCCAGGTGCAAGCCGCGGGCATGCAAAGCATCACCAACCTAATTGTGCGCCGCCGCCTGGGCCAGGGCGGGCGCACCGTGGCCCTTAACGCCCACGGCGACGTGGTACCCCCGGGCGAGGGCTGGCAGCACGACCCCTACGGCGGCGACATTGTGCAGGGCAAGCTGTACGGGCGGGCCGCGGCGGTGAGCAAGTGCGATTTTTCTACCTTTACCTTTGCGCTGCGCGCCCTTGAAGCCGTGCAACAAAGCCACCAACTGGCGCTGGCCGGCGCGGTGGAGCTGCACTTTACTTACGACGAAGAATTTGGCGGCGAACTCGGGCCTGGCTACTTGCTGGCCAACGGCCACACCAAGCCCGACCTAATGGTGGCCGCGGGCTTTAGCTACCAAGTGGTTACCGCACACAACGGCTGCTTGCAGCTGCAGGTTACGGTGCACGGCCGCATGGCGCACGCGGCCATTCCCGAAACCGGCGTGGACGCGTTGCAAGGCGCCACGCATTTGCTCAACGCCTTGTACGCCACCAACGAGCGCAACCGCACCATCAAGTCGCAAGTTGAGGGCATTGACCACCCCTACCTTAACGTGGGGCTAATCGAAGGCGGCACCAACACCAACGTGATTCCGGGTAAGGTGGTGTTTAAGCTGGACCGGCGCATGATTCCAGAAGAAGATCCAGCGCAAGTTGAAGCCGAACTGCGCGCCCTGCTCGACGCCGAGGTGGCACGCTTTAACGCCACGCGCGGCGACGAAGGCATTCGCATTGACGTGCAACGCATGCTGCTGGCGCGCGCCATGCAACCGCTGCCGGGCAACGCCCCGTTGGTTCAGGCCTTGCAACACCACGGCAGCGAGGTATTTGGCGAGCCCATTGCGGCGCTGGGTACGCCGCTGTACACCGACGTGCGGTTGTATGTGGAGCGCGGTATTCCTGGCGTCATTTACGGCGCGGGGCCGCGCACGGTGCTCGAATCGCACGCCAAACGCGCCGACGAGCGCATTGACTTGGCTGACCTGCAGCGCGCCACCAAGGTGATGGCCCGGGCACTGCTGGACTGGATGACACCGGCGGCCTAAGCCACCGACCCGGCTTACGCCAAGTTAGTAACAATCGGACAATCGTTGGCCGTCGCGGTCACACCTATCGTTACATTTCACTACGCTTGTATGCTACCGATGGCCACTTTTTGCGCCACGCGTGCCGAGGGCGCTACGGCCCCAACAGTAGCCAACACCAT
>JAYPEA010000023.1:0-14843 GCA_038125525.1 Burkholderiaceae bacterium | reverse complement strand
CTTTTTGCGCCACGCGTGCCGAGGGCGCTACGGCCCCAACAGTAGCCAACACCATGCCTCACGGGTAAACTCGGGCGCTCGGCACGGACTTTGCCTGTGGCCTGTGTTTCGTTTTATTTGGAGTTCCCATTCATGCTCAAGCGACAATTTCTTACCACCTCCCTTGCCGCGCTGGCCATGGCGTCGGCTTCATTCTCAGTGCAGGCCCAAACGCCGATCAAGTTTCAGCTGGACTGGCGCTTTGAAGGGCCGTCGGCGTTCTTTTTGGTACCTGCAGCCAAAGGCTACTTTAAAGCCGAGGGGCTAGACGTGACGGTTGACTCGGGCAAGGGCTCGGGCGCAGCGGTGACGCGCGTGGCCTCGGGCACCTACGACATCGGCTTTGCCGATTTGGCCGCCGTGATGGAATTTCACGCCAACAACCCCACGGCCGACAACAAGCCGGTGGCCGTGATGATGGTGTACAACAACACGCCAGCGGCGGTGTTGGCGCTAAAGAAGTCGGGCATCAAAACCCCGGCCGACCTCAACGGCAAAAAGCTTGGCGCACCGGTGTTTGACGCCGGGCGCAAGGCGTTTCCGATTTTTGAGGCCGCCAACAACATCAAAGGCGTGCAATGGACCGCCATGGACCCCCCGCTGCGCGAAACCATGTTGGCCCGCGGTGACGTGGACGCCATCACCGGCTTTGGCTTCACCTCGCTACTTAACCTTGAGGCACGTGGTGTCAAGGCAGACGACATCGTCATCATGCCCTACCCCGACCATGGCGTGAAGCTGTACGGCAACGCCATCATTGCCTCGCCCAAGCTCATCAAAGAGAACCCGGGTGCCATCAAAGCGTTTTTGCGTGCCTTTGCCAAGGGCGCCAAAGACGTCATGAGCAACCCCGAGGCCGCGATTGCGGTGGTTAAGCAGCGTGACGGCATCATCAACACCAACCTAGAAACCCGCCGCATTAAACTGGCCATTGACGCGGTGGTGGCCAGCCCCGACGCGCGCAAAGAGGGGTTTGGTAAAGTCGTGCCCGCCCGCTTGGCGCTTATGGCCTCGCAGGTTTCAGACGCCTACAAAACCAAGTCGCGTATTGACCCCAAAGCGGTGTGGGATCCATCGTTTTTGCCCAGCGACGCTGAGCTGGACGTGCTACCCAAGAAGTAAACGGCGCGAGCTGTTTGCTGCAGGCCAGCCGCGTGCTGGCCTTTTTTTCATCTGCACGTATGATTGACGCATGACGACCGAAACTGCTCCCTTTGTCACGTTTGAAGACGTTTGGCTGGCCTACAACGACGACTTGCTGGCCCAAGGTACCTATGCGGTGGAAGCCATTGACCTGCAGGTGCCGCATGGCGAGTTCATCGCCATCGTGGGCCCGTCGGGTTGCGGCAAGTCAACTTTTATGAAACTCACCACCGGCTTGCGCATGCCCAGCCGGGGCCGCATTCATGTGGGTGGCGAGCCGGTTACGGGGCCACTCAAAATCTCGGGTATGGCGTTTCAGGCGCCCAGCCTTTTGCCCTGGCGTACCACGCTGGACAACGTGTTGCTGCCGCTTGAAATTGTTGAGCCTCACCGCAGCCGCCTTAAGGCCGAGCGCGCGGCGTACGAGGCACGCGCCGTGGAGTTGCTGCGCACCGTGGGGCTAACCGGCTACGAGCGGCAGTACCCGTGGCAGTTATCGGGCGGCATGCAGCAGCGCGTCAGCATTTGTCGCGCGCTGATTCACGAGCCGCAAATGCTGCTGCTTGACGAGCCATTTGGCGCACTCGATGCCTTTACCCGCGAAGAGTTATGGTGTGTGCTTCGCGACCTGTGGCAAGCCAAGGGCTTTAACGTGATTTTGGTGACGCACGATCTGCGCGAGTCGGTGTTTTTGGCCGACACGGTGTATGTGATGAGCAAAGGGCCAGGGCGCTTTGTGGTGCGCCGCGACATTGATTTGCCACGCCCACGGGATCTGGAAATAACCTACACCAAAGAGTTCACCGACATCGTGCACGAGTTGCGCGGGCACATTGGAGCGATTCGGCAAGACGCCGCCAACCAGGGAGCGACTCATGGCAAGTAAACGTAACGAGCGCTGGTCTCCGCTGATTTTGTTGGTGGTGTTGCTGGCTGTATGGCAGCTGATTTGTAGCGTCTTTGATGTCTCTGAATTTGTGTTTCCCAGCCCGTGGCGCATTTACGAGCAAACCGTTGAGCACTACGCCCTCATTGCCGGGCACGCGTGGCGCACCTTTTGGGTCACCATGGTGGGCTTTGGCATTGCCATTGCCGTGGGGGTGTTGCTGGGTTTTTTAATTGGCAGCTCACGCGCGGCGTACGCGGCGGTGTACCCCCTCATGACGGCCTTTAACGCCCTACCCAAGGCGGCCTTTGTGCCGATTTTGGTGGTGTGGTTTGGCATTGGCATTGGCCCGGCGGTGCTTACGGCGTTTTTAATTTCGTTTTTCCCCATCATGGTCAACATTGCCACGGGGCTGGCCACACTTGAGCCCGAACTTGAAGACGTGCTGCGCGTGCTTGGTGCCAAGCGTTGGGACGTGCTTACCAAAGTGGGTATGCCACGCTCGATGCCGTATTTTTATGGCTCGCTCAAGGTGGCGATTACGCTGGCGTTTGTGGGTACCACGGTCTCGGAGATGACGGCCTCCAACGAGGGTATTGGCTATTTGCTGATTTCCGCGGGCTCGTCCATGCAAATGGGCCTGGCGTTCTCAGGCCTGGTGGTGGTGGGCGTGATGGCCATGGTGATGTACGAGTTGTTTAATTACATCGAGATGCACACCACGGGTTGGGCGCATCGCGGCTCGCAAAACCAATAAGCGGCTGGCGCCGCCCGCAGGCTGCCGCTGGGTTGTCTAGGCGTCGTTGCGGGCCACCACATCAAACAGACCATCGCGGCGTGCCCGCCCCACCATGAGCGGGCGCTGCATGCAGTGGTTGATGCGGCTGACACGCACCTCGGCCCCACTTGGCGCCATCACGGCCACCCCAGGCAACGCGGCACGCACCGCCGGCGCGGACACGCTGCCGGCGCGCGCTGCCGCTTTGGCCCATAGCCACACGGCAAGGTAAGACGCCTCCATGGGGTCGGTGGTAAGCGGCCTTTGGGCGTGGCCGGGCAACTGACGCCGCTGGGCATGCAGCGCCCAACGCTGCCTAAAACGCTCGGCGCCTGCCCCGCCCAGGGTATGAAAATACGACCACAACGCCAAGTGCCCGGCGCTGATGCTGGGGTCGTGCATGCGTAGCTCTTCTTCGCTTAAGCCCACGCCAAACACGGGCAGGTCTTGCGCGGTGAGCCCGGCCGCGCCTAGGGCGCGTAACCAGCGCAGCGCCGCAACACCCTCTAGGCTGCTGATCACCACCGGGCGCGCGTTGTGCCCGTGCTGCATGGCTTGAGCCACCAGTTCGTCAAAATTGTTGTGGCCGTACGCCACACGGCGCTGCATGATGGCCTCGGGTGGTACACCCCGGGCGGCCAAAATGGCGCGCAGTTGGTTGTGCATGGCCACGCTAAACGACGAGTCCATGCCCAGCAGCACCCAGCGCACCGCCGGCCCGCCATAGTTACGTGCCAGGTAACGCACGGCAAACGGCAGCATCAATGGCAGCGGCGTGCCGCCGTACACGGCGTGTTGGCTATACACGTCGTCTTCGCTGGTGCCCGGATAAAACAACAGGCCGTTGGCGGCCTCGACTTGAGCGGTCATCGCCTGGCGTGTCTCTGAGGCCCAACCGCCAAAAACCGCGGATGCCCCCTGACCGTTGAGCAAGGCCTCGGTGTGGGCAGCGGCCAACGCGGTGTTGGAGTCACTGTTGCGCAGCTCGAGGCGCAACGTGCGCCCAAGCACGCCACCTTGCTCATTCACTTCGTCCACCGCCATGCGCAGCGCCTCGGCAAACACCCACTCGCTCACGGCCAGCGGGCCACTGAGGCTGTGCACGGCCCCCAGCACAATGGGCTCGGCCGCACGCGCGCGGCGCCACGGTGCGGCCACTGCTGGCGCGGTCAAGGCCGCGCCAATCAACGAGCGGCGCCCGATCATGACGCCGCGTTGCCAGGCACGGCTGGCTCCAAGTGCACGGTGCGAGTGGGAAAGGCAAAGTCGGCGCCGTGCCGATGCACGATGTTGACGATTTGCAGCAACACGTCTTCTTTGATGGCGTGAAACGCCTCCCACTCGGTGGTGCGCGTAAAAGCGTAAACCATGATGTCCAGCTGCGAGGCGCCAAACCCATTAAAGCGCACAATTTGTGTTTGGTCGGGGTCAATGGCCGGGTGGGTGGCCAACATGTCGCGAATGCCCTGCGTGATGGCCGCCACCTGCGCGCTGTCGGCGTAGCGCACACCAATGGTTTCGCTGATGCGCCGATTGGTCATGCGCGAGGGGTTTTCAACCGCAATGCTGGCGAACATCGAATTGGGAATGTACAACGGCCGTTTGTCAAAGGTGCGAATGCGCGTTTGACGCCAGCCAATTTCTTCTACCGTGCCCTCAATTTGCCTATCGGGCGAGCGTACCCAGTCGCCCACCTTAAACGGGCGATCGAGGTAGATGATGAGGCCACCAAAAAAATTGGCAAGCAAATCTTTGGCTGCAAAACCCACGGCAATGCCACCAATGCCACCAAAGGCCAGCACACCCGAGATGGAGTAGCCAAGGTTTTGAATTAACACCAAGGCCGTGGTGATGATGACGGACAAACGCAGCAACTTGGCCACGGCCTGCGCGGTGGTGGGGTCGACGGCGCCTTTGCTACCGGCCAAAATGTTGCGCTCAACGTAGCGAATAAAGCGCGTAAAAAACCACGCCACCAGAACAATGTGCAACACCTTGCGCAGCTCGGGCCATACGTCCCACACCGGCAAGGGGGCGGCGCTGCGCAAAATGGCAACCGCCACGCTTAAGCCAAACGTCCACACCAACAAGCGCAGCGGCAAGCGCGCGGCCTCTAGCATGGCGTCGTCCCAAAGCGAGGCGGTGTGCTGCACCCGCTTAACCAGCAAGCCCAACACACGCAACAGCACAAAGTTCATGCTTACGGTGGCCAGCACCACGGCAAATACCTGCACCAGCCACACACGCCAGTCGGTTGAAGTTCCCAGCCAATCGGTTATGCTCATGGCGAATATTTTAAGTTTATGACGTGCTCACTGATTTTGCGTGATTTTGTTGCCCGGGCGGCGCTTGCCATGGCGCTGCTGGGTGGGCTGTGCGGTGCTGAGCTCGGGCAAGCCCGGGCCGCCGAGCCCACACCAACGCCCGCGCCGCAACCCGAACCCGAGCGGCTAAGCTACACCTTGGGCGTTCGTGCCAAGGTAGGTGACTTGGGCGACCCACTGGGCAGCGCCAAGCTCAGGCCGCGCTTGGGGCTGCGCTACGGCAAATGGAAGCTGGGCATTGGCGACGGGCGCGAGTGGCTGCAGTTTTCGGGGTACATCGAAGAAAAGGGCATCAGCTACCAAGTCAGCGAGACCAGCCGCTGGCAAGTTAGTGCCTCTGGGCGTTTGTTTAATGCCAGCACCGGTGGCCGCTACGACTTAAACGAGCCCGACAGCCTAAAGGGCAAGCTGGGCATTCAGGCCACGGCCTCGGTCAATTACACGTTATCACCGGTGTTGTCGGTGGGGGTGTCCGTGATGCACGATTTGCTTGGCGATGGCAACGGGCAAACCGTTGGCCTAGGGGTTTCGCGCACCTTTGCGGTGGACGAGAACCGCGTGATTTACGCCAGCGCCGGCGTTACCTGGGGCTCGGCACAACATTGGCAAACCGCGCACAACCGGGGCGGCTACAGCAGCGCCCAGCTTGGCAGCGGCCTGGGTTCGGTGGGGTTTGGTTTGGCCTACCGCCACGCACTTAGCCCAAGCCGCGCCTGGTACGCCAAAGCCAGCACGGGCTACAACCTGGGGCAACGGCGCACCCTGTATGGCAACAAGCCAAGCAGCGGCGGTGAGCTTGGCATGCTTTGGTTCACCCGCTAACGCGCCCTGTTACGCAAAGTTTTCGGTGTCAACCTCTGAGGTGCCCTGTGCGCTGTAGCGTGCGCCAGCCACGTTGCCTTGGTGAATCAGGCCATCAAGGCGCTGCATCACGTCGTGGCTAAGCTTTACCTGCGCTGCGGCCACGTTGTCGCGCAAATGCGCCACCGAGGTGGTACCCGGAATGGGCACCACATGCGGCGCGCGATGCAGCAACCAGGCCAGCGCCAGCTGCGCTGGGGTGCAACCCACCTCTTGCGCCAGTGCCACGTAGGGCGGCAACAAGGCCAGGTTTTGGGCGTAGTTGTTGGCCTCAAAGCGCGGCATGCTGCGGCGTATGTCTTTGGCGTCGAGGGTGTCGGTTTGGTGCAAGGTGTTGCACAAAAACGCCCGCGCCACGGGGCTAAACGCCACAAACGTCACCCCCAATTCGGCGCAGGCCTCAAGCACGGCAATCTCGGGGTTACGCGTCCACAGCGAATACTCGGTTTGCAGCGCGCCAATGGGGTGCTCGGCGTGCGCGCGGCGCAGCGTATCGGCCGATACCTCTGAGAGACCAATTTGCCGAATTTTTCCAGCGCGCACCAAGTCGCCCAACGCGCCCACGCTTTCTTCAATCGGTACTTTTTTGTCCCAGCGGTGCAAGTAGTACACGTCAATTACGTCGGTGCGCAGGCGTTGCAGCGCCTCGTCGCAGGTTTGTTTGATGGTGTTGGGGCGGCCATCAATCACACGCACCTTTTTGCCGTCGCCATTCACGTCCACGCCCGTCATGCCGCACTTGCTGGCCAACACCATGCGCTGGCGCTGGCTGCTTAGCACGTCGCCCAGCAGGCTTTCGTTGTGGCCAAAGCCGTACAAGGCGGCGGTGTCGAAGTGGGTAACGCCCAAGTCCAGCGCCTCAAGCAGCACGCGCTGGGCTTGCTCGCGCGAAACCGGCGGGCCGTAAGCGTGGCTTAGGTTCATGCAGCCCAGTCCGATAGGAAACACATCAAAGCCAGCAAGGCGGCGCGGGGCGGGGGTGCTCATGGTTTGGTGCCTTTTGTCTGTGGTGGGCCGGGTGCGGCAAGTGGCCAATTAGGCCTGTAGCTGTTGCTCAAGTTGATGCATGACTTGGTAGCACGGCAGCACCTGCTGCACGCTGGCGTTGGGCTCGCGGCCCTCACGAATGGCCGCAAAAAATTCACGGTCTTGCAGCTCAATGCCGTTCATCGAGACATCAACCGCCGAGACGTCAATGGAGGTTTCTTTGCCGTCAAACAAATCGTCGTAGCGCGCCAAGTAGGTGCCGGTGTCACCAATGTAGCGAAAGAACGAGCCCAACGGGCCATCGTTGTTAAACGACAGCGACAGCGTGCAGATGGCACCGCTGGCGGCTTGGAGCTGAATGCTCATGTCCATGGCAATACCCAGCTCGGGGTGCGTGGGGCCGGCAATGGCGTTGGCCTTTACCACGGGGCTTGCACACTGGTAGGCAAACAAGTCAATGGTGTGCGCGGCGTGGTGCCACAGCAGGTGATCCGTCCAGCTGCGCGGCTGGCCCGCGGCGTTGATGTTGGTGCGGCGCAAAAAGTACGTTTGCACGTCCATTTGCTGCAGCTGCAGTTGCCCGGCCTGCACGCGCTGGCGCACCCACTGGTGACTGGGGTTAAAGCGGCGGGTGTGGCCAGCCATGGCCACCAAGCCGCTTTGGGCTTGCAGCTCAACCAGCGCTTGACCCTCAGTCAGCACGTCGCACATCGGAATTTCGACTTGCACGTGCTTGCCCGCCCGCAAGCACGCCATGGCTTGGGTGGCGTGCAGCTGCGTGGGGGTAGCCAAAATCACAGCGTCCACGTCGTCGCGGGCCAGCACCTCATCAAGTTCGGTGGTGGCCACATCAATGCCGTAGCGCTTGGCTGCCTCTTGGGTGGGCTCAAGGCGTCTGCCCACCAGCGCCACGGGGCGCACGCCCTTGATGTTTTTCATGCCGTCGAGGTGCTTAAGGCCAAAGGCCCCCACACCGGCCAAGGCCACGCGAATGTCTGAACCCATGCTGTTATGCCTCCTGCAAAATCAAATGTCCCACGGCGGTGTTAGACGCCGGCACGTGATAAAACCGATGTTTAACCTGCGGTGCGGGGCCGCCAGCGGCGTCTGCCATGGCGCCGCGCGCAATCAGCCACATCACCAGTTCAATGCCCTCGCTGCCGGCTTCGCGCACGTAATCAATGTGCGGCACTTCGGCCAAGGCCGCCGGCTCGGCAATGAGTCGATCCAAAAACCGGTTGTCCCACTCTCGGTTAATTAGGCCTGCGCGTGCGCCCTGCAGTTGGTGGCTCATGCCGCCGGTGCCCCAAATGTGCACGTTCAAATCCTCGTCGTAACTTTGCACCGCGCGGCGAATGGCACGGCCCAGCTCAAAGCAGCGGCGGCCGCTTGGCACGGGGTATTGCACCACGTTAACGGCAAACGGAATCACCGGGCAAGGCCAGGTTTCGGTGGCCGGGTCGCGCGCGCCGCACATGAGCGACAGCGGCACCGTCAAGCCATGATCCACGTCCATTTGGTTAACGATGGTTAGGTCAAAGTCTTGTTGAATCACGCTTTGCGCAATGTGCGAGGCCAGCCCCGGGTGGCCCTGCACCACCGGCACCGGGCGCGGGCCCCAGCCCTCGTCGGCAGGCCGGTACGACTGGCCGGTGCCAATGGCAAAGGTGGGAATCATTTGCAGGCTAAAGGCGGTGGCGTGGTCGTTGTAAATCAAAAACACCACGTCGGGCGGGTTGTCTTTCATCCATTGTTTGGACGGCAGGTAGCCATCAAACACCGGTTGCCAATAGTCTTCTTGGGTTTTACCCAGGTCAAGCGCCGCGCCAATGGCGGGCACGTGCGAGGTAAACACCGAGGCGGTGATGCGTGCCATGGGTTATGCCTTTCTGCCAGCCTGGCCTTGGGGTTGTCGGTGGGCTTGGGCGTCGCCGTCTTCGCCCACGTAGCGGTTGCCCTGTACCGAGCGGCCACCGGCCACCATCATGGCGCGGTATTCGTCTTCGGTCATGCCGGTCATGGAGCCGGCCATTTGTTGAAAGCTCTTGCCGTGCGTGGCGCCGAGTTTGGCCAAAAAGTAAATGTTGCCGCCTAGGCGTATGCACCAGTTTAGGTCGCGCGCCAGCACGGCTTGCTTTTGCTCCTCGGTCATGTCCCACTCGTCTAGGTAGGCGCGCTCGTCGGCTTTAAAGCGTTCGCGGTTGTCTGCCGTCATCAAACTCATGCAAAACTGGTTTAACCAGTAGCCTTTGCGGCTTTGCTCGGCATCGAAGATGATGGTGCCAGGCACGTCAAGGTAGGGTTTTTCGAGCGCCATGGTTTAGCATGCCTCCGGCCAGTAAAGGCGCATGGGGTTGTCCACCAGCAAACGCCGTTGCAAATCGGCCGTGGGCGCGATGTGCGGAATAAAGTCCACCAGCAAGCCGTCGTCGGGCATGTGGCTTTTTAGGTTGGGGTGCGGCCAGTCGGTGCCCCACAGCACGCGGTCGGCAAAGCGCTCAACCAACACACGGGCAAAGGGCACCACGTCGGCGTAGGCTTGGCGTTGTCCGTTGAGCGCAAAGGGGCCGGCCACGGTAAGCCGCTCGGGGCAAGTTACCTTGCTCCACACGTTGGGGTGTTCGTCCATGAAGCGCACAAAGCGCGCAAACTCGGGGCCATCCACGGGTTGCGTCACGTCGGGGCGGCCCATGTGGTCCACCACCACGGTGGTGGGAATGGCGGTAAAAAAGTCCCACAACTCGGGCAAGTCAACCGCCTCAAAGTACACCACCACGTGCCAGCCCAGCGGGGCAATGCGCTGGGCAATTTCCAGCAGCTCGTCTTTGGGGGTGAAGTCAACCAAGCGCTTAACAAAGTTAAAGCGCACGCCGCGCACGCCGGCGGCGTGCAGGCGTTGCAGTTCGGCGTCGCTTACCCCGCGGCGCACCGTGGCCACGCCGCGTGCGGCCTCGCCGGCGGCTTGCAGCGCGTCAACCAAAGCGTCGTTGTTGTCGCCATGGCAGGTGGCTTGCACCACCACGTTGCGTGCAAAGCCTAGGTGGTCGCGCAAAGCAAACAGCTGCGCCTTGCTGGCATCGCACGGGGTGTACTTGCGCTCGGGTGCGTAGCCAAACGTATGGCCCGGGCCAAACACGTGGCAGTGCGCGTCCACGCTGCCCGCAGGCAACACAAACTGCGGCTTGCTCGGGCCGTCGTACCAGTCCAGCCAGCCTGGTGTTTTTTCAAATCCGCCAGTGGTGGGTTTGCTCATGCGGCCTCCGGCGGGGCGGTGTCGAGGTAGCGCAAGCCAGCCTTGGCCAAGGGCTCACGCATGTTGTACATGTCCAGCCCCAGCACGCCGGCGGCCAACTGCTCGCGCTTGGCGCCTTCGTTGGCCTCGCGCGCGCGCGCCGCCTCAAGCGTAGCAGCCACCTTGGCGCGGGGTACCACCACCACGCCGTCGTCGTCGGCCACCACGGCATCGCCCGGGCGCACCCACATGCCGGCGCATACCACCGGAATGTTCACCGAGCCCAACGTGGCTTTGATGGTGCCCTTGGCGCTGATGTGTTTGCTCCACACCGGAAACTGCATTTCGGTCAGCGTTTTCACGTCGCGCACACCGGCGTCAATAATGAGCGCCCGTGCGCCACGCGCTTGAAAGCTGGTGGCCAGCAGGTCGCCAAAAAAGCCGTCGCTGCACTCGGCGCTCAGGGCGGCCACCACCACGTCACCGGGCTGAATTTGCTCGGCCACCACGTGCATCATCCAGTTGTCGCCCGGGTGCAGCAGCACGGTCACGGCGGTTCCCGAAACTTGGGCACCGGCGTAAATTGGCCGCATGTCGGGTTTCATTAAACCCACGCGGCCCATGGCCTCGTGCACGGTGGCGCTGCCCAAAGCCGCCAGCGCGGCGGTGGCTTGTGCGTCGGCCCGTGTAATGTGGCGGTACACCACACCCAGTTCAAACATGGTTCACTCCTTGGTTTAACGGCCTTGGGCCTTGAGTTTGGCGTCCAGGCGCGAGAACACGCGGCGCGCGTTGCCCTCAAACACCATGAAGCGTTGCTCGGGGCTGAGGTTGGGCGTGGCCAAGATGTAGCGCTTGGTGTCGTCGTAGTAGTGGCCGGTTTGCGGGTCAACGCCGCGCACCGCGCCAATCATTTCAGATGCAAACAAAATGTTTTGCACCGGTATCACCTCGGTGAGCAAGTTGATGCCGGGTTGGTGGTACACGCAGGTGTCAAAAAATATGTTGTTGAGCACGTGCTCTTGCAGCAGCGGCTTTTTCATCTCTTGCGCCAAACCCCTAAAGCGCCCCCAGTGGTAGGGTGCGGCACCGCCGCCGTGCGGAATCAAAAACTTAAGCGTAGGAAAGTCTTTAAACAAATCGCCTTGAATGCACTGCATAAACGCGGTGGTGTCGGCGTTTAAGTAATGCGCCCCGGTGGTGTGAAAACACGCGTTGCAACTGGTGCTGACGTGAATCATGGCCGGAATGTCGTACTCCACCATTTTTTCGTAAATGGGATACCAATGCCGGTCGGTTAAAGGCGGGCTGCTCCAGTGGCCACCCGAGGGGTCGGGGTTGAGGTTAATGCCCACAAAGCCGTAGTCACGCACGCATTTGTCAATTTCGGCCACGCAAGTGGCAGGGTCTACACCGGGTGACTGCGGCAGCATGCCCGCGCCAATGAATTCGTTGGGAAACAACTGCGCCACGCGTGCGCACAATTCGTTGCAAATGGCCGCCCAGGTGGCAGAGGTTTCCAGCGTGCCGATGTGATGCGCCATGAACGACGCGCGCGGACTAAAAATGGTGATGTCGCTGCCGCGCTCGCGCATTTTGGCCAGCTGATTGGTCTCTATGCTCTCGCGTATTTCGTCGTCGCTGATGCGCAGCGCCTTGGGGTCGGCCTGTACCGAGGGGTCGGTCAGGGCAGCAATTTGCAAATCACGCCATGCGCCCAGCGCCGCTGGCGCGGTGGTGTAGTGGCCGTGTACGTCAATAACCAGCGGGTCGCGATTCATGGGGTCAGTCTCCTAGTTTGCGGCGTTCATGCCGTGCCGCTGCAACACATCGTGGTGCGTGGGTTGCACCAAAAAATCAAGCCAAGCCTTCGCCGCCTCGGGCTGCTTGCAGGTGCGGGCCACCGCCGCCGAAAAAATGGTGGTAATGGCCACCGCCGCCGGCAGATTGCCCAGCACACGCACGCCGGGCACGCCCAACAGTTCGCTGCGTTGCTGAAAGCCGAGCGTAATGCGGCCCTCGGCCACCCACTGCGCCACCGGCACACCCGGGGGCGGCACCACCAGTTTGGGCGCCACCAATTCGGTTAACCCCCAGCGCGCAAACAACGCGGCCAGCGCCTGGCCGCTGGGCCCAGTGGAGTAGCCCAAGGTGGGAGCCGCACGCACGGCCTCGCGCAGTGCGTCTTCGCTGTCAATGGCCGGTGCGGCGGCGTGCTCGGCCACCGCCACCGCCGTGGGTGATGCCACCACCGGCACCAGGGTGTGGGCCAGCACATGGCCTTGCTGCGCCAAGCCCTGCATGGCGCCCTCGCCCAAGGCCACCCAGTCAAACGCCTCGCCAGCGGCCACGCGCTTGGCCGCGTCCACGCCGCCCACCGATTCCACCTGCACCTGCACGCCGCCTTGGGCCACGTAAGCCGCTGCCCATTCGGCCAGCACGTGCCGTGTGGCCATGGATGAAATGCCGTGTAGTTCGGTGGTCATGTCCGCATTGTCGCCCCACCCTTGCCATACCACCAGCTCGCTACCCGCCTATCTGTTATGCAAAAATCGCATAATTGGTCCGATCCGTCCGGCAGTCAATCACCCATGGATTTGAAGCAACTCACCTGTTTTGTGCGCGTGGCCGAGCTGGGCAGCTTTACCCGCGCGGCACAGGCGCTGGACATGACCCAGCCGCAGCTCTCGCGCCACGTGCGGGCGCTGGAGACGCGGCTACGCCAGCCGTTGCTGCGCCGCCATGGCCGGGGCGCCGAGCCCACGCCTAGCGGGCAACGGTTGCTTGAGCACGCGCGGGCTATCTTGCACCAAATGGCGCGCGCCGAAGAGGACATGCTGCACCAACTGAATGCCGCCGCCGGCGGCCAGGTGGCCCTGGGCTTGCCGCCCAGCGTGGCGCGGGTGCTGGCCGTGCCGCTGATGCGCGCGTTTGCCCAAGCCGTGCCCGAGGGGCGCTTGTCAATCTCTGAGGGCTTGTCGCAAGCGCTGGTGCAAGAGGTGGTGCAAGGCCGACTGGACTTGGCCGTGCTGTACGCCCCACGCCCGCAGCCCTCGCTGCTGCTCGAGGCGCTGGCCAACGAAGAACTGATGCTGGTTGGCCAGCGACCACCCGGTTTGGCCGAAGACCCCCCACCTGGCCCCATTACCCTACACGCCCTGGCGCACACGCCGCTGGTGGTGCCACGTCAGCCCAACGCGGTGCGCGCCTGCGTGGAATCGGCGCTGGCCGCGCAACGGCTGCGCCCGCACATTGCGCTAGAAATTGACGGTGTGGCCGCCACCCTCGACTTGGTGGCCGACGGTGCCGGTTGCGCGGTGCTGTCGCGCCACGCGGTGCTGCGCTCGCCCCGGCCATGGGCTTACACCATGCGGCGCATTGGCAGCCAAGGCTTGCGCATTGCGCTGTCGGTGGCCCGCAGCGCCTCGCACCCCAGCAGCGCGGCACAGCGCGAAGCGCTGCGGGTGCTGCAAAGCACCGCCGCACGGGTGCTGGCCGACTAAGCCTTGGGTTGGGCCAGCCAGGCGTCGGCAAAGTCTTGCCAACGCGCCTGCGCGGGCAGCTTGGCAAACACGCCAGCGGCCGCGGCATCGGCCACGGTTTGTTGTTTGCGCGTAATGGCTTGGGCCATCAACGGCGCAAAGCCGCCCTCGTGCACCGTGCGCGCGGCTTCGGCCATTTCTTCGGCGCGGCGCTTGCCGTGCTGCACCACGCGCTTAAAAAAGTAATCGCCCTGCGCCTGCCAGTCCATACCCGGAAAGGTCTCGGCTAGCGTGGGCAGCACCATGTCTTCCACCCCGTAGGCTCGGGCGTTGGTGTAGGCCTCAATCACCAAGGCCTCTAAGCCTTTAATCATTACGCTGCGGCTCATCTTGATGGCGCTGGCCACGCCCCAGTTGGGGCTTGCCACCTGCACCTGCATGCCCCAGCCCGCCAGCGTGGGCGCCAGCGCCTGCGCGTGCGGCCCACTAAGCAGCATGGGCACGCGCAAGCCGTGCGGCGGCACCGAGGTCATCACGCCCACCTCCACGTACCGCGCGCCCACGGCCTCTAGGTGTTGGGCGCACGCGGTTTTGGTACCCGGCGAAGCCGAATTTAAATCCACCAGCCATTGCCCCGCGCGCATGCAACCGGCGGCCGCCTGGGCCACCGCCTCGGTGTTGGCCGCCGTGACGGCCGAAAAAATCACGTCGCTTTGCGCCACCAGTGCATCTAGGGTGGCCAAGGGCTCAATGCCCAGGGCTTCAGCCCGTGCCGCCTGCACGTTGGCGCCTTGAGCCCATTGCAAGTCAAAACCGGCCACGCCGCTCACCCCCGGCTGCTGCGCCAGCGCCGCACCCAGTATGCCCCCCACTTCACCCACGCCAATCCAACCAATACGCACGGGTTACCTCGCCATCGTTGTTAACCAAGGGCCGCCATGATACGAGTCGGCCACGCCACAAATGATAATGATTCTCATTTATACTTTAGGCTTGTCACTTTTCTTTTGCACTGAACGGGAGGTAAAAGCCATCATGTTTGACGTTGTGATGATCACACTCAGGGAGTCGCTGGAGGCCATTTTGTTGGTCTCACTGGCGGCGGTGTACC